>JAJDXV010000087.1 GCA_022823085.1 Candidatus Poribacteria bacterium
ATTTTTTCGCGTTTATTAGAACATTTTGGCTTAAAATGCGGAAAAATGCCTCTACGAGAGTGGTTAAAAGACTATAATGTAAATTAATAAAATACTGAAAGTTAATTTTAACAACGAGTTTTTAAATCGCTATAATGTCTAATATACGAAATATGCGTAAAGTCTTCCTGTGTAGAATGGTAATTGACAGTCAATCCCTTCGTGAGTTTTTCCTTGTAAGGCATCGCGTTTAAATCGGGTTGAATATAAACCCGCGTTGTTTCTGCGATTATTCGCTCACCTTCCGCCAACTCATTTTCAAAACACCCCAGATATGCCTCAATTTCCACAGACTGTAACCCTGTTTCCTCATAAACCTCTCTTTTTACAGCGGCTTCGAGGTCCTCACCTGCTTCAACAGTCCCCGCCGGAATCTGAATCCCTGCAGCCGGATGTTTAAAGACAAGTAACTCTTTAACCCCATGCCTCTCGCGCACAATAAAGGCAGTGACCTTCTGGATAACTTCATTCACCCTAATTTCTCCTAATTCGATTGTGCTGTATCCAAAAGCGCACGACCCGTCTTTTCCTCAGCACGGAACACAGCGAGGTTACCACCATCGGCATCCTTGACCAACCAAACATGCCCAGTGTATGTATGCTGATTCACAAAATCACCCGCAGCAATCTTGCCGTAGTGCCGCTCCTCACCGGCACCATCTACCCAATAGTACGCGATCTCGGCTTCGGTGAGATTCACGAAAATGATCGCAGTTTCCACCCGACTATCCGCTGACCTTAGATTCGGCAGCAAACTCGGATTGTGTCCCTCCAATTCTACCCATCTATCACCACCTTCGCTGTTCGGGTCTTTTAACTTCTGGTGAAATTCGTGCAACGCTATCAACTCAGCGGGCCACTCAAACTTCGGTGACGTTTCAGGATTGAACCCTTGGAGATGTGAGAGACTTAAACGGGTCACCGCTTGCGTGTACCGCCAATCTCCATCACCATAGACCTCAGTTAACAGAACAGCGAGTGCGGGATCGTATTCTTTCAATTTGTCTCGTGTGTCAACATGGTTGTGTTGGTCATCGTTTGCTCGGTTTGTATCAAACCAAGACTGCGTCCCTTCAGCCCAATACTCCGCCTTGTTCGTGATAGCATACGTATTTTCCCAGAGTCCTTTTTCAACAGCAGCATCATACAGCACCTTAAGACGGTCATCGAAACTCGGATCCACCGTATTTAATCCCATCTGATGGATCGCATGTGCGAACTCATGCACCAGAATATTCTCAGTCGAATACGGATCGCCTTCATAATTAAGCAGGTTCTCCTCACCGCAACTCACAGCCGGTCTTGATGGCGTGGACCCTAAACCGCGTGCGCGTCGGTCCCAATAGTAATCAGGTTGTAGATCGCTATGTTCCGGGATCTGCGTCGTGAGTTCGCTATATGCCATCACAGCAAAACGTACGTTATTTTTAGCGAGTGCCTGCAACACATCCTGTCGATGCCCGACCATCTGTTGAATAAGCCACGCCGCTTCCTTCAGCGCATACGGACTCACCTTCGCCGATGCGACAACAGGCAGTCCCTCCACGTCAAGCCATTGCACATAAAACGGATCCAATTTAAAAGTTTCACGCACAGTCGTCGGAGGCGGAACAGGTTTGGGAATATTGTCAACACTTTGCCCTGTTGCAGTTAGTTGAATGGAGAGAAACAGTATGTAGATCGCGAAAATAGCGGTTAAATAGAGCATAGGATAGTCCCACTTTAGTATCAGAAACTGTTCATTTTGATTCTCGAAATAGAAGCATCTGAACAGATTCCTGTTTAATTGGATTTAAGGTGTCTCCCTTTTCGGAGATGTAGGTGTTGATGCAACGTGCAATGTACTCTGCCTGTTTCACCGGTACAGCATTCCCAATCATCTGCTCCAAATTGGTTTTCGATCCAGTGAAACGAAAGCCTTTTGGAAAGGTTTGGAGATAACTTCGTTCTAACGTTGTGAGTGGACGCACTTTTTCTGAAATAAGTGCCGTGTCCTTCGGATGCGCTTTGTAGGTTTTCGGAATTGGACGATTAACGCCTCTCACCGTCGGACTCGGTTCATCAACGCTAAAGACTGCCCGGCGGCTATAGTTGCGCGGATGTCGGTAGTAATGGGCAACATCAAGACTATCCCCCAAGTAATCACGGACTGTCATCGGTTTGGTATCCAGAT
Organism: Candidatus Poribacteria bacterium; assembly: GCA_022823085.1. GTDB lineage: Bacteria > Poribacteria > WGA-4E > WGA-4E > WGA-3G > WGA-3G. The sequence goes on from JAJDXV010000087.1 coordinate 2,213, forward strand.
TGTGGTCCAAATAACTCGCAAGAGCTCTACTGTCCATTGAAATAGATAAACCCAACTCACCAATGAGAAACAGTCTTTTTCGTTTTTGCGGAACACCACACTGGTTTGCGTCTAAAATTCGCTGTGTTAGTGAATATCCTGCGTCTCTTAGAATCTCACCCGCCTGTCGATACCGTTGACTTTTCACAGTTCTATCCACATTTTCCATGACAAACCACTTCGGTTTTGTATGTGCGACAATCTGTGCAAAACTCACAGTCAAATCGGCTCTTCCCAAACTTTCGTCTCGTTTACCGGCATGCGAAAAATCCTGACACGGAGGCCCACCAATAATCATATCAAATTGATATGCGTTTAAGAGTCCTAAACTTTCTTGCCAATTACCGAGATCTATTTTGTGCATGTTATGTGCAAAATTAGCACGATAAACATCAATAGCCGGTTCCCAGTTATCAAAAGCAGCAACTGCTTCAAAGCCAGCATTTTGGAATCCGAGTGTCATGCCACCACACCCAGCGAAGAGATCAACAAATTTCATATATCAAAATCCCTGTTGTAAGTCTTCGATTTCGCGTGACGGGATTTACTTCGCAATACCCAAACACTACCAGTGAAATTACTTTCAATCAGTTGCTGAAAAATTTTATGATCTGCCGATGGCTTAATATCAAATGTATCAACTTCAGATGAAAACGGATAAATTTCGGCTTCACCCGACAATATAGCAAAGAATTTACCACGCTTGTTCGGCAAAAAAATAGGACCTCGCCATTCCAAATATTCAACTATCGGCGATCTATCTGGCATAGACATTTCCGCATGGAGGAGAACTTCTGCCCTATCCTGCAATTTGATGAAAGCAGGGATCCTGTTTTGGAGTCGGATGTTGCCTTGAAAGTAGGGTGTCTTGAAAAACACCCGCTCCGAAAAAGCCAAAAGTTTGGACGAGTTAAACGCATGCGGCAAATAGTATCCATCTAAACTCGTTCCATCTTCAGTGTTACAAACACCGACAGCGATAACAAACTCCTTAAACTTGAATCCCCGCCACTTCGCATCTATCGCACTCAGTAAAAGTACCGCCTTACCGTTTTCATGGTACGGCAAAAGTTCCTCCGCATCTAATACCGCTTGCCAAAACGATAGATCCGCTGTACCGTGCAACGTGACTTCTCTGACATTATAGAGATTCGCAGCATATTGGATAGAGGGGTTCGTAGATGCAGTGTTAGACATAGATGTTCCGCATCTGCCAAGCATCTAAGGATTTGAGATCACATGCCTGTCCTTGCGAACGCAATGATACACCGACGCTCTCTTCCTTATCAGGATAGACGCGCATCGCGACGCACTGCTTCCCGTTAGCGAATACTTCCACGACGCTCTTATCAACAAACACTCGGAGTTTGAGCGTCTCACCGCGGGCAATAGAGACCGGTCCAGTCTCAGGCGCGCGTGAAAGCACATCCGGTGCAACCGACGCGTATGACGAATCAATCGTCAGCAAACTATCACGCACATCAACGCCAGGGTTCAGGTTGCGTAAGCCACGTTCTCTGAAGAACGCGATGCGGGTGAACTCCTCTTTCTGTGGCGAACGGAGGACGTTCAACTCAACCATCGGTGCCGATTTCGGGTCGATTTCGAGTTCAAGTTCCATCGCGTTGCCGTTTATACCTTCAAGCACAACTTCCTCGTTCGCGGGGAGCGTCATCGCATCAATGTGTCGATGTTCATACCGCAACGATTCAATATCACCCGCAGGTTCAACACCAACTTCATCCCTGGAGAGCAGCGTCAGACGCCGCGGCAACGTCATAATCTGGTTCCAACCCTTCGTCGGTTTCGCTGGGTTCATGTTATAGATCACGATAAGTCCACCGTTACCGTCTGGTGTCGCAGAGGGCGCGTGGACACCCGCAGGAGCCGCTGCCCCGAAATTGTTTTTCGCACCCGCCGTCACGACGAATTTGTCGCGTTCGGTATCATAATCACCGAGCAGATACTGTCCACCGCTTATATGGCTAAAGAAAAGGAGTATATGTCGGTCACCGATGGGCCAGAAATACGGACACGCGCCGTCATCACCCACCAACGTGAACAGATCGTCTTCAACAAACGGATGTAGATAGACCCAGTTCGCTAAATCTGCTGAACGGAGCAGGAAGTTCGCACGAATCGGTTTGCCGCCAGGTCCATGCGGGAGTGTGCCACCGGAAAGCGAGTAATACATGCCATCCTTCTTCCAGATGCACGGGTCAAAGACACGGTAGACCGGGGTCGTACCGTCGGCGTGTTTCGCAGGGATAACCGCCTGCCCAGACACCTTCTCCCAATTCAGGAGCAACGGATCCCTCGACACCGCCACCATATTCCCGACGACCGTGCCGTGATACATCGCAATCACGCGGTCTTCCTCTACAAGCGTTGCACCGGAGAAACAGCACCGCTCCGGGTTCGGGTAAATCGCGTACGGTAGATCGCGCCAGTGGATGAGATCGTCGCTTATCGCGTGTCCCCAATGCTGACGTGTGTCTTCCGGCGGATACGCTTGATAAAAGAGATGCCACCGCCCCTGCCAGAAACAGAGACCGTTCGGGTCATTCAGCATCGCTTCGGGGTTGATATAGTGATAAATCGGACGGTGCGGATCGCCTTGATAGGTTTCCCGATACGCGTTGAGCCGTTGCATCAACGGGTTCTTTTCCAATTGCGCTTCTTGTTCTTCCAACGTCTCCGCAAATGTATAATGCGGCACACGCGAGGTATAATCTTCGTTGGTTGCCATCGTTTCTCCTCGACTATGCAATCTTTATCAAATTTCGTGATGCTTAGCATAACACAGAATCGCCCACCTGTCCAGAAAATTTAATTGACACAATTTTTAGATTTTGCTATAATGCGGAAATACCACAGAAAATAATGCAAACAACACTTCAATCGTTGAAGGAGCGGAAAACAATGGATAAAACAGGAAAACAACTGCCAAAAAAAGCGGAGATGCATGTCGGTGTTCAAGGCATCGGGACCTCTCCGAAAGAGTTGGCATTCCTTGTCCGGCACGGTGTGACACACATGGATGCCTCCGTTGAAAACACTGAAACCGAAACGTTGATTCGACACAAAGAAGAAGCAGCAGAAGCCGGTGTCAGCCTTGAGATGATTCATATCGGGCTTCCGAGAAGCATTACACTTGCGCAAGCCCCGCAGCGCGATAGAGACCTTGATGCGGTTTGCGAGATGATTGAGAATGCCGCAGCGGCAGGTCTACGAGGCTTGAACTACAACTTCTGTATCTTGAATCATCAACGCACCGAGAGCACACCGGGACGTGGCGGTTCACGTTACAGCACCTTCGACTTTTCCAAATACGATAACGACGCACGCTCAGAGGCAGGCGAGGTCAGCCGTGAAGAAGCGTTTGATCGGATCGCATACTTCCTCGAACGCGTGATCCCTGTCGCTGAAGATAACAAAATCCAAATGGCGTGCCATCCAAACGATCCACCTGCCCCAATTTTAAGAGGTGTCGAACGGTGGAATCACCCGATATTTGATGGATTGAAACGCTATTCCGAGATTGCAGAGAGTCCGTATCACGGGTTCAACTTCTGCTGTGGTACAGTCTCGGAAGGATTAGCGGATCCCGGCACCGAATTTTATGAAATTCTCCAATACTTCGGTGAACGGAAAAAGGTTTTTAACATTCACTTCCGCAATATCCGCGGCGGACTACACAACTTCCAAGAGGTTTGGCCCGACGAAGGACACCTCGACATGCACAAAGTTGCACAGGTCCTCCGAGATGTGGAATATCCGTACATGCTGATGCCGGACCACGCGCCATCGCACCCCGATGATAAAGCACCGCAAGGCGTATCCGGCAGAGTCCGACAGGCGTGGGCATTCCAGTTCGGATACATCATCGCCTTAATTCAGGCGGTCAATTCAGAGCCGTAAATTGTGAATTTTAACCAGCCAAAATGCTTTATTTATCACAAACCAAACTTTCAGGAGAGAAAATGAAATCCATTATAACTTGTTTAGCAATTCTTACAATGAGTCTGACCCTCACAGTACACACTTATGCCGAGATCGATCTCGAAACCGCAAGGGGTATTTGGCTACTCGATGAAGGGGACGGCAATGTCATCAACGATATGTCCGGAAACGAGAACCACGGCGAACTTCAAGGTGGTGAATGGGTTGGCGGACCCAATGGTGCTTCCGCGCTGAGTTTAAACGGACAAGACGATCGCGTTATCATTCCAGACGCCGATAGCCTGTACCTCGAAGAAGCGTGGACGATCACGTCATGGGTGTTTGTCAACGCATCAGAGAACGGTTTTGGACATATCCTCGGAAAAAGACCCGCAGCCGGAACCATCGCAAATTATGCTTTCAGAACAAGCGGCAACGGTACGGCTTGGGAAGCCTATTATGCACGAGACGGTTGGAAAGGGGCATGGAGTCAAGGAACCGTCCAGAAAGATGTCTGGTTGTATATGACAGCAACTTATGATGGCACGGATACCATTACAATCTACGAAAATGGAGCTGAAATCGGTGCCGTCAGCGGCATGGGTGCCCCAGCACCCCGAAATGACACTGACGTTAACATCGGTGGTTGGACCGACAACACTTCAGAGACGCTTGATGGTATGCTCGCTGAGGTCGCGCTTTTTGATGTCGCACTGTCAGAAGCGGACATAAACAACCTGATGGAGGACGGACTATCGTCCATAACGGCTGTTGAACCTACTGGCAAACTCGCGACGACATGGGCTGGCATCAAATCGCGATAAGTGATACGGCAAAATTGGCGCAAGTCAGTGCGTTCTTTGAAACCATCCGCACCCGTTTTGTAATTGCTAATTTTAACCACAGTTTGGTCTATAGCAAAGGAGAAAAAATGAGATCCATTATAACTTGCTTAGCGATTATCAGCATCAGTCTAACCTTCGCAGTCTATGCACACGCGAAACTCGACGTTGAAACAGCAAGAGGGATTTGGCTACTCGACGAAGGTAAAGGCAACGTTGTCAACGATAGTTCCGGCTATGAGCACCACGGTGAACTTCAGGGCGGAAAATGGGTTGACGGACCAGACGGTGCCCCCGCGCTGAGCTTAAACGGGCAAAACGACCGAGTTATCATCCCGGACACCGATAGTCTGTACCTTGACGATGCATGGACAATCACCGCATGGGCTTTTGTGAACAAAGCCGAAAACGGTTATGGACATATCCTCGGAAAAAGACCCGCGAATGGGACAATCGCCAATTACGCGTTCAGGACAAGCAGTACCGGCACCGGCTGGGAAGCTTATTTCGCACGAGACGGTTGGAAAGGGGCTTGGGGACAAGGCGTTGTTAAGAAAGACGTTTGGCTGTATATGACAGCAACCTACGACGCAAAAGACACCATCAAGATATACGAAAATGGTGTCGAAATCGCGTCTGTCGGCGGGATGGGGAAACCAGCACCCCGAGATAACGCACCCGTCAACATCGGCGGCTGGGAAAACAACACCTCAGAAACCCTCAACGGTATGCTTTATGAGGTCGCACTCTTTGATGTCGCCTTGGAAGAAGATGACATTAACGATCTGATGGAGAACGGATTAGAGACACTATTGGCTGTCGAGCCTTCTGGTAAACTGACAACCACGTGGGCAGACCTCAAATCACGGTAAAAAATCCAGCAAATTGCGTGGTGTCAATACACCGTTTAACAACTGACTTCACGCAATTTGTGGGTACCTATTTCCATTTTCACAGCAACACCTCGCACCTGATCTAATACCACCGCACACCAATCACGGGAACATTATGACACAATTGCCTAATATACTTCTCATTCTCGCTGACGACCACGGCTACGGCGATATTTCGGCACACGACGGTCCCTCAATTCAGACCCCAAACATCGACAGAATTGCCACAAACGGCACGCGGTTCACCCGATTTTACGCCAACTCCTCCGTCTGTTCACCAAGTCGCGCATCACTGATGACCGGACGCTATCCTGATAGAGTCGGCGTACCGGGTGTGATTCGGACCCACCCCGAAAACAACTGGGGCTACTTTCGACAGGACGCAACTACACTCCCGTCAGCGTTGAAACAGAAAGATTACCGTACCGCACTCATCGGGAAATGGCACCTCGGTCTCGAACCGGAGAACCATCCGTGCAAACGAGGATTCGACCATTTTTACGGTTTCCTCGGCGACATGATGGACGATTACTACACGCACCTCCGACACGACATAAACTATATGCGGCACGGATTTGATACCATCGCCCCCAGAGGACACGCTACGGACCTCTTCTCAGATTGGAGCGCAGCGTTCATTCGGGCGCAATCGCAATCGTCTCAACCCTTTTTCCTCTACCTCGCATACAACGCACCGCACACGCCGATCCAACCGCCCGATGAATGGATCACGCGCGTACAGGAACGCGAACCCGATATTTCACCACAACGCGCAAAATATATAGCACTCGTTGAGCACATGGATGAAGGCATCGGACGCGTACTTGACACACTCGAGAAGACCGACCAACTCTCCAATACACTCGTCATCTATACATCCGATAATGGTGGACAAATGAACGTCGGGGCTCACAACGGTCCACTACGCGGACAAAAAGGACAGATGTATGAAGGCGGTATCCGAGTCCCCACCTGTGCAATGTGGCCCGGGTACATAAAAGACCGACACGTCACAGATCAGGTCGCGCTGCTCATGGACATCTTCCCGACTGTTTGCGAGGCGGCTGGTGCGCCGATCCCTAACGAGATCGAAGGACGCTCAATCTGGCAGACGCTCCAAGGCGAACAGCAAGACTTCTCAGAACGCATCCTCTACTGGGTCCGCAGAGAAGGTGGACAACAGTTTCTCGGACAGTGCCAACGCGCGATTCGGCGTGGCGACATCAAATTGCTACACAACAGCCCCTTTGAACCCTTAGAACTCTACGACCTCGCAAACGACCCGCTCGAAACAACGAACAACGCACAAACAGAGAAAGCACGCTTCAGAGAAATGAGCCAACTGTTCCGATCAGAAACACAGAAGGCAGGGAGCATACCGTGGCAGCGATAAACGCAACCTCTCTCGTCTGAACCGATTGAATGCGTTTCTATTTTCTTAAAATGGCAGCTTAAGTTATACTTAGGCGAAATATCCAACACAAAAAGGGGGATGCTGTTTTGAATCGAAAAAAAAATGGAATTGAAACAGCAGAATCTGAGGACGTTCTCAACGCACACACCGAGTCAAAAAGAAAAGAGACCAACAACGGCATCAAGCGACTCGAAAAATACGGCTATACTTCCCTACACGATGCAGCACGCGACAACGCCTACAGAGCCGTAAATGCACTTTTAGAAAACGGTGCCGATGCCAATGCAGAGGACAAATACGGCTATCCACCCTTGCATTGGGCGGCATGGCACAATGCGTACGAAGCGGCAACCGTCTTGTTAGAAAATGGTGCTGATGTCAACGCAAAAAATGATAAAGACTTTATCGCCTTACACTGGGCAGCGTGGAACAACGCACATGAAACGGCAGTCATCCTACTTGAAAACGGAGCGGATGCAAACGCCCGGAATGAAGATGGCGATACCGCGCTCCATTGGGCGGCATGGCGCAACGTATATGAAGCAGATGGAATATCACTCGAAAACGACAAGAATATCAATCCGAGAGACAAGTCCGGTTACACCCTCCTTCATTGGGCGGCATGGCGCAACGCCTATAAAACAACCGTCGTTCTACTCGAAAACGGTGCAGAGGTAAACGCAGCGAATAATAACGGACTCACACCGCTTCACATCGCAGCAGAGGACAATACGTCCGAAGTCGCAACGGTTCTATTACAAAACGGCGCACAGGTGAATAAAAAAGACAAACACGGTGATACGCCGCTACATATCGCAGCAGCGCATAATGCATCCGAAACAGCAGTCGTACTACTTGAAAACGGCGCAGACCGCAGCGCAGCGAATGACAACGATCAGACACCACTGCATCTCGCAGCAAAAATAAAGGCACACGAAACCGTCAAAATTCTATGTGAACACTTAGAAAAAAAAGGATGGTCATGGTAATTATATGTCCAAACTGTAATAGGACTGGTGCCTGCAGCACTTATTATGTAACGACACATGAAAAAATTCGTAAATCCTACGTATAATAACGTAAATTTGATATCAGAAATCGATTCATCACGTAGGTTTAACTGAACGAAAGGGACATCTATCAGAACAGCCGAAATGCCTAACTTTGCACCAGCGAAGCAATAGACTTATAGCCATTATACTATTCAACGTTTCCACTCCAGAGAATTCGTCTGTGATACGACCCCACATAGTACGCCTCTGAACACCGGAATCTATCCTTCATTAAGTTAGCAATAGGCGTGATATCTCGTGGCAAGATCTCCCTGATCGCTATATTGAACCCACACTAAAACCAGCGGAGACGTTATGAATGACAAACACAAATAACCTTGTTTTATGGTATCAGAAACCTGCCGAAGCCTGGACAGACGCATTACCGGTTGGAAACGGGAAACTCGGTGCCATGGTATTCGGCGGGATCGCACGCGAACGCATCCAACTTAACGAAGAAACCCTCTGGGATGGCGGTCCCCGTGATACCAATAACCCAAAAGCCTTGGACGCACTCCCAAAAGTTCAACAACTTCTCTTCGAGGATAAAAATGAAGAGGCAACGACACTTGCCAGCGAAACAATGCTCGGTGTCCCAGAACGGATCAAATCCTACCAGTCATTGGGCGACCTGTTTCTCGATTTTTCACACGATGGTGTAACACATTACCGCCGCGAACTCAACCTCAACACCGGTATCGCAAAGACGACTTATCAATGCGGCGATGTCAACTTCACCAGAGAAGTCTTTGTGACAGCAGTCGATAACCTCATCGTCGTCAGAGTCGAATCCGACATGGATGGACAAGTCGCTTTCGATATGACTATGACCCGTGAACAGGATGCTGACGTTGAAGCTATCGCCGCCAATATCCTCCGGCTCGATGGACAGTGCGGTGATGATGGCGTACGCTTCTCGGCATACCTACAAGTCGATACCAGAGGTGGAAAAGTTGAGTCAAAAGGCGACAGCCTCTCTATCACAGGTGCGAATGCCGCCACGTTCTTTCTTTCCGCCGCAACAAGCTACGTCAACCAGACGGATATGCGTGGAAACCCACACGCGCTTTGTGAAGATTACCTTGCACATATCGATACAAAACCCTATGCAGCCATCCGAGCCGATCACATCGCAGAACACCAATCCCTCTTCCAACGCGTCGATTTAGACCTCGGCTCCACAAACGCAGAAAATTGTCCTACCGATGAACGGCTAAACGCTGTTAAAGAAGGTGCGTCAGACCCAGGGCTCGTCGCCCTCTATTTCCAATACGGGCGCTACCTACTTATGGGCAGCTCACGACCCGGATGCCTACCCGCCAACCTACAAGGCATCTGGAACGAACACATGAACGCCCCTTGGAACAGCGACTTCCATACCAATATTAACCTACAGATGAACTACTGGGTCCCCGAAATCTGTAACCTCCCAGAATGCCACACACCGCTCTTCGACTACATGGATACACTCGTTGAACCCGGAAATCGGACAGCAAAAATCCATTACGGTGCCGATGGTTGGGTCGTCCATCATCTCTCGGATGTTTGGGGGTTCACAACGCCTGCTGACGGCATCTGGGGGATCTGGCCCGTTGGTGCCGCATGGCTATGCGAACACGTTTGGGAACACTACCTCTTCGGCGGTGATAAAGATTTTCTCATCAACCAAGGATACCCACTCATGAAAGGCGCAGCGCGTTTCATACTCGACTTCCTTGTTGAGGCGCCCGAAGGGACACCCCTCGCCGGTAAACTCGTCACCAACCCGTCGCACTCACCCGAAAACAGTTTTCTGAAACCTGACGGCACCCGGTCACTGTTTACTTACGCCGCAACGATGGACCTCGAAATTATCTATGAACTTTTCACCAACTGCATCGCTTGCCTCGATGTACTCGGAGAAGACCCCGAATTCCGCGCTGAACTGGTCTCTGCACTCGAACGGCTCGCACCGCTCCAGATTAGTGAAAAAACAGGACGGCTACAAGAGTGGGTGTTTGACTACGACGAACCGGAACCCGGACACCGACACATGTCGCACATGTACGGTCTCCATCCGAGTTGTCAGATTACGCTACGCGGCACGCCAGAATTGGCGGCGGCAGCAAAAAAATCGTTGGAATATCGATTGGAACACGGCGGTGGACATACCGGATGGAGCCGCGCATGGCTCGTCAACTTCTGGGCACGACTCGAAGAGGCAGAAGAGGCATACGCCCATCTCCAAGCACTTCTGGCAAAATGCACCTTGACGAACCTCTTTGATACACACCCGCCCTTCCAAATTGACGGCAACTTCGGCGGTGTCTCCGGCATTACAGAGATGCTGCTACATAGCCATGCCGGTGAAATTCACCTACTACCAGCACTCCCGAAGGCGTGGAGCACCGGACATATTAGAGGCCTGCGCGCCCGTGGTGGGTTCGGCGTGGATATGGCATGGGACAATAGAAAACTCACCGAGGCACGGATCCACTCTACACTCGGACAAAACTGCACCGTCCGAACCACTGCAGCCGTTACGGTGACATGTGATGATACAGCCGTTGAGACACAGCAAGCAGATTCAGTCATAAGGTTTGGAACAGAGGCAGGAAAAACGTATACCCTGGCGTAAGCCTATTCATATCGGCAAACGAACCTGATCCGTATACTGATGAATCCGTTCGTTTGCCAACGCAATATATTTTTCCTCAATATCGTAACCGATATAGTGCCTGCCCGATTTCAACGCACTTAAACACGTCGTACCACTTCCACAAAACGGGTCCAAAACGACATCGCCGACAAAAGTATATAACTGGATTAACCGATGTGGAAGCTCCTCAGGAAAAGGCGCAGGGTGTCCGATCCGTTTCGCTGAAACAGCAGGAAACGTCCAGACACTCTTCGTCCACGCTAAGAAATCCGCTTTGCTGATAGAATTCTCTTTCCCGTCGCGTTTTCGAGAAAAGGAGTCCTTAGAAAAAACGAGGATGTACTCATGAACGTCCCGCAACACAGGGTTCGCCGCCGACAACCAACTCCCCCACGCCGTCGAACTACCCGCGCTGGACGCTTTGTCCCAAATAATCTCACCCCGCATGTGGTAGCCTATCGCCAGCATGTCTTCTATAATATAACTATGCAACGGGATATACGGTTTGCGTCCCAAATTGGCGATATTAATGCATGCCCTACCACCCGTAACCAACTTTTTGTAGGTCTCGGCAAAGACAGCATAGAGGAGTTCCCTATATTCCGCTAACGATAGATCCTCGTCGTATTCCTTTTTCGCATTGTACGGTGGAGATGTAACCATCAGGTGGATACTATCATCCGGAATAGCGGACATATCTGTGCTGGAGGCACAGTAGAGCCGATCGAGGTTTTCAGCGGGGATCGGGTTTTCTATCCATGTATCGGGTTCAGGAAGTTCCTGATCCGCATAGAGCCTGCTCCCATAAAACGCACTCGCATCGTGATTGATTCTTCCAGCGGTTCCGAACGCACTCGTCCGCGTCCCACCCTTGCGAGATTCCGAATCGTCTTTACAATTATGTGCCATACCCCTCTCCAAACCTGCTAAGTTCTTAATACTGATCTGGCATCCAGAAGATAACATCACGCTTCGGAAACAGCGTCGCCAAAAACGCCGAGACTTCCGCGGATACCGTAGCCTCTGAACCTATCTGCTCCCACCCGATCTCACCGAACAAGAGATGCCAGAAATCCGCTTCGCTTAAATCGATACCGAAATCAACCGCATCCGCATCTTCAGGAACGATTTGCAGCGTGCTATTTCCGTTGTACCGCAGCACTGCCTGCTGCCCGTTGAGCACAGGCAATCGAACAGCGAGTGCCGGAAACATCTCTCCAGCATCCGCGATTCGGGACTCCCATCCAACGACAAGACGACGCAAAAGTACCGACAAATCCACAGCGTAGAGCATCATCTTCGACCGATCTGTTTTGGTTACCAAACTGTCACACGCCGCGATAAGACGTTCCGAAAACGGATGTCGAGACAGAAACTTGACCGCTACCTTCTCTACGCCGCGTGCTTCACACACCTCCAAAAGATGACACACGAGTGTATCCAAAACCTCTGGCTCGTTAGGGTCACATCCGACCTCACGCACCTCAGTACACTTTCCATCCATTTCATAGTTGAGATACCCACCGATATCGCCATCCCGACGCGCGACAACCGTTGGAAGGATACCTCGGATACGGCACGGTGCCATATCCCAATAAGCGCGCGTCCGAGCAATAGTTCCGCTCTGTTCGGCATTGGCGATGTCGTATAACTTCGCTACAGCATCTAAATCCGTTTCTACGTTAAAATCGGTTACCTGCCAAACAGACGAATCTGCCGAAGATGCCGTTGACGCACACGATACGCTGAACCCGTGCATCGGAAAAGAGGTCCAGCCGAGTCGCTTATAAAACGCCTCCGGGATAATCGTGAAAAGCACGCCGAGATCGCACCCGACTGTTTGCAGATAGCCGATAGTATCCCGCATGAGCGCAGACGCGTACCCGACACCACGATAGTGCGGATGCGTACAAACACTACCGATACCACCGACCGTTACAAGCGACGCACCCATCCGTATCCGTCGTTCCCAGACACGCAACGCCGATGCAATCCTGTCGTTCACGACAACCACCCGCGTTTGTGACGGACGATAACTGCTATCACCTTTTATATACTGCCAATAACGTTCATGACCGTTCGCGTCAAACGCTACGCAGCTCAGTTCAACAACCTGTTCTAATTCTGATGCTCGCGCCCCTCTAATTTCCAAATTTTTAAGCTGGCGCAAGCGAATTATCAGGATCCCTTGGCGCGCAGCTCCTCCTTTCATATCCGCACTGCTGCCGTTGTTGCAGTGCTGCTGATTTTGGCTATTTTTCCTTCAGATAGTGTAAATTGCGTAAGTACTGCTGCGAAAGAACGAAAATCTACCGCATCGAAAAGATAACACCTAACGCCTCATTTGGCGTTTGAATCAATTTCTCGCACGCCTCAGGGGCTTGGTCAATCGACACAATGTCCGTAATCAATGGATTCACCTGGATTTTGCCCTCCGACATCAGCCGCAGTGATAATTCCAAGTTGCGTTGTGTGGGCCACGGGACGAATACCGGCGGGTAATCCGCGCCGTGTTCATAAGCCTCGTCGTGGTAGCCGGGTCCAGTGCGCGCCGCACTGATAACATCCACATTACCGAGTCCCGCTGCGAAACCGTGCGTTATACTTGCACCCCCGACGATGACAATACGCCCCATCTTGTGTGTATCAGGCGCCGTTTTCAGCGTCGCTCGGATCTGTTGAAACGCGCTCGTCGCATCACCGCCGAAAGCGATGATCCCGCAATCCATGCCGTAACCGCTCGTGAACTCCTGCGCAATAGGAACCGGGTCGGTTTCCGAGACGTTTATCGCTTGATGTACCCCGGCGTTCTCGGCAATACCTATCCGCAACGGCAACCGGTCTAACCCCATAACATAAGCACCCGCGGTTTTCGCTATCTGACACGCAAATTGACCGACGATACCCAATCCCGCAACGACAACGTTTTCACCGATACGGATACGTCCACGTTGTACGGCATGCAAAGCGGTTGCAGCAAGATGAACAGATGCGGCTTCCTCATAGGCGACACCCTCCGGAATCTTCGCACATAAGTTGTGCGGTATACATGCGGATGTTGCGTGGAGCGCGTAGCCACCCCCCATACCAGCCACCCGATCACCGATTTCAAACTCGTCACAATCGCCTTCCATACCGACGACAACACCGGCGTTCGTATATCCAAACGGACGTTGCCTCGCTTCAGAACCTGGACGCTCGCGTCGCCGCTTGACACCACCAAGTTCGGTGCCGGGACTCACCATTGATGCCTGAACTTCAACCAAAAGCTGTCCCGGTTTCGGTGCAGGTGTCTCCTGCTCCTCCGTCCAGATACGTCCGGCTTCATTCATCATCACAACTTTTCTTGTTTTACTCATAAATAATCCTTTCTGATTCTATTTTCGGTAAGGCTCCAAATCAATCCCTGGATATGCCTGCGCAAGATGTCCCCCATTTATCCTCTTGAACCACTTCACTATCTGCCTTCTGTCGAATCGTCTGCCACCATTCCCGGTTTTCTACGTACCACTGAATCGTCTCGCGCATGCCGTCTTCAAATTGAATCGTCGGCTCCCAGCCGACATCACGCGCTATTTTCCCTGAGTCCAACAGGTACCGACAATCGTGTCCGGGCCGGTCTGGCACATACGTTTTCAGACGCTGCGGTTTGTCGAGAACCGATAAGATAAAATCGCTAATCTCCTCAATGCTTTTCTCCACTCCGCTCCCGACGTTGTAGGTTTCACCGATTTTGCCACGCTGAATCACAGCTGCGACAGCTCGACAGTGGTCCTCAACGTGTAGCCACTCCCGACGGTTATGGCTGCTCCGATAGAGCGTTAACGGCAAATCTTGGATCGCATTCGTCGTGAACAGTGGAATGAGCTTTTCTGGATGCTGGTAGGGACCGTAGTTGTTCGCACAATTAGAGATCGTTATCGGCATGTTGAAACTATGAAAATAGGCGTTCACGAGATGGTCTGCCGCCGCTTTAGAAGCATTATACGGCGTTTGCGGACGATACGGCGAGCACTCATCAAAAACATCCGGTGAATCCAACGGCAGCTCACCATAAACCTCACACGTAGAGATATGATGAAACCGTTGCACATCGAACTTCCGCGCTGTATCTAACAACACCTGCGTCCCCATCACATTCGTCTCAACAAAACGCCGCGGATGCAAAATCGCACGACTGTTATGAGACTCCGCAGCGAAATTGACAATCACATCCGGTGCCTCTTTCTTAAAGACATCTTCTACAAACACCGAGTCCACAATGTCGCCGTGGACAAATTTGTAGCGCTCGCGGTAACGTTCCGCTATATCTGCCAAATTAGCGATATTGCCAGCGTACGTCAGTAGATCGAGGTTAACAATAGCATCGTCTGCGTAGTGCCGCAGCCAATATCGGATGAAGTTGGTACCAATAAAACCAGCACCACCCGTAACCAATAATTTCATTAATTAAAAAATCCCTTCTGCACAGTAGAATGAATCGGTCTTTTTCGTCGCAGTCGTGTCATCCGCAAACGCGCCTATTTCCGTGTTCGCAGTTATCTATTACAGCCTAACCCTATCTTATCAGAAACAGCCGTCGTCTGTCAATCCAAATTCGCTCCCGAATCGGAGATCGCTACAAAAAATAAGTGTTGACAAACAGTCATAAAATATCGTAAAATAATAATTAAATCCAAACCGTCGTACGCTTTGTAGGATCGGTTTGAAACTCTGATCTACTGAGAAAAAACAATGCGCCAACGCAAATTAGGAAACACAGGACTCATCGTCTCCGAAATCGGCATGGGAACATGGGAACTTGGCGGACGTGAATGGGGAGACATCGGCGAAACCGATGCGATTGATCTCCTCCGATACGCCTTCGAAAACGGTGTTACCTATTACGATACAGCAGACCAATACGGTGGTGGACGCGCAGAACAACTGCTCGGCGAGGCTTTCTCGGCACTCGGTGACAGAGTCGTCATCGCCACGAAACTCGGATATGAATTAAATTCCGACGGTTGGATCAGCCACGGCTGGAAACGTCCATCGTTTAATGCTTCACCCGACTATATCCGGTCAGCAGTTGAAGGCAGCCTCACACGCTTGAAGCGGGATGTCATAGACATCTACCAATTCCACGGGCCGCCACCGGCATCCGAATGGGACGACGCGTTTAAAACAATGGAAGACCTCAAATCCGAAGGCAAAATCCGATTTTATGCAATGGGTCTCGGCAGCGAGGCGGACGCATTGAAAGCGATAACAGAAACCGGTGTCTCTTCACTGATGCTGACCTATAATATCCTCACACAAGATATGGCGACACCCGTGATGGAGACCGCCGCCGAAAACGGCATCGCTGTGGTCGTCCGGCAACCCCTGTCCTCAGGATTACTCTCTGGACACCTCCGACCCGATACCGTGTTCGCAGAAAATGACTATCGGAAAACCTGGCCCCGTGAGAAATACCTCGCCGATCTGGAACGCGTCGAGCAGGTGAAATCAATCGTTGGAAATACCGCGCGCAGCCTGCCACAAGCCGCACTCAAATTCATCTTGGCACACCCCGCAGTCGCTTGTGTCGTACCGGGAATGATGACACCGGCACAAGTTGATGACGGCGTAGCAACTTCCGACGCACCTCCCATACCAAACAACGTCCTAAACCAATTGCGAGACAGCTAAGGAAAAATCTATGAAAGTGATCGCGGACCTCTGCGTTGTCCCTATGGGAGTCGGCGTGTCAGTCTCAGAATACGTCACGGCATGTGAACAGGTGCGAAAAGAGGCAGGTTTGCAACCCCGACTACTCTCGAAACGTCTGACAAAAAATGCAACAACATAAAGAGGTTACACACTTTAAAATGTACAAAAAACTTTTCCTCATAGGATTGACATGTCTGATAAGTTCTCTTATAGTGCCGAACATCAGCCATGCCCAAGAACGTATTACCGGTCCGTGGCTCTGGATGATCGCGCTCACCGAACTTAACCAAGGCGGACAGGCTTCTACGGACATCGATTCTCTGGATGAAGCCAGTAAAGGCAGAACCACCGAAGAACACATCGCACAAAACGGCGCGAACGAAGGCGATGAAGTCAGCGGCTATAGATGGACCCCCGGCGAACTCCCAGCAGACGGTAACATCAATACCTTGCTTGTTGATATCGGAATGACAGACATCGCCGATTTTAACGATGTCACGTCTTATGCCATTATCATCATCGAATCCGACGCAGAGCAACGTAATGTGGCGATGGGTGTCAGCAGCGACGACTCTATCAAAGTTTGGCTCAACGGCGAAGTCGTGCATAAAAACGCAGTTAACCGCGGGCGCGGCGGCGCGAATGAATTTCAAGATGAATTCCAAGTCAACCTCAAAGAAGGCGCGAACCTTCTAATGGTCAAGGTCAGTGAACGTGGTGGCGGATGGGGAATGAACGTCGGCATCGATGCCGATTTCGGCCACAGTCTGAACTTCGATGCTTACGAACACGTCGAAGTAGACGCGAAGGGGGATCCCATCCCCGTACAAGAAACAGCATGGGGCGCGAACAGACGCATTACCGGCCCCTGGCTCTGGATGATCGCACCGACTAAAGCCAACCAAGGCGGTCAGGCTTCCACTGAGATTGATTCGCTTGATGAGGAAAGTAACGGCAAAGTCACCGAAGAAGATGTCGCAAAAAACGGCGCGAACGCAGGCGATGAAGTCGGCGATTATGAATGGACAGTCGGTACACTCCCAGCAGACGGAAACATTAACGCTATGCTCGTCTCAATAGGTATGACAAACGTCGCCGATTTTAACGATGTCACCTCTTACGCACTGATTACCCTTAAAACGACCAAAGCACAGCGCAACGTTATCATGGGCGTTAACAGTGATGACTCTATCAAAGTCTGGCTCAACGGTGAAGTCGTCCATACAAACGCCGTAAATCGCGGACGTGGCAACGCAAACACTTTCCAAGACACCTTCGAGATTGACCTCAAACGTGGTAATAACATCTTAATGGTTAAAGTCAGTGAACGTGGCGGCGGATGGGGAATGTACGTCGGCATCGATGCAGATTTCGCTATCACAAGCACACCTGGCTCTCTCGCCGTCGAACCCACCGGAAAATTTATAACGAAGTGGGGTGAACTCAAACGCACCCGCTAAGGCAGGTACTTTCAACCAAAAAATTCAATTTAATAGAAAAATATATTTGACTTTTTTTGGTAACCTGTGCTAATCTGTTACGTTGGTTAAATAGATTGTCCTGCTATCTCCAAAACGATAGTGAACAGAGACTATTTCTAATTTCTAACAAGCAACAAGAGGAGATTTCAAGTAAATAAATGTACAAAAAATTATGCCTAATAGGATTGACATGTTTAATCGGTTTTTCGTTTATGATGCATATCGCTGATGCCGAAACGCCCATCGCAGGCCCGTGGCTCTGGATGATCGCACCCACAGAAGCCAACCAAGGTGGACAAGCCTCCACCGATATCGATTCGCTTGACGAGGAAAGTAAAGGCAAAGTCACCGAAGAAGATGTCGCAAAAAACGGTGCCGAAGAAGGCGATGAAGTCGGCGACTATGAATGGACACCCGGCGAACTCCCAGCGGACGGCAACATTAACGCCATGCTCGTCTCAATTAAAATGACAAACGTCGCTGATTTTAATGATGTTACCTCTTATGGGTTGATCGTGCTTGAATCCAAAAACAAGCAGTCCGGCGTGACAATGGGTACCAGCAGCGATGATTCCATCAAAGTCTGGCTTAATGGGGAAGAGGTCCATCGGATGGCTGTGAACCGTGGACGCGGCGGTACACCCGCTGGTATAGATAACTACCAAGATAGGTTTGAAGTAGACCTGAAAAAAGGGGACAACCTTCTAATGGTCAAAGTCAGTGAACGCGGCGGCGGATGGGGACAGTACGTCGGCATCGATGCCGATGTCGAACACCACATAGATTTTGCAGGGGTTCAACCCGTTGAACCGGCTGGAAAACTGGCGACGCAATGGGCAGAAATTAAGAACGCGCATTAGTGCCACCGTTTTCAATTCAAACATTTTCGTTGCCAGTTTTCGGTGCGCTTACATAGAGATATTTCACGTTGACTGGGCAACGAAAATAAAATTGTTCTAATTCCACTTTTTAATCTTGATTTAAATTAATCTTGATTTAAATTGTGGTTATTTGTTAAACTAACATCGAATAGTTGTTCATCCTTAATTAAAAAAAGCGTCAGAAACCATAACGCAATAGATGAGCACTGTTAAAGTTAAAAGTTATTTTTCCAAAAATTCAATGGAGGATTTCATGTACAAGAAAATCTTTGTAGGTTTAACGTGCCTCATGGCACTCTGCTTCATGACGCACATCGCTGATGCCCAAGAACCGATTACAGGGCCATGGCTCTGGATGATCGCACCCACAGAAGCCAACCAAGGTGGACAGGCTTCTACCGATATCGACTCTCTTTCAGTCGCCAGTGGTGGTGATGTTACCGAAGATATGGTCGCGGCAAACGGCGCAAACGAAGGCGACGAAGTCGGTGACTATGCCTGGACAATCGGTGAACTCCCAGCAGATGGAAACACCAATGCTATGCTCGTCGAACTCGGTGTCACTGAAAATGCTGATTTCAATGACGTGAGTTCTTATGGACTTATCTACCTTGTCTCCGCGACGGCTCAGTCCGGCGTAACAATGGGTGCCAGCAGTGATGATTCTGTCAAAGTTTGGCTCAACGGCGAAGTCGTTCACACAAACGCTGTCAACCGTGGACGCGGCAGCGCACCCGCCGCTATAGATGGCTACCAAGATAATTTTGAAGTCAACTTGGTAGAAGGTGCTAATCTGCTGATGGTCAAGGTGAGTGAACGCGGTGGTGGATGGGGACAATACGTCGGTATCGATGCCGATGTCACGACCTCGCCCACGCCACCTATCTTCCACATCACCGGCGAATGGCTCTGGATGATCGCACCCACAGAAGCCAACCAAGGTGGACAAGCCTCTACCGATATCGACTCTCTCGCAGTCGCCAGTAACGATGCTGTCACCGAAGAAGACATCGCAATGAAGGGCGCGACCGAAGGCGACGAAGTCGGTGATTACGCATGGACGCTCGGCGAACTTCCCGCAGACGGAAACATCAACGCTATGCTCGTCGAACTCGGTGTCACAGAAAACGCTGACTTCAACGACGTTTCCTCTTACGCCGTCATCACACTCGTCGCCGATGAAGATATGGAAGGCGCGATGTTCGGTGTCAGCAGTGACGATTCCGTCAAAGTCTGGCTCAACGGTGAAGTCGTTCACACAAACGCCGTCAACCGTGGACGCGGCAACGCGCAATCCTTCCAAGATACGTTCGCAGCTGACCTTGTCCAAGGCGACAATATCCTGATGATAAAAGTCAGTGAACGTGGTGGCGGATGGGGAATGTATGCCGGTACCAGTGCGCCTGTCGAAGCTGTCTATAAGTCAGCTGCCGAATTAGGCACATCTGTTGAAGCCGCTGGCAAACTCCCGACAACATGGGGCAGCTTGAAAATCAAGTAACACCTAATGTTGACGCGAGCGTATGGCTTGCAACTTAAAAAGAGAAGACGCAGCTGATGCATTTCAACTGCGTCTTTATCTTCTTTAACGCTTATCTATCGTTCCATAAGCTCCATGAAAACAGGCAACGATTCCCTGAACCCATCCTCGCGTGTCCCACCCTCCGGCGTATAGACACTCTCCAAAGAGATCGTACCGTCGTAACCATCCCGTTTCAAGGCACTCACAATGTCGTTGTAATACGGAGCCATCTGCCCTTGGCGCATCGCACAGAAATCAAACGTTGCCGCCGGTAGGTTCACAACGCCATCCTTGAGATGAACATGCGCAATATGTTCACGAATCACCTCATAGCCGTCTGGATATGGAACCTCCGTACAATAGAGTGAGCTACACGGATCCCACAACACTTTCAGATGCGGTACATCTAATTCGTCTATTAACTTCCGCGCGAGCAACGCCGAAGTCACGTTCCCAGAGATCGCAGTCTCAATCACAAGCGTGATATCCGCATCGTCAGCGATACGCAACGGTTCCTCCAAGCGATCCAGAAGCGTTGCCCACGTACCTTTCGAAACAATCGGTTCCGCACCGAAAAGCACCATCTCTTTCCGAAAACTGAAAATCCGGACAAGGTTCGTCCCGAGCGCTTGCGCAACATCAATACAGCGTTGTAACGTCGTAATATGCTCACGATAGGCAGGGGCAAGCACTGCCGTATCAACGGGGAGTGCCGACAAATTATGGTGCGAGATACAAGATACCTTCAAATTCCGAGCCTCGATTAAATCCTTAACGCGCGCAATATCCGCATCCGTTAAATCACCGACCTGTTTCTCCCAAAGGTACTGTAATTCGACATATTCCAAGCCTGTCTCAACCATAGTATCCAGCGCATATTCAAAATTCCGACTGATGCCGTCTGTGATAACTCCCAATTTGAACATTCAACACCCTCTCATTTTTTATAAGGCTTCCAGCCTTCCAACCTTCTGATCTTCTAATACTGCTCTTTTGTACCACAAACTTCCCAGTTTGTGCATCCCAACAGAACAGGCTGCAGTCAAAAGTGCATAAGTCCTGATTTATTCCGTTTTTTTAATTTCGACACCAGCAATATTTTCCAAGATTTTGATAATCGTCCAGTTATCCTCATCTGGGTTCACCGCTTTCCCCGCTTGAAAAAGTTCAAAAGCGGCACTCGCTGCAAAAAGCGGCACCCCACAATCGCTTGCCATACTCTTCGCCAAACTCAGGTCCTTATACATCGTACCGATATTGCTCTGACCCTTGAAGTTGCGGGATAAAATGTTTTCCGTCGTATCTCTGAAAAGGAAATTCCCGACGACACTTGTGCCGACAACATCACGAAGCGTCTCAGGTGCGACACCCGCCTTCACCGCAAGCGTCAACGCCTCAAAAATACCGGCATACGTCGTACCTATCAGCACTGCAAGTGCAGACTTGACCGTCTGACCCATACCGATCTCTTCACCGACGTGATAGATGTCCTTACCAACGGCTTCAAGCACCGGCTTCGATGCTGCAAACGTCTCGTTCCGTGCTGCCACCATCATCGTGAGTGTCCCAGCAGCCGCGCCCGGCGCGCCGCCACTCACAGGCGCGTCAACGATGCTAACACCTTTTGCCGTCACGAGTTCGGCAACTTCCATCACCTGCGAACGTCCGATCGTCGCCGTACAGATCACCGTAGACCCCGGTTCCAGACCCGCCAATAATCCGTCTTCACCCAAAAGTGCTGCCTTGACCTGCTCAACATTCAGCACCATAATAAAAACGGTATCCGCGGCGGCACCGACATCTCGCGGCGACGCAGCAGTGTGGGCACCGGCTCGCGCTAACGGTTCCATCGCTTCAGAACGAACATCATACACCGTCAATTCGTGTCCGGCTTTCAAGATATTCCTTGACATCCCGGCACCCATATTTCCAACCCCAATAAGTCCAACTCTCGCCATATATTACCTCAAAAAGTATTACTGAAAAATTGATGTCCACCACGCCTCTACGAATATATCCAAGGTGTGCCCTTCTCTGCTGCTTGTCCGCAGAAACAAACAGCACTCACAGAAAACCAATAGAGTCTACCACATATCCCAAGAAACGTCAACCCATTTCTCAAACACAACCCAACAGTGCCATTTAGTAACTGCTGGCAATTGGCTAACGACTAACGATTGACTGCTGATGGCTAATGGCTAATGGCTGTCTGCTAATTATTTTTACACAATTTTTTTCTCCACTGTGTTATAATAACACATTCATATATGAAAAAGGAGCAAAAATAATAATGGCAGATACCATCAAAGGTGCCGTCCTCGGATATGGTGCAGCATTTAATATGGGCAGAGCCCACGCAAATATGATGCAGAACACCGACGGCATAGAATGCGTCGCTGTTTGCGATATAGACCCTGAACGCACAGATGCCGCAAAAGAGGATTTCCCCGGCATCCGCACTTATAATTCAGTTGAAGCACTTAACGCCGACGACGGTGTCGATCTCGTCGCAAACGTTCTACCGCATAGTTTACACTGTGGGCCATCGGTGGCAAGCCTCAAGGCTGGCAAGCACGTCGTCGTTGAAAAACCGATGTGCGTCACAATCGCCGAAGCCACAGAAATGATTACAACCGCCAAAGAGAACGACGTTATGTTGTCCGTTCACCACAACCGACGCTGGGACGCTGATTTCTGGACGCTCCGGGAACTCGTCCAATCCGGCATCATCGGTAAAGTCTTTAGCGTTGAGATGTGGGGCGGCGGCTACGGAAGACCCAACCCCGACTGGTGGCGAAGCGTCAAAGCCATCTCCGGCGGCCAATTCTACGACTGGGGCGCACACTACCTCGATTGGCTCCTCAATGTGCTTGAAGCACCCATGATTAACGTCACCGGCTTCTACCAACCAAACCTTGTTTGGGACGACATTACCAACGAGGATCACGTCCAGGCGATTATTCGCTTCGCCGGTGGAGAAGTCGTTGCAGACGGCGCATCCGCAAATATCCAGATGTCTAACATCTCCAAAATTGGCGGTCCGCGATGGAAACTGCTCGGATCACACGGCGCGATTACCTCCGAAGGCGGCGGGTTCAAAGTACTCTCCGAAGTCGAAGGACACCCTAAAGAACAGGAAGTCGGGCATCACGGGAGACCCGGACCGAGCTACTATCAGAATATCGTCGCCCATTTAAACGACGGCACGCCATTACTCGTCACACCTGAATCCGCACGCCGTGTTATCGCTATCATGGATTTAGCAGAAAAATCCGCTAAAACACATCAAGCTGAAACCGTACCTTACGAGTTTGAGTAACTTCGAGGAATAGCCATTAGCAGTCGGCTGTCAGCAGATTAGCCGTCAGCCGACTGCGAATAAAAACATGAAAACTATCGTCTTCGAGAAAATACAGCAACTCCGCATCCAAGATAAACCGATCCCCGAACTTACCGATGGTGATGTACTCATCGAAACGGAACTCTGCGGTATCTGTGCCTCTGACCTCGCAGCACTTCGCGGAGATGTATCAGATTACGCACCACCTGTCGTCATGGGACACGAACTCGCGGGCATCATCGTAGACAGCCGACACCCTGATGTTAAAGTCGGCGAACGTGTGACTGTGAACCCTATGCTCTCTTGCGGTGTATGCACCGAATGCCAGAACGATTTCGACAAATACTGCAAAAACATCGAAGGCATCGGACACGATATCGATGGCGGATACGCCGAATACATGCGGATGCCAAAGCACGGCGTGGATACCGGTAAACTTATCCGGGTCCCAAATAGCATGCCGCCCGAAGAATTGCTGTTCCTCGAACCGTTGGGCTGCTGCCTAAATGCCATGCGGGAGACGCTCTTCAAGGATTCCGTCGCGATCCTCGGTGCCGGCCCCATCGGTCTAATGCTCACCCAATTAACGAAACGCGCAGGTTTCGCCACCTACGTCGTGGAACCGCACGCACACCGTCGGGCTGTCGCAGAAACACTCGGTGCCGACCACACCTTTGATACGTCCGCTGAGTCCGTAGCACACCTTCAAGAACTCACCAACGGAGGTGTTGACACCGTCATTTCCGCGACAACAAACAACGCCTCGGCAACCGCATTCGCTTTCCAAATCGTCCGTAGAGGCGGATGCCTCAACTTCTTCGGACTTGCACCAGAAGGCGAAGAACTCCGCATCAACCTCGAAGAATTTCACTACGCGGGACACAAACTGATGGCTTCATGGGCATTCTCACGCGCCAGTCTCGAAGAATCCAAGCAACTCCTCATCGAGAAAGCACTCAATTTTGAACCGCTGCTGACCGATCGGTTTCCGATTACACAAGGCTTAGCAGCGTTCGATAACGCCGCTGCCCACCGCGGCGTTAAGACAGCCGTCCAGCCCTGATGGATATACCGTTGTTCATTTCCTTTCCGCGTTTGACTTTTTACTTTGACTTTCCTCTATTTTTGTGGTATCTTTAACGTGATTTTGGAACACCACACAAGGAGATACTAACGAAAATATGATCCTCGGTGCACACGTATCTACGTCAGGTGGACTACACAATGCCATCAAAAATGGCGAAAAACTCTGCTGCGACACCATACAAATTTTCCTGCGGAATCCACACCAGTGGCAAGGAAAACCTCCGACCTCAGAGATCACCGAAAAATTTACCACAGCATGGTCGGAAGCCGATCTCGGTGACGTAATCGTTCACGACATCCACTTAAGCAATCTCGCTTCCCCGAAACCGGATGTGTTGAAAAAATCACGACAAGCGTTCCGTGAACAGATGGAACTCGCACAGCAGCTCGGGCTCCGCTACATCGTAACGCATCTCGGAGCGCACCTCGGTGAAGGTGAAACATTCGGTTTAAAGCAGCTAACCGATAGTTTCGATTTCTTGTTTGAAAACGCTGAGGCACCAGATGTCATACCGCTCCTCGAAACCACTGCCGGACAAGGCACAAACCTCGGCTACCGGTTTGAACACCTGCGTGACGTTATCGGCACATCAGAATACCCAGATCGGTTCGGTGTCTGTTTGGATACCTGCCACGTCTTTGCCGCTGGCTACGATATGCGAACCGAAGCAGATTGCGAAGCGACTTTCGAGCAGTTCGATGCCATCATCGGACTTAACCGCTTAAAAGCCTTCCATCTCAACGACGCAAAATCGGAATATCAAAGCCGTGTGGATCGACACCAACACATCGGGGAAGGCAATATCGGCACAACCGCATTTACATATATCCTCAATGACCCGCGATTTGCTGAAACCCCACTCATCATTGAAACGCCAGAAATGAAGACGATGCACGAGGTAAACCTCTCTACACTACGCGGGTTGAAACTTGGCAACTTGGAAAACGGCGGAGATTAAAAAGGTGTCTATCGGTTTTTGGGAAGTCGCATTCCTCATCATGCTCCTTTTGGGAATCGTCATCGTGTCGCGTCTCGTCGAAAGATTTCGGACGAAACGTATTTGTCCAGAATGCGGACTGGCAATTCATACGCATACATCAACTTGTCCATCGTGCAAGCACACGTTCAAAAGAAAAAATAAAGGAGGCTAAAATGGAACCCTTTATTGCTGGACTTCTTTTTTCGCTTCCTGTACTTATAGCTGTGCTAATACACTATTTTGGCTACACAGAAACGGATAAATCTGGTAATAGATATCGCAGGAGACTCTTCCAGTCACAACGTATCTGTCTGAGTTGTGGTCTACTAATCCGAACTGCTATCCCAAAATGCCCGTCATGCGGGCACGGTTTTCAAGCAAAGGAATGACATTATGGCAAAAACAAAATTAAAAATAAATGGTATGTCCTGCCAACATTGCGTCAAAACAGTGAAAGATGCGTTGACAGCACTTGAGGGTGTTCAGGGCGCGAAAGTCAACCTCCGCAAAGGCGAGGCAACTGTCCGTTTCAATGAACGGCACGTCACGCATGCCAATCTTAGGGAGGCAATAACGCAAGCAGGATTTGAAACGTCGTAACCCTCTGCACAATTCAAGCAAAGTGTGAAAACATGGACACAGCAAGAATCCAAGTCAAAGCAGGCAACGGTGGAAACGGATGCATCAGTTTCCGTCGCGAGAAGTTTGTTCCGCGTGGCGGTCCTGACGGTGGTGATGGCGGCAAGGGCGGCAACGTCGTCTTTATCGCTACCCTCGGAATGAGCACACTCATCGATCTGCATCATAACCCGCGCCAAGTCGCCGAAAACGGTGGACACGGCACCGGCAAAAAACGAGACGGTGCTGATGGCGCAGACTGCGTTGTTAAAGTGCCCGCTGGTACCATCATTAGAGACTATGATACCACCGAGACGCTCGCAGACCTAACGGAACCGGATGAAAGCGTTGTCGTCGCACGCGGCGGTATCGGCGGCAAGGGGAACGCACGCTTTAAAAGTAGCACCTTCCAAGCACCACGCGTCGCAGAGAAAGGCGAACCCGGCGAAGAACGTGAGATTAGCCTCGAAGTTAAACTCATCGCGGATGTCGGACTCGTCGGCTATCCAAACGCCGGTAAATCGACACTCCTATCCCGTACATCTGCCGCAACGCCGAAAATCGCCGCATACCCGTTCACAACGCTCCGTCCGAACCTCGGTGTCGTCCGTATCAACCGAGAACAGAACTTTATCCTCGCGGACATCCCCGGACTCATAGAGGGCGCGCATCACGGTGCCGGCTTAGGACACCAATTCTTGCGCCACATCGAACGCACCAAAATGCTCATCCATGTCATCGACCTGAGTGCCACCGATGGACGAGACCCCATTAAAGATTACGAACAATTGAACCGCGAATTGGGGCATTATAACGAATTGCTAACCGAACTGCCACAAATTATCGCTCTCAATAAAACAGATATGCCCGAAGCAAAGGCAAACCTACAGCGCGTACAGGAATACTTCGGTAACAGGAAAACTTTTCCGATCTCTGCGATTACCGGCGACGGTGTGAACCCACTCATGCAGCAAGCCTATCGCTCCTTGCAATACTTGGAAGCACGTGCCCGGAAGGAAGCAGAGACAGCCATCATCTTGGAACATGAACTGCCCGCGGAACCATCAGCACGGTTTGAACTCAGCGAAACCGAAGATCGGTTCATTATTACCGGTGCAGAACCGCGCCGCGCTGTTCTCATGACCGACATGGAAAACGAACAAGCACTGGTGCTGTTATATCGCAAACTCAAAAATATGGGAGTCATAAACGCCCTGGCACGCGCAGGCGCGGCAGAAGGAGATACAGTCCAGATCGATGAATTCGAGTTCACCTATAGTCCAAAATCGATGCAATCCAGCTGAACAACGCACCCGTTTAGCGGACGTACAGCGCATCGTTGTAAAGGTCGGCAGCAGCACCATCACAATGGACGGGGTGCTCAACGAAGCCGCCCTGGATGGGCTTGTCCACGATTTAGCACTCGTCAAACAGGACGGTGTCGAGGTCATCCTCGTCACGTCAGGCGCGATCGCCGCCGGGTGGCCACAACTCGGTCTCAGGCAGCGCCCAAATACGCTACCACGCCTACAAGCTGCCGCCGCTACTGGGCAAATCCTATTAATGACAGCCTATCGAGAACGGTTCTTAACTTATGGACAAAACGTCGCACTCATGCTCCTCACACGCGACGATTTCTCGAACCGGAAACGCTATACCCGCATGAACGACACCCTCCGAGCACTCCTCAATCTCGGCGTGATACCGATTATCAACGAAAACGACACCGTCGCCATCGAGGAAATCAAGGTCGGTGATAACGATACGCTCTCCGCCTACGTAACGAATCTCGCACAAGCAGAACTCCTCGTTATCCTCTCCGATCAAGCAGGGTTCTTCACCGCCGATCCAAGGTACACCCCGGATTCAGAACTCATCCACACCGTCAACACCATCTCAGAGGAAATTTGGCAAGCCGCTGGCGAAGCTGGCACAACCAGCGGCACCGGCGGAATGGTGACCAAACTCAAAGCCGCTGACATCGTCACTGGATCCGGCGAAATGATGGTACTCGCACACGGACAAGAACCGCTCGTCGTTACAAGACTCCTCAAGGGTGAAACGATCGGAACCCTCTTCCTACCACAAGAACGGATCTCCGGACGAAAACGCTGGATCGCCTATTCCCGGCCACCGAAAGGCAGACTCATCTTAGACGACGGCGCACGCAACGCACTCGTACAAGGTGGTAAAAGCCTACTACCCGCCGGCATCCGACGCGTCGAAGGCAATTTCGACTACAGCGATACCGTCTCCTGCCTGACAGAGAACGGCGTGGAGTTCGCACGCGGCCTCGTAAACTACAATGCTATAGAAACCGCCAAACTCGCCGGAAAACAGACAACAGACATCGAAAAAATACTCGGCTACCGCGACTACGACGAAATCATACATCGCGATAACCTCGTGCTGCTCGACTGATCTGTTTCCACGACTCATCTGGAATCAGTCGTTTGTTGCGTTTTATCGACGAGAAGCGATTCTATGTTAGCAAGCCTTGCGTTTATTTCATCAAGCGTTGGGTTTGAATCTTTTATTTTTTCGCCCAAAGTTTTTCTAATATCTCTCAGTTCATCAAGAATCATTTGCTCTATACTCGTTAGTGTTTTGATGTCTACCATCCGTACCTCCGTGGCGTTGATCAGTGATATTATCTTGTATTCTATCATACTTGACCTAAAAATGTCAAAATATCCGCCCTTGAAAATTTCTAAACGACATGTTATAATATCCCTGTTATTTTCTCACACTTCATACCGAAGGAGAAACGCATGGTTAGTCGAGAAACCATCCAAACCGTTGTTAACGATATCGTGCGAGAGTTCGCACCGCTGCAAGTGATTCTCTTCGGCTCCTATGCCTACGGCACACCGACAGAGGATTCAGATGTGGACCTGCTCGTCGTAATGGATATTCCGAAATCAGAGTTTCGCAATAAAGCGATAGAAATTCGGCAACGTATCCCGTACCAGTTCGGCATGGATCTCTTAGTCCGCTCTCCCGAAGAGATCGCCTACCGTCTCGCCTACAACGATTGGTTTCTCCGCGAAATTACCGAAAAAGGCGAACTCCTTCACGGATATGACACACATTTCAAAACAGAAAACACACAAAACACACCCGACATCTTCAAAAAGGAGAAAGTCCTGATGAACCCGCTAACGCTGGAGTGGGTGGAGAAGGCTGAAGAAGATTATAATTTAGCACAGTTGGCACAACAAGCGTCCCGTCCGTTTCACAATTCTATCTGTTTCCATGCGCAGCAGTGCATCGAAAAATATCTAAAAGCGTGGCTTCAAGAGGCGAGTATTCCGGTACCAAGGACACATAATCTTGAGGAATTACTGATGTTGATTGTGTCAAGGCTGCCCGATTGGGATCAGTGGTATCCGGATTTTAAGATAATCACTATGTACGCAGTGGATTCTCGCTACCCCGGCGATCCAGCGACGGCTGAGAACACAGAACATGCTATGCGTGTATGCGACGCGGTGCGTCAAGCCATCCGTTCCGCATTGAAGCTCCCAACTATCTGAGTTGATTACATCAAACTTGACAATTTCTATGAATAATTGACACAATACAGTTAACGCTGTTTAGCAAGCCCAAGCCTTTAGGTTTGGGGAGTTGACTAAAGGAACACTATGAACGAAAACATCCAAGAAATGATCCAATCACAAGCACAAAAAGCGAAATCGGCGATGCGTGTCTTATCGCGAAGCTCCGCCGATGTCCGAAATCACGCCCTTCTATCAATGGCTGAAAGCCTACAGAACTCGAAAGATAAAATCCAAGCCGCCAATCGGATTGACCTCGATAACGGCGAAAAGACCGGACTCGCCGCGCCACTCATGCAACGGCTTCTGTTAGACGATAAAAAGATTGAACGGATGGTGGACAACCTCCGACAAGTCGCCGCACTCCCCGACCCGATCGGTGCCGTTATCAGCATGGGAGAACGTCCGAACGGACTCAAAATCGGCACTGTCCGCGTCCCGATCGGTGTCGTCGCTGTGGTATACGAATCGCGTCCAGATGTGACCGTCGAAGTTTCGGCACTCTGCATCAAATCCGGGAACGGCGTTATCCTGCGTGGCGGTTCAGAAGCAATCCACTCCAACGCAACACTCGCTCGGATACTCAGCGATACCGCCGCCGCAGAAGGTATCCCAGACGCAATCCAATTCGTTGACACCACCGACCGACAGGCAGTTTATGAACTCATCCGCCTTCCAGACTATATCGACCTCGTGATTCCCCGCGGTAGCAACGAATTCGTACAATTCTTGATGAAGGAATCCGATGTCCCCGTACTCGGACACGCCGACGGTATCTGCCACATCTACGTCGATAAAGCCGCCGACCTCGAAATGGCAAACAATATCTGCATCAACGCGAAAGTCGGGTACAAAGTCGCCGTCTGTAACGCTCTGGAGACCCTTCTCGTCCATGCCGATACCGCCGAGCGATTCCTCCCCGATTTCTGTGAAACGCTACAGGACTCGGATGTTGAAATCCGCGGATGCGAACGGACGCGGAAACTCTACCCAACCGCCAAACCCGCGACCGAAGAAGATTGGCGCACAGAATACCTCGACTACATTCTCTCTATCCGCGTAGTGGACGACATCGAAACGGCGATTGATCACATAGAAACTTACGGCTCACACCACTCCGACGCGATTATCACCGAAAGCTACAGCACAGCGCAACGCTTCCTCAAAGAGGTCGATTCCGCCGCAGTCTACGTCAACGCCAGCACCGTCTTCACCGACGGCTACGAATTCGGTCTCGGTGCCGAAGTCGGTATCAGCACACAGAAACTCCACTCTCGTGGGCCCATGGGACTCGAAGGACTCACGACTTACAAATACATCGTCTACGGAAACGGTCAAATCCGTGAATAGGGCACACGACACGCGCCTAACGCAGTCTATTATCGGAGGAAAATCATGGCAGCCCGCGCAGCACAAAATGGACAGAATGTCAAACAATTTTGTGCATATTAACGCGGATGCAACGATGCACACAGCCCCGTAGGGGCGAAATGTCTATAGAAACGGCACCCCGGGAAGCTAAGTCCCGTAGGGGCGAAATGTCTACTGCCTAAAAATTGTCCAAACTTTAGTAGAAAATAAAGAAACGCCAATCACAAAGATTTCCTCCGCACCCATAACTGACCAGGCGAGGACGAGCACCTCTGGTATGAAATAACTTGTAAATGGCATATTCGTACAATTCGTAAAATTAATTTGACTTTTTTTTTCTCTAAATGTGATATAATCATTACCATCCGTAGGACACAACATTCCAATCACGAAACAAGTAATCTGTCAATTTTAGGAGGATACCGATGGATAAAAGGCATCTCTCAACCCAAATTTTCGGATTCACAGTGAGTCTACTTTTAATGTTTGTTTTGGTGATTCAAGTTCCAGCAGAAACCCGAGTGTCTGAACTCGAAGGTGGCTTGCAAATATGGATTGACGTAGGTACAGAACCGAGCCATCACGAAGGCGAAGACACCTTCAAACTGGGCAAAGACAATGCATTGGCACAAGACTTTTTGGCTGGCACTGCCACAGCGCAAAACGACGGTTCGGCTATCGGCGGCCCCGCAATAGGTGATGATGTCGTCATCGCTCTTCCCGGTAGCGTCGGAAGCGCGTTTATCGAATACGACTTCGATAGCCCTATAGCTGGCGACGCCTTTATTTATTGCCGCGTCGGTGATACCCGAGGCGGTGGACAGTCCTGGTTCGTTGTGCTCAACAGCGAGGACCATGAGGGTGAAGGATTGATTATTGATACACCCGGCAACTGGGCGTGGGCAACCGGTAGAGATAACACAACCAAGTCGCCAACGCAAGCAGTTGTAGGCGCAAACACCATCCGTATCGTCCCACGTGAAGCGGATACCAATAGAGAAACACTGATGGACATCATCCTGATTTCCTCAACGGACTTCACGCCAAACGACGATATGTTCAACAACGCTTCACCGTTAGCCGGTGACCCGACACCCGTCGAACCAGCAGATAAACTGACGACAACGTGGGGAGCCATCAAGCACAGTTTTTGATAAACCTTGTCATATTACGAGTTAACCAGACTTACCATTCTCAATTTCCTGTAGGTGCGCTTTAGAAGTGCTATGCAGCCAGATAGCAGGATCAAAAAACGCACCTACTGACAATAGCGTTTTGGCAAATCCGATGAATGTGTCACTGTTTGTCCGTACGGACAGGATTGAATAACTTGATGAATCCTGTCACTACGAATAGACATCAAGGAGGAAACCGTGAGACAAGCAAATCTATCAACCAAACTTTTTATCACTGGCATGAGTCTATTCTTGACGATACTGTTCATACGACCGGTTTCAGCTGTGAAGGAATGGCGTGAATCAAACCTCGAAGGCGGATGGCAAATCTGGATATCAGCCATAGATTTTGACAGCGTCACAGCACTTCGAACCGGTGAAGAAGAAAAGAAATTGGCAAACAAAGCGCAGGACCCGTGGTTGGCAAAAGATCTTCTGATCGCGCAAGCCGTCGGTGGGTTCGCAGACTACACATTTGAAAGCCCCGTCGCAGGAGACGCATACATCTGGGGACGCGTCGCAGATTTCCGAGGCGGTGGACAGTCCTGGTTTATCGTCTTGAACAGCCTCGAAATTGGTGATGCCGCCGATAGTCTCATCATCGACACCCAAGGCCCCGTATGGACATGGCGCGGTGGTAGAGATATACCGGAATCGAAATCCCCAACAGATTTAAAGAAAGGGAACAATACCGTCCGTATTCAACCGCGAGAAGCAGCTCCTGACCTCGAGGCTCTATTTGATGTCTTTATGATCTCAAGCGAACCCTTCAAACCAACGAACGAAGATTATGAGAAAGCAAGAGACGCACTACCTGTCGAACCAGCGGATAAACTCGCAACCACATGGGCCACTATCAAGCGCCGCCATTAAAAAACGAATGGAATAACAGCGTTGGGACACTTACAAAAACGGTGTCCACAACGCTCTACACTCAGCACACCGTTCAGACATTACATGCCGAATAACGCCCCCGAAAAAGAACCCTCTCTCCTGAAAAATATCCTCGTTGTTACACCGCTAAGTCTGATCGGACATGCCGGCACATCTCTCATATACGTCGTTCTCGCCAATTGGTTCGGCGACCCAGCAGAGATGGATTTTATCTATTACTATTGGGGAATCGCTGGGTTCCTGATTCAGTTGCTCAGTTCTGCCTCCGCTTATTCCGTCCTCGTTCCGCTATTAGCCGAAGCCCGAATGAAAAGCGAAACCGAAGCACAACGCTGCGTCCAATCCATCTTTTCCCGTTATATAACCATAATGCCTTGGCTCTGCTGTCTCCTCGTTGCCATCTCTTACGTAATCTCTCAACGCTTCTTACCAAACACCGGACTCACACCGACCACCACCTTCGGCATCGTCTGTGGGTTCCTCGCGCTCGCGATTATCGCATCAGTTCGTTGGATACTCAAAGCGATATTAGACACGTATCAAGTATTTTACCTATCTATTATTGGGCAAGGACTTTCTGCTGTGTTTGTCATTGCGGTTATCTATCTATGTAAACCCTCCCTAACTTGGTTCAGTATACCGCTCGCGCTGATTTTCGGTGAACTTTTCCAAGTGATTGTTCTGTTCCCAAAATGCTGTGCTATTTTGAACCTACAAGTACGCCACCTGAAACTGGATTTACGGGCGACATCTTACACCGACCAATTCCGCCATCAATGCCTACTCATGATCGGGGCGGCGATTGCCGATGGACTGAACCCTGTCGTCGATAGAGGGATGGCAAGCACATTAGGCGCGGGTTCCGTCTCAAAACTGGATTACGCACTCCGCTTGTGCGCAATCCCTGAAAGGCTGACTGGTGGCGCACTCCCTGTTCTACTTTCGCATTGGGCGAAGATATCATCATCTGAGCAGCAACCTGAAAACAATCAAACAACCAACGGAACACAATTCCAACGAAGCGTCTGGCAAGGTGCAGTCATACTACTGGTATTGATGACACCCCTCCTGACAGGTTTCTATCTTTTCCGGGAAAACCTCGTCTCAATTTTGTATGGACACGGGAAATTGTCCGAGGCAGGTCAGTTGCACATCGCTTCATTACTGGGGATCTATCTGATTGGCATGATGCCGCGTCTTATGAGTCGGTTGCTCATCCGCGCACATCTCGCACGTCAGGCACACAGGACCGTCGTAATCGCAACCCTCATCAGACTCGTCCTAAATCCGTTTCTCAACTGGTTATTCATGCAGTATTGGGGATTAGAGGGGATCGCTTGGTCAACAGCGTTGCTGTCCTATCCGATTCTTGCCTACATCGCGATCGCGTTCTGGCGAGCGGAACAGAGGGGAAAAATTAAACCGTAGCGAAGCGTTCCGGGTAATTAGACGTCATACCTTGCACACCAAACGCCTCCATTTCGCGCATCCGATCAAGGTCATCTACTGTCCAACACCACAGCGCAATACCGCGCCGACAGACTTCGTACGCAAATTCCGCTGTGATTAACCCGTGATAAACGTTCAGCAGATTGCACCCCAATTCTCCCAACTGTTGACAGAGGTGCACAGGCGAAGCACCGTTGTTATGATTCCCAACGAGCCATCCCGTCGGGATACGCGGTTCTAAGCCGCGAACATCTTGTAGAACAGAGGTATGGAACGAGATAATAACCACCTGCTCAAGCGCATTCAGATCCCGCACTTCTCTTACAACCGCTTCACCGATAGTGGGATCCTTAATTTCGAGCACCGCGATCGCATTTCCAGAGATGCATTCCAACGCCTCCGCAAGCGTCGGCACTAACTCAGGCGCACCCGCTTTAACCGTAGTGGCATCCGGCTGAACCGGTTCGTCTCCAAAGTCAGGATGAAACCAACCACCAGCATCCGCCATCTTGACCGCTGCAAGCGTCTTTTCCCGAACAGCCCCCGTGAGGTTCGTCGTTCTGTCCAAGGTTGCATCGTGTATCGCAACGATTTCGCCATCCTGCGTCCCGTGCAGATCAAGTTCAACAGCATCTACACCAATTGCAAGTGCCTTCCTAAACGCTGAAAGCGTATTTTCTGGTGCACTCCCAGATGCGCCACGGTGCGCGATCCGAATCCAGGCCCCCATAATGTACCATCTCCTGTTGTGCTTACGCCTTTTCATCAGCAGCGGTGGTCTGCTTAATCTTCTTTAAGAGCGTGGTCCGACTCATACCGAGCAAGTCGGCAGTCTTACTGTGATTGCCCGAAAACGCATTTAAGACCAATTCAATCAATACCTTATCCAACTGATTAACAACATCTTCGTAAATCCCTTGTTTCCCTTCGGAAACAGCCGCCTGAATCGTGTCCCGTAAAATCGACTTAAGGGTCGTCTCAAGTTGTGAGCCATCGGTAGCACTCACTGCGTGTCCGCTCCTGATCTCTGGCGGTAGATCGTCTGGCAGAATCACATCCGATCGAGACAACGTTGCTGCGCTACGGATACAATTTTCCAACTCTCGAACATTCCCGGGCCACGGATAGTCGCGCAGCAGCTGCATCGCTTCCTCGGAAATACCACGAATCGGCTTACCGAGCTCCTCTTGAATCAGTTGTAAGAAGTGCGTGACAAGTAGTGGAATATCTTCTTGACGTTCCCGTAACGGCGGAAGATGGATCGCAATGCGCTTGAAACGGTAATAGAGATCCTCACGGAACTGTCCACGTCTCACCATCTCGCCAAGTTCCTGATTCGTCGCAGCGATCAAGCGAACATCCACTTTAAGTCTACGGGTTCCGCCTAACCGTTCAATCTCTTGCGTCTGCAAAGCACGGAGCAGTTTAACTTGGAGTGCCGGGGTCATGTTCCCAACTTCATCAAGGAAAAGTGTGCCGCCGTTCGCCAGTTCAAATCGTCCCGGTTTCCCTTCCGTTTTCGCGCCTGTGAACGCCCCCGCTTCATAGCCAAAGAGTTCACTCTCCAAAAGTTCATCAGGGAGCGCGCCACAATCAACCGGAATAAAGGGTTCCTCCTTGCGTTCACTCCCGACGTGAATAGCACGCGCAACGAGGTCCTTGCCGCTCCCCGTTTCACCCTCAATCAACACCGTCATCGCATTGCTCGCCATGATCCCGATGAGCTTGTAGATTTCGCGCATCTGGCTGCTCTTACCGACCAACCGGTGCCCGCTCTGCACCATCGATGCGTCCGCCGTCTCTACCGTCAACGAACTCCGAACAGATTGGGTTCGGAACGCACGCTCCAACACACTCTTGACAACATCCAGATCAATCGGTTTCGGTACAAAATCAAACGCCTGCAAACGCATCGCCTCTATGGTCGTCTCTACATCGTCATAAGCGGTGATGATAACCACAATGATCCACGGATGCCGCGCTTTAATCTCTTCTAACGCCTCTAAACCACTCATCCCCGGCAAGTTCACATCAAGCAAAACGACATCCGGCTTGTCAGCAGCGATACGGCGTAAACCTTCCTCAGCACTGTTCGCGACATCCGGCGCATACCCCTCGCTTTCAAGGAATTGCTCGAATGCCCAACAAATTTTCTCATCGTCGTCAATAACCAACACATTTTTCATTTTTTTGTTTTTCAAACTATGGGGGCTCTGGGTGTCGCCCCATTACGTTTCACGATAGTTTTAGTTAAGTCTAACCGTCTCTGGGTGATCACGAAATAAAAGTCTAAAAAACGACATCTCCGCAGTCACATCAGAATTAACCAGAAACCACTGCGGAATGTAATGGAGCAGTGACCAGATTCAATTATTAAAAGTACGTTTCCCGCCCTCTATTGACAACAGAAATTTCTCGCCATCATCACCTATTTCAGGCGAACTGCTCTCTTCCGTTTTCTCTTCTAACTTCCGCTTGAGCACCGGATAGGCATCCACAACCGGTACCTCCTCGAGATCCGTCAAGGTCGGTCTGCGTGCCTCTGCTCTCGTAATCGCTTCAGCGAGCCGTTCTTTTTTTTGTTCAGCCTGTGCGACGTCCCGCGCCTTGAAGTCCGGTAACACCTTCTCCGCAAACAGTTCCAACGATTCGAGTATGTCTTCATGGCGGTTCGCACCTGCCTGTTGAATGAAAACGACCTGATCCACGCCAGCCTGTTCCATCACCTCCAAGTGCTCACGCACCTGATCCGGCGTACCGATACCCGCTCTCCCTTCAGTCGGCTCCTGTGTCGTCTCTCTATACAGCTGCCAAATATCTGTCTGTCCCGGTATCTGTGAGCCGCCGTGATAATAGTGTGCCAACGCGAACCGGAAGAAACGGAAGCCGTCTAAGCCACGCGCGACGGCAGTCGCCTCATCATTGTGGCAGGAGAACCCCGACACCATGGCGATGTTCGGGTTAACCCGCTGCGTCAACGGTTCGCATTCCTTCTCAAAAGTCTCGTAATACTCTTCCACCCAAAACTTGGCTTCGCTTGCATCGACAAAGGCGAAAGTCAACGCTCCGAGTCCATATCTCGCCGCAAAACGGAGGCTATCACGACTCGAACACGCCACCCACGGCGGCGGATGCGGTGTCTGCAACGGTTTCGGTACAACATTCCGCGGCGGCATCGAAAAATGCTGACCGTCATACCCAGCATAAGGCGACTGTGTCATCATTTTCGCCGTCTCGCGTGTACATTCCGCCCACATCTCGCGTTTGTGCTTCGGATCAACGTTGAATCCACCGAGTTCTATATGCGAAGCAGACTCGCCCGTTCCCCACTCTACGCGCCCGTTCGATACGAGGTCAAGGGTCGCGATCCGTTCCGCAACACGTGCAGGATGGTTGTACGCTGGCGGCATCAACACAATCCCATGTCCGAGCCGAATCTGCGTCGTCCGTTGACTACACGCCGCAAGGAATACCTCCGGCGCAGAAGAGTGCGAATACTCTTCAAGGAAATGGTGCTCAACCTCCCAGATATAATCGAAACCAAGTTCGTCAGCGAGCTCGACCTGCGCCAACGCATCTTGAAAAAGTTGATGTTCCGCGCCTTCACGCCACGGACGCGGAATCTGATGCTCATAAAATAGTCCAAATTTCATTTTTTAGTTTTACCTTGCGGTTAAATAACGCGGATTCAAAATTTAACGTCCCGTTCTCGAATCCGCTCTACATTTCGGTACCAAGCGTTTGCATCTCTGCCTCGGTCAACGCCCAATCAAAGACATCCAAATTCTCCCGCAAATGCGGCACCGAACCCGATTTCGGGATCGTGATGATGTCCTGTTGTATGAGCCAACGGAGAGCGACCTGCGCTGCGGTCTTCCCGTGATTCTCACCGATCCCACTTAATACGGCATCATTGGCAAGATCCCCAACAGCGAGCGGACGGTGTGCTGTCATCACGATACCGCGGTCATCGCAGTAGTCGCGCAGTTCTGACCGATTCCTGCGAACGTTATATTCCACCTGATTCGTGCAAATCGGAAGTGCCGATACCTCACACGCCTTCGCAACTTGCACCTCGCTAAAATTGCTGATGCCGATACTTCTCACCTGACCGGCATCATGAAGCTTCTGGAAAGCAGAAAACGTCTCCGCGTAGGGGACATCGTCGTTCGGCCAGTGGATCAACAACAGATCCGCATAATCCATCTGCAAATCGCGCAAACACGTCTCAAATTGCGTAAGCACATCGTCATACTTCAGGTGCGTGTTCCAAATCTTGGTCGTCAGAAAGATCTCCTCACGGTCAATACGGATGTCGCGAAGTGCCCTCCCAATCTCGCGCTGATTTTTGTACATCCATGCCGTATCAATATGTGTATAACCCAACGCAATGGCTTCCTTGACAATACTTCGACACTGCCTGCCTTCTAACTTCCAAGTTCCCAAACCAAGGATCGGCATTTCGTGTCCTGATGCAAGTTTAATATTTTTCATAATATCACCATGATATGCGATTCCCCAAAAAAAGTCAAGTGCGAAGAAATTCGACCCTAGATAAATAGATAAATAGATAAATTTGCTTTTTTTTTTTTAATATCGTATAATTTAAAGTGAGGCATAGCCTTAATGTGAGGCATAGCCTTAATTATTTTTAACTTGAAAATTTTAAAAATTGAGCTGATGAGTCGAACAATTGTGAGAAATGTCAGTATAATTAAAATTAACGTTGAGTGGCAACCCCTCCCGCTTTGGACCATCCGTAGATGTCCCCGTTCTTAAAGTCGAGTCGCCCCAAGAAATGAAAAATCCTGAATGTTTGCATGAATTATGAGGTAAAGGTATACCTTATGAAGAAGATATAAACTCAATAAAACAGTTTCATGACCAGTTAAAACCATAGAAAATAAAGACCTGGAATTCGTCTGAATCATTACCGGAATTGAATTCCCAGAATCTTTGAAATATTTTGAACAGTTAAAAGAAGATTTGAATCTGAATAATTTCCATGAAGCCAATGCAAAAGTCAAATTTTGGAAAAGGTTATATCGCCTATCCACTTGGACTGAAAAGTATTGTCAAGGATCTGAGCGAACTTGAGGAGGGTGTTCTCATGACAGAGACGCTTGAAACATTAGCAAAAAGGGTAAATCAATTGGAAAAGGTGGTTGCAGAGATGACACTGCAACTCTCTGTACTCGTTGATACATCAGAAACTGCGGAGCCAAAGAGGCGAAAAACAACGGATGAACAATATGAGGCACAAACCATTCAGAAAATGCGTGAACACCTCGGAATTGCCGATATAGAACTCATGCCACTTGAAGAACTTCGCAAGAGTATGGCACGCCATGGCATTCGTGCGGAAGATAACGAGTTTAGCCGCGCAATTATTGAAGAACGTGAGAAATAGGTGTGTATTATTTTATTTTGATGCCAGCGCGCTTGTCAAGCGATATACTGAAGAGATAGGCAGTGACAAAATTGATTTCCTGTTTCAGAACGTTCCATCGAATCGTCTGATGTGTTTAGCCATTGGTGTCGCGGAAGTCTTTTCGATTTGTGTAAGAAAAAGAAATGACGGTCGAATTACGAGACACCACTTTGAGCAGGCTGTCGGCTACTTGGACAATGAAGTTATCAATATCGAATCGAATTTTGAAACGATACCAGCAGAGAACGGACTGATCTGGAAATCAATAGGTTTGATGGATACCCACTCAATTAACAGTGTTGATGCGATTTTATTGTGTTCAGCATTGGATATTGCAGACGACCTCCGAAAGAAAAAGAATGAACTTGTCCTCATCGCATCAGACCAACGTTTGCTCCGAGCTGCTCAGACTGAAGGGTTGTTATGTTTCAATCCCGAAACCAATTCACAAGAGATGTTGGTGAATTGGATCGCTACCCAGTAGACCAATCGAAAAACGAGTGGGGTCCGACAGTCCGAAATACCTTGCCGTGTAATCCGCAATTCAGACAATAAATCGAGCTTACAAAAAACCCTCCTACCCTCAGTCCCAAAATCAAAAAGGGAGGTATAGCAGAATGGCATTTAGCGATTTCAAAAAAGTCTCTGAAGTCCAAGAAAAATTTAGAATCAAATATACGGCAAACGACTTCTTCGAGGTTGAAGCAGCAAATCTTCCAGAGCAATTTCTTCAAGAATTTAGATTTACCAAGCAAAATATCAACGTTTTTTCCTCTGAGGCATCACGTTGTGAAGCGATTATCTTCCCGATTTTAAGGGAGGTCTACAAGGCGTATGCTAATAACTATGCCCTCTGGATAAGAGAACCGATCATCTACGATGAGACTTTGAACGGCACCCCCGATTACTTCATCGCTACAAAATCTGAATTGGGAATGACTGTTGTCGGCACGCCTTTGATAATGCTGGTTGAGGCGAAGAAAAACGACTTTGAGCAGGGTTGGGCTCAATGCCTTGCAGAGATGGTCGCAGCACAAAAAATCAACGCCGATCCGGATGTCCCCGTATACGGTATTGTGAGCGATGGCACCTTTTGGCAATTTGGACGACTTGTTGCGGATGCTTTCACCCAAAACCATACGAACTTCAGCACAGATAATTTGCCAGTCCTTTTTGGGGCGATTAATGCCGTCTTCAAAGAGGTAAATACGGCACCAACTGCACCTTAATCGAATCTGTTCCTTTTTGAACCATCTCGAACCCTGTCAGATAGTCCTCCAACGGCAGCTGATGCGTCACAATATGACGCACATCAATTAAACCGCGGTGAATATAATCAATCGCCAGCGGATACGCATACGGCCCCAAGTGCGAGCCGTGGATATTCAACTCCTTCGTATCGCCGATGATCGTCCAGTCCACCGTTACAGGTTCCCGCATCACGCTGAACTCTACAAATGTGCCAGCCTTCCGGATCATGTGCAGCCCCTGCTCAACCGCCTTCGGATGTCCCGTCGCCTCGATATAGACATCACACCCGTAGCCTTCCGTCAAATCCAATACCGCTTGGACAGCATCCGTTTCCGATGGGTTGATCGCAATATCAGCACCTAATTTCTTGGCGATCTCTAACCGGTTCGGCATCAGATCAACAGCGATAAGCACACCGGGATTTTTCAACTTCGCCGCGCCGATCATGCCGAGACCGAGTGTTCCCGCACCCGCGACCACGACGACATCTCCGAACTCAATATCGCCGCGTTGCACAGCATGAATCGAGCAGGCGAGCGGTTCAATCATCGCCGCATTCGCTGTCGGAATATCAGAAGGCACCTTGTAAACGAGCGAACGCGCCGGAAACTTCATATAGTCCGCCATACCACCGTTGACAACCGGTTGAAACCCGTAGATATTGTGGACTTGACAGAGCCAATACTTCCCCGTTCGGCAATACCGACACTCCCAACACGGCACAATCTGCTCCGCGATAGCCGTATCGCCGATCTGGAGACCGTATTTCTCGCTTGCACCTTCACCGAGTTCCACAACCTCGCCGATGAATTCGTGTCCAGCGATAACCGGTGCTTCTACATAAGGTGTGCGGTGTTCGTCACCCCAGAAAAGTGGCGCGCCGGTATAGCATTTAATGTCGCTCGCGCAGACACCACAAGCGTTCACTTTAACAACAACTTCACCCGGACCCGCCACAGGCATCGCCACCTCTTCGAGACGGTAATCGAAAGGTTCACGACACATAATCGCGCGCATCGTTTTTGACATCTAAACTTCCTTATTTTTCTTCCTTAGGACTTACGCAGGTTGCTCTTTTGTACCATAGGAGACCGTTGGTCTCCTGTGCACTGAGAACGTCTCTGTCTTTTTAGAGTTTACCCGCTAACCGAGCGTCATATCGCCCAAATTGCGTAAGTCCTATTCCTATCAAAACTTTACGATTCAAGAGATGCCTTACGCTGCCTTACGTTGTATCAACCGCCGTCTCGCGCTCGCGCGTGCAAGTCCAGCATCCAATGTAATATGGCGGTCATCCGTCATACCCAGATTGATCGCATGCGCCGTTTCAAGATCGAAACCCCACGCAATCCATTCCGGTATATACGTTTCCGGAATATTACCGGCAACAACGACCTTCATGATACTAACGCCTTTCCCGGCATCGTACGCACGTTGGATATATTCCAGATGTCGGTCAATTGAACCGCCTTCCAACATCCTACCCTCTTTATTCGCTGTCGTCAGGATAACTTCCATTTCGGGATGGTCTACCACAGCATCCATGACAGGACCGGTGTAGACATGCGTCGAGCAGCCGATGACGCGGATTTTGCCAGCCGCTTTCGCCTCGCGGAGCGCATCAAGCGCACCCTCACGCCTAACTAAATCCTCCGACGAAGAGACGGCATGTAACAACATAACATCTATATACCCGGTCTGTAATTCGCGCAGTGCTTTCGTGATACTCGCAGCGGCACCATCATAATCCTTCGCAGGCGTTTTCGTCTGGATGACAACCTCTTCTCTGTCAATCTGGCGGATAGCCTCTCCGAGATGCGGCTGTGTGCC
The DNA here is from genome assembly GCA_022823085.1 of Candidatus Poribacteria bacterium. Taxonomy (GTDB): domain Bacteria; phylum Poribacteria; class WGA-4E; order WGA-4E; family WGA-3G; genus WGA-3G. The sequence goes on from JAJDXV010000087.1 coordinate 45,593, forward strand.
ATACCCTTCGGCAGTATCCCAAAACGTAACCCCTTCTTCAAGAGCCTTCAACATCAATTTGCTACCAGCTTCATAAGTATTACAAGTATCCTTAAGCCGTCCAGCACCATAGCAGAGCCGAGAAATCTCTAAACCTGTGTTTCCGTACGCTAAATATTCCATGGTGTCCTCCACATCCAAACTTGGAAAAAAATGACAACTATAATCCCACAGATCCGTTCAAAACTCTTATGATATACTTTAACCGAATTCCACCGAAAAATGCAATACTTTTCTATACCATATTTTCTCTTGGCAACAAACCAATTTTCGGGTATTATAACACAAATTGCTACCTATCAAGATTTTAGACTTGTAGAATTCGTGGTTCACTGAAAAATGTTGACTATTCAAGCATTTTGTAGGGCAGATTTTAGTCTACGGTGAACCTCTATTTCTCGCTGAATGCCGACTGCTGATGGCTGATCGCTCCAAAAAATATGAAACTCAGTGGACATACCCTTTTCAACAACGCAGCTATCGAAATTGATCTGCGCGATGACAGCGTAGCGTCAATCCGCGAATTAACCGCCACCGACAGCAATATACAGATTGCACCCGCACCGATAGACATTCAGGTGAACGGCTTCGCAGGTTTCGATCTCAATACTGAGACCGTTACACCCGATGACGTTTGCGCGATGGTACGGGCACTCTGGCGAGTCGGCACCGGCTTTTTATGTCCGACAATTGTCACCGGTTCTTTCGATAGGATTTTCAATTCCTTATCTGCCATCGCAGATGCCTGTAAAATGGACCCGTTGGTCAATTACGCCATACTTGGGATCCATCTCGAAGGTCCCTATATCTCCGCCGAAGACGGACCGCGAGGCGCGCATCCCTTGGCACACGTCAGGGACCCAGATTGGGACGAATTCCAGCAGTGGCAGGACATTACAGAAGGGAAAATCTCCATCGTAACCCTCGCACCCGAGAAAAAGGGAGCCATTCCGTTTATTGAAAAACTGGTGTCGGACGGGATCGTGGTCGCCTTAGGGCATACAAACGCTTCCGCGGACGACATCCAAGCCGCAATTGACGCTGGCGCGAAACTCTCCACACACCTCGGCAACGGCGCACACGCCTTAATCCGCCGTCACCCCAACTACATCTGGGAGCAACTCGGTGCTGACGAACTCTGGGCAAGCCTTATCGTGGATGGACACCATCTACCACCTTCTGTCGCCAAATCAATGATACGCGCAAAGACGCTCGACCGATGCATCCTTGTCAGCGATGCAGTCGCACTGGCGGGCATGAAACCCGGTATCTATGAATTCGCCGAAAGATCCGTGGAATTGACAGAGGATCGCTGCGTCCGCTTAGTCGGCACAGAATATCTCGCCGGTTCCGCCATCGAATTGGCGCGCGGCATTGAAAACAGCGTCCGATTCGCCGGAATATCCCTCAAAGAATCGGTTTCGCTCGCCACATTACAACCGATGCGGCTGCTCAACGCGGAACCTCACGTAGAAGCAAAAACAAATTTCATACTCTTTGAATGGGACGCAGCGCACCATAAAATTGACCTGATAGCGACAATTGTCGGAGATGAACTCGTGTATCATACTGAAACAAAAAAATAAGATAACATCGGAGGCGTACACGGTGGAAAATTATTACGGCATTGGAGAAGTATTCGTTAAAGCTACGGATCTCGACGGAAACGAAATCGAGTTCAACGACCTCTACTATCCAGATAACTCTCTTTAAAAAAAACCGCCACTATATTGCGAGGAAACCCAAATGCTAACGCCTGCAGAAATCAACGCCTTTGTTGAAAACGGTTATATCATCCGTAAAAACGCGCTGTCCACAACAGACATCGAATCCTACCGAAATGCTATTGATCGGATACTTCACAAGTGCCGTGTTGAAGGTCTACACGCGGATCATCTACGCTACATAGATGGTGAGCGCGATGACATCTGGGGTGTTAATAACATCTTTCATCCGAGTATTCGTGAGCGCGCACTTGTGGACGCACTCGCGCACCCACAGATACTCGACGTTATCGAAGCACTTCTTGGAAAACGATTAAGGTATCACCTCTGTACCCTGCTGGTCAACGCCGAGCAGAAACCCTACCACATCAGATGGCATCGAGATACCGCAGCAGATGGAGAAATACCGCTTGAACGTCTCCTGAACGGTTTGAGAAACCACGTCCAGCTCAACGGCGCACTCTACGACGATGAAACCCTCTACATTGTTCCCGGTAGTCATCGACGCGAACTCACGGACGCTGAACGCAAGGTCCTACAAGAAGCACCGATGGCAGAGATGCCTAACCAACTCGCCGTTAAGTTAAAAGCAGGCGATATTGTCTTTTACAATTCGAGGATAATTCACAAGGGCTACAACCTTACCGGTGCAAAGCGACAGACATTGCACTACGCCGTCCTCGTAGCACCACCGGAAGGGACACCGCCAAACGATAAAGGCGTAGAGAGTCAAACGTGGCTCAACGAACCTAATTTCCTTGGCAGTCTTCCACCCCGACTCAAGCCGTTATTTGATAATTGGCTAAAATACGGATAACCACAATCGACAGTGCACTAATCTTTCTGACAGATCATCGCTGTGATCCAACAAAACCGTTTGAAGAAGGGAAAGCATTTAAGGAGAGATGTATCAATCGCTTTGAGCAAACGGAGGGACGTTCTATAAAGTGCTGGAACAGCGATACACTTCCGCCAGAACAGTGCACCCACGGCAGAAAGATGGAATTCACGATGCTCCAAATTCTCGAACTCAGCACCGACTGTTTCGACATCACCTATCGAGAAATAACGTAACTTAGCGGAATATTTCAGAAACATCTTCCGATACAGCCACACCATCGGATGATAACGCATATTTTCGATGAAGATCGCTTTCCCACCAGGTTTGAGAACCCGATAACACTCTTTAGCAGTTTCCGCGTGTTCCGTAAACACCAACACCGATTTAGAGATAATAAAATCGAAAGTATTATCTGGAAAAGCGAGGTGCATCGCATCCATCAATGCAAAATTAACGGACTCGGCGACATCGTGTTCCGATACCCGCGCCTCCGCTTCAGCGAGCCGAAAAGGCAGCAGATCGATGCCGATAACGGATGCACCTCGCTTCGCTAACAGTGTCGCAGTGCCGCCTGTACCAGTGCCTAATTCCAGCACTTTTTTCCCTTCCAAAGTTCCCATCGTCGGGAGAATATACTCGAAAACGGGAACATAGAAGTCCTCCCACCAGAGCAAAAGATCTGATTCGACACTATCGGAACGACGGGGAGGGCACTGTCCTTCAAGTGACAACATATTTTTCGATTTTAGCATAAAAAGCGCACAACTTAAACGAAATGGAAAGCCGTCTACGGAAAGGAACTCTCAACCCGCAACCCGCCCCAACGAACCGCAAGGAAAATTAAAAAATCTTGCCCATCTTTCGTAGATTTTCAATGCAGCGTTCAGCACACTCAATCGGCGGATAAGCGTACCGCTCCTGCTCAACAATATACCATTCCGTGCCACCGACAGTTTCACAGGCATCGAACACAGCATCCCAAGGGATTTCACCTTCACCGACGTTTGCTTCGTCATTCGTAGCGGAATACTCTTTAAGATGCACCACTTTGGATCTACCCGGGTAGCGTTCAATAAAGGACACAGGGTCCGCGCCAGCGCGAAGGGCATGACCGATGTCAATTTGCATCACGACATCGTCGCGGGTGTTACTCCCGAATATATCCCACGGAATCTCGCCATCCATAGGTGTAAATTCACCCGTGTGGTTGTGATAGCCCGTGAACATCCCTTGGTCAGCAATTTTTTCAGCAATACCGTTGAAAACTTCCGCTGTATTGAGCCATGCTTGCCGAGAACCTTGGTATTCTCCGGGTAATCCGGGGACAATCAGATACCGGTTGCCGAGAATCTGATTGAACTCAACCGTTTTAGCGAGTTCATCACCGAGGAGTGTGTTGATCCCTGTATGCGTCCCAGCAACTTTCAAGCCGAGATCCTCGCACATGTCCCGTAATTCTTCGGCAGTTCGGTCATAGTACCCCGCGAACTCAACGCCTTCATATCCCATCTTGGCGACAGCTTGGAGCGTCAAGGATAGGTCGCCAGCACAATCGTCTCTGACGGAATACAGTTGTAATGCAATCGGAATTCTATTACGCATTAAGTCTCTATTCTCCACTGTTGTAGGCGCAGCCCTAACCGCGCCCATAAAAATTACGACATCGGTAAATTGACAGCCTGACCACTATCTGATGACACCAACCCAGCCTCAAGAATTTCTTGAGCATCTCGACTCACTTGAGGACTACACAACCCTTCAATCGGTTCACCTGTTTCTAAACAGTGAATGAGGTATTCTGGCGCGTTCCGCCGACCTTCTGGTATCGGATCAAGATCAACCACTTCGGCATCGCTACCTGCCCGATGCAGATGGACTTCGTTGCCGCTTACCATCAACGCCCCTTCAGTCCCATAAACCACCGGATTCGGCGTGACATAACCGACCTTCTGCGTCCAAGATGCCTCCGTAATTCCGAAAGCATTCCCGTATTTCATAACGATGACAGCGTTATCATCCGGCACAGGATAGTCTTTGACGAAAGTACCACGAAAAGCCGTTACCTGTTCAGGTAGACCGAGCAGATACGCACACATATCCGCACAATAGCAGCAGTAATCCATCAGCGCGCCTGCCCCGTTTTTCTCTTCATCGTAAAGCCACTCGTAGAAGTAGCGCGAGCAGCCGATCTCCTTCGGACCGTTGTGTGCAGAACGCCATTTGAAATAGAAGAGGTCCCCGATTGCACCGCCTTTGATGAGATTCATCGCGGTATTGAGTGCTGGGCTCCAAGCCGTGGGCCAATTCACCATAAGCAGGGTCCCAGCATCCGCTGCTGCGGTAAGCATACGGTCTGCCTGTGAAAGGCGTGCCGCCATCGGTTTTTCAGAAACCACGTGAACACCTTTCGCCGCTGCAGCCTCAACAATATCAACACCGGCACTGTTCTCAGCAGATGCTTGAACAATGTCTAATTCCTCTTTCTCTATCATCTCTTGCCAAGAATCATAGATGTTCTCAACACCGGCTTCTTTTTTAAATTGTGTACGTAATTCCGCATTGACATCGCCTGCCGCAACGATTTCGACGTTTGGATGTGCTTTCCAGTGGCGCAGCTCGCCCCACACATGGTCATGCACGAGCGACGCGAAGCCAACGCGATATGTTTTTGACATCAATAATGCCTCCTATAAGCGTACCATACCAGCACGCAATGTTTAGGGTTCTCCGAAATTTATCTACTCTTCAGCCCGAACCGCAAGTTTAATGGCTGTCTCGCCGTTAATACGATAGCCGCCGTCAAGCGCTTTAAAGCCGTCTTCAACCTGTGAGAGCGGCAGTTGATGGCTAATCATATCGGCGAAAGGCAGTCCGCTCTGCTCAAGGAGCGGTAAACCGCGAACGAAGTGTTCGTAAGTGCTACCCCAGATCGCCTCCACACGCAGATTTTTGCGCATTAGCAACTGGTTAATGTTGAAGTCAATTGATCCCATATCCACGAAGTGACCAACCTCAACAAAAGTACCGCTGCGTCGGGTGTAACCCAACCCCTCCGGTGTAGCAGGCAGAAAACCGGCACACTCAAAGACGACATCCGCGCCCTCTTTACGCGGGGTCTCCGCTTTTACAAGCTCTGTCCGATCTTCAACAGAGGCGACTTCCTCAATATCAATCGTTACATCTGCACCGAGTCGTCTCGCGAGTTCCAATCGTCCAGCGGGGCCACCGACCATAATCGCTTTTGCAGCACCGCTCAACTTCGCGCACGCAAGCGTTACGAGACCAATAGCACCCGAACCTTGTATAACAACAGTATCACCGAGTTTTATGCCGCCCCGCATCGCAGCGTGAACGCCGACAGTAAACGGTTCTGTCAACACAGCAACTTCAGGCGAAGCATCCGTTTTCATGAAACAGGTATTTTCAAGGCAGAGATACATATAATCCGCAAACCCACCGCGAAAATGCGGTGCTTCGTCTGGGTTCCACTGAAACCCGTAAGCACCGTAATTCGTCCCAGGCGCGAAGATAACCCTATCACCTTCTTTAACCGGTTTCCCGACATAATCCATCTTTACACCTTCACCGATTGCCTCGATAATACCGACGTTTTCATGTCCTAATAGCACCTCTGTCTGAAAACCGTTCTGCCAGTTATGCAGATCCGTCCCGCAGATACCTGCCAACTCTTGACGCAGTAGGACCGTGTTCGGAGCAGGCTCCGGCACCGGATATTCACGTATTTCAAAATCTTTGCCGTGCGCAACGACGGCTCTCCCTGTCCGACTCATTATGTTTTCCCTCTCATTTAACTTACTTAGGACTTACGCATATCGCTCTTTTGTACCACAATCTGTTAGATTGTGACACCAGAACGCTGTGTTTTCAGAAGAATTTCATCTCACAGAGCCACCTATAGCCAAAAGTGCGTAAGTCCTATTACTTTAAGGTAGACATCCGACTATATAGCTGTTGAACCTCTGTCGTAGGGGTTAGATTACCTAACCCCTACCCTTGGGCCTCCGACTATATAGATGTTGAAACCTATTCCGTCAAACGTACTTTCGCTTCTTCCGAGAGATCACGACAACCACTACAATAGCAATGATAGAAATTGGCAACCAGTACGCTTTGAAAAACTCTAAAAAAATGTTAAACCCGATCCAAAGTAGGACTTCAATCGCGACAATCATCCCCGTTTTGCCCCAAGGGAAATCTGCACTGTACTGCTTCTTCAACCGATCAGCGTATATCCACGACACAACTAAAGTGCCAATAATAGCTATTAGGAATAGCAAATTACCTAAAGTTTGGATGCTGCTCAAAATGAAACCTATCATGACAATTTTGCTCCTTATTAAGTTTTACTTGCTATTGTAGAGACACGCTATTGGAAAAAGATAGTAAAATGTGCATTTTCTCTCGTTTTTTCACACTTCGCGGAGAATACGCTCCGGACAACTATAGACCGCCATACTCCGGCCCCGCATGAAACCGACCAAGGTAAGATTGCCCTCTTCGGCAAGGTCAACAGCGAGCGTCGATGCAGCAGAAACCGCAACAACAATCGGGATACGAGCAAAGAGCGCTTTCTGAACAATCTCAAAACTCGCGCGACCGCTCACCATCAAAACATGCCGATCAAGCGGCACCAAATCAGACAACAACGCTTGACCGATTACTTTATCGACAGCGTTGTGTCGTCCTATATCTTCTCTAACAATCAGGAGTTCGCCTTCAGCATTGAACAACCCCGCAGCGTGAAGACCACCTGTCTTTTCAAAGACCGATTGCGCTTTCCTTAACCGGTCATTAAGCCGATAGACCACCGCTTGATTCAGACAGAACCCTGATTTCACAGGTGGCACCTGCTGCCGAACGGATTCAATCGTCATCTTGCCACAGAGACCACAACTCGCATTCGCGTGGAAGTTTCGCTGCCAGCCCGATTGTGCGTCAAGGTCCAATTCCTCTCGAAGCTGAACGTTGACAATATTCTGGAGCGACGATACCTCTGGTGCCTCTATATCAGAACCACTGTCCTCACAATACGCGATAACTTCAATGTCATCGCTGGAGGCAATAAGGCTCTCCGTGTAAAGGAAACCGGCAGCGAGTTCAAAATCGTGTCCCGGAGTCCGCATCACAACGATTAAACTCTGCTGCCTTACGCGGATCTCAAGCGGTTCTTCAACAACCAATTCATCTTCCGTCCGGATAGGTTGCGCATCTGACCAACGCGTAATCAATTTTGTGTCTGTCGGTTGCATGGTTTTAAGTCCGTACACGTCCATGAACAAAAATCACTCGAGGTTCATGGCTGCTAACCCGTTGTCCGTCGCTATCCATACCCTATCGTTACCTATGGCAAATGCGTGTATGATCAATTCACCGTCAACGATTCTTGTATCTTCCCACTCCCCAGAACGGGTATGATGCGTATAAAAAAGATCGTTCGTCGCGATCCATAACACCAGAGGGGTCGGCGGTGGCGGCGGTTGGATTTTCGACACCTCGGTCTGTGATTCAACTTCTAACGCCTCCGTCTCAAGAACAGATTCAGGTGTCAGGGGATCCTCCACCTCCGCAGGGAATTGAGGTTCCTCGTCTATTAACGGTTCCGGGGTATCAACAGGCAATCCCTCGTTCTCTTCCACAACAACGGGTGAATCGTCAAGAACGCCTTCAATGTAAATACGCCTTAATTTTATCTCATCCGTTATACCTGTATGCAGCGTCGTCGATTTGCCATTCACACCGTCCAAGTCCGCTCGGAAATAACCGTTCGACTGTTCATCCGTATTAAACCACGTAAACAACAGTTGATCCTCAGCAATATCAAACCCAACAACCGTCATGCCTTTGTGCATTTCTGTCGAATTATAGAGCGACCACTCTTCGACCTCGACCTCACGGTTGAACGTCACGATCGCGCCGTCCGCTGAAGCACCCCAAACCGTCGTAGGGGTCAGCAACAACGTTTCAATGTTATCTGCTTGAATAAAACTCTGCTGCCTATTGTAAAAAATCGGCGGATTCACAGTGCCACGAATCTTACGAATAACACCGACATCCGTAGCGAACCAAACCTCCCTATCATCCATCTTGATGTCCTTAACCCAAGCAGGGAATCCGTCGGCTGGCGGATAGGTCTGGATCGCGCCTGTCCGTTTATCGTAATGAACTGCCCCGTGAAAACGGGTACCCACCCACACCTCGTCTGAATTCACTGTGATAGCTCGGACATCCGGCACTGTTCCCGTCGCACTATTTATCAGTTGTGGCACGGCCGGAATCGGCATCCAGTTATTGAAAGCGGTCTCAAAAAGCATCACGCCGCTCGCTGTACCAACCCATAACCGTGTGCCATCGACCGCAATCGCTTGAACACGATTGTCAGGCAGATTGTTGGCAACTGTATAGACTGTCCAGCGGGTCTGATCCAGGAGCTGTTTCGCACGCTCTTTCACCGCCTCATCTACACTCATATTGTAGACCTCTGCAGCTTCATTCCCGGCTTCTTCGACGCTACCCAACTTTAAGTTGACTTCAGCACGGGTCAAGCGTGCCTCATAAACCCGATCGCCGACCGGATAACGTAGAATAAATCCCCGCAACGTATGCAGTGCGTCCTCCAACCGACCGGTTTTCGCTTGTAATTTCCCAACAAGGAAAAGTGCTTTTTCGTGCGACAACATGTCCGGATACTGTTTAACCGCCGATTCCAAAAGTGATAACCCCGCATTGTCATCCAGTAACTGTTCAGCGAGCAGGAAACCGGTGATATAACTCAATCCAGGGACAGACTCGTGGTCCGGATAATACTGTAGGATGAGTCGATAGTTCTCTACCGCTTCACCGTAAGCCTCATTGGCGAGCGCAGCGTCCCCAAGTTCCCGAAAATGCGGCACCAATGCAAAATTCACCGCATCAAGGATCGCTACAGAACGGAATCGTTCCAAGGCATTTGTATTGTCTCCATTCGCCTTGTAAAGTAAACCGAGCTGATAATGCGCATCCGGGTATTTCGGAAACTCTTCGATAGCGGCTTCAAACCGATTTCTCGCTCGCTCAGGAAGCCCTAACTCCAGCAGCATAAGCCCGTTCCGAAAATACTTCGCAGCCGTGCGATCCGCAACGTTTTCAAGGTTTGACGTGAAACTAAGGCTATGCCCTGTCAAAGGAAGCCGTAAAACCTGACCCTGATATTCAATCTCAAAATGGGTCTCAGTGCCACCACGCCAAATACCGGTCAGTCTATCGCCGTTCTCTCTATCTACAATGACGTACTGTTCCCCATAAGCCAGATGCTGCTGATAGACGAACAGAACAATTACGGATGTTAATAATAGAAATAGGTGAAAAGTCTTCTGTTTTTTGGTGTGTGTATTTTTTTTCAACGTCTGATGCAACATATTTTACCTGCAAAACACGGAATGATAGATATTTGTTAGAACTTATAATATCAGAAACGTTGAGAAATGTCAAGATCGTTTGACCGATAATTTCTCGTCAAAACTGCCCTATTTCGTGCAGATGGGTACTGAAGTATGCCCTATTTTGTGCAGCAATTTGCGGATGTTTATAAAGTTGCTATCCGTACGGTCTCATTCAGATTCGGCACGAAAATTGCTATATTGGCTTCAGTTTTCCTGCGAATTGACTATTTCTAAATCGTCCTGTAAATTTACACACCCGTGCTTGACATATTTTCAAAGTCCTGTTAGTATATTCAGAACTAATACTTGGTAAGGAGAAGAAAGATGAAGAAGTTCATAATTGCAGAAATCTGTGTTCTGCTTGCACTTGCTGGTGGGTTTTGGCTGGGGCGTGTCACAGGAGACAGCACCAGTTACGAAGACTACTACGACAACGCAGATAAGGCGTGGGCGGTGGTAAAAGCACTCGACGAACCACCCGTAACACTTGATAGTCCAGATACGAACCGGCTACGGAAGGTCCGAGCTGCATACCGTGAAGTTTTCGACAAATTCCCTGACAGCCTGTGGGCTGATGATGCGATCTATCAGCTCGCTTCACGCATCCCACGCACCGATGAAGAGGCTTTCGCACTCTTCCGACGGCTCATCAACAATTATCCTGACAGTGAGTGGGCAGACGATTCCATGTATGCCATCGCGTTCGCCTCTTATAAAATCGCTGAGGACTTAAAGCGGACCGGGACACTCGAATCCGTTGATTCTTATTACGACCGCGCACTCTCTCTTTACAAGCAATTAATAGCCTTATATCCCGGTAGCGACTTATCAGACCAAGCACAGTTTAATACGGCGATGTGCCACTATGGGAAAGGCGAATTAAACATTGCGCTTTCAACGTTTGACACACTGCGAGAACCGTTCCGTGCCAGTCCCCTCCTCTATCAGATTTTATACGTTACCGGCGAGATTTATCTCAAGAAGCAGGAATATGAGAACGCACGCGTCGAATTTACAAACGTCGTCGATTCTGGCGATCCAGACCTCGCACCTTTGGCGAGTTTCGGGATCCCGCAGACCTATCTCGCAGAGGGAAAATATCAGGAGGCAATTGACGGCTACCAGAAAGTCGTTGATCTCTATCCAGACACCAAAGCCGGGCAGGACGCACACTTCTATATGGGATGGGCGTACGAACGACTCGGTAACTACGACGAAGCCATCGCCCAACTTCAGAAAGCCATTGAGCTCTACCCGCGCAACGAAAATGCCGCCAATTCTCAGGTTTACATCGGACAGATCGCATACGCCAGCGAGGATATAGCGAGCGCGGTTGATGCGTATCAGAAGGTGGCGGATAACGGCACCTACGATTACGATAACCGACGGGCAGCGCAATATTGGATCGGTAAGATCTATGAGGACAACGGGGATACGGATTTAGCGATAGAAGCCTATCAGAAGCTTCTCAAAAATTTTCCAGAACCACATAGAGAGGCATCGCATCAATCAAATAACATCACTGAGAACCATATCCAAAGCCTAAGAAGCACGGGGTTCTAATGCTTGTTCGAGATCAGCCAGAATGTCTTCGATATCCTCCAAACCGACAGAGATTCTGACCAAGCCGTCTGTAATTCCGATCTGCTGGCGGATTTCCGTTGGTACGTGTGAGTGCGTCGTTGATGCAGGATGGCAGATAAGTGTCCGGACATCTCCGAGGCTGACGGCGAGTGCGCAGCGTTCGAGACGATCGACGAGGTGTTCCCCGGCGGTGCGTCCACCTTTCAATTCGAGTGTAATCATGCCACCGAACGCTTCCATCTGCCGTTCTGCCAGTTGATGTTGTGGATGGCTCGGCAAGCCCGGATACCGAACCCACGCCACTCCTGGGTGTGTCTCCAGAAACTCGGCGACTTGCACTGCATTCTCGCAGTGCCGGGCGAATCGGACAGGTAACGTCGTGATACCGTGTAGTGTTAGCCACGCATTGAACGGACTAATAACTGCGCCAAAGTTGCGTAGTGCCCCTGTTTTAGCGTGCGTAATAAATTCCTTTTCTCCGACAATCGCACCGGCAACCACCGCCCCCGTACCACTCAAATATTTCGTCATACTGTGGACGACGACATCAATACCGAAGGCAATCGGTTGCTGTCCGCACGGTGTCGCGAACGTGTTATCAATAATTGAGGTCACCCCGTGTGCCTTTGCAATCCCGGCGGCTCCGCGTAAGTCTATCAGTCTCAGGAGTGGGTTTGTCGGGCTTTCGAGATAGAGGACTTTCGTATCCTTCCTGATCGCGCGTTCAATTTGCGAGAGGTCGGTGGAATCAACAAAGGTCGTCTCGATGCCAAACCGCCGCAGGTCTTCGTTGAGAATTTGGAAGGTCGCGGAATAGAGGTTTGCCATAGCGACGACATGTCCACCCTCGGCTAAGGCAGTCAGCAGTGCCGTGCTGACTGCCCCCATCCCCGATGCTGTCGCGAGTGCCGCTTCGCCTGCCTCAAGGACGGCAAGTTTCTTTTCTAATACATCCTGTGTCGGATTCCCCCAACGGGTATATACATAACCGCTATCTTCGTCTCGGAACGCTTCCGCACATTCTGCGGCTGTTGTGAAACGAAAGGTACTGTTCTGATAGATAGGTGGTAGTAGAGGTATCCCGCTTTTTCCGGTAGAGGATGTCCCTCTTTCGCCTGCATGAATGGCTTGTGTGGATTTGCCTAATTTTTTCTCAACAGTCATTTAAATAAAACTCCCAGAAAACCTACTTTTGATGCTTGCGCGAAGTTGGCATCCTTACTTCAAGTTCTCGATGTCCTGACCTTCAAGGGCTAACAATTGGCGTTTCCGATCTAATCCGCCGCCGTAGCCACCCAATACGCCATTACTTCTGATGACACGATGGCACGGAACAAGGATTGATACAGGATTGGCACCAACTGCGTTGCCAACAGCACGCCCTGATTTCGGTCGCCCGATCTGATCGGCGATCCATTGATAGGATCGTACTTCTCCATACGGAATTTGCTGAATCGTCTTCCAGACCTGCTGCTGGAAATCCGTACCGTATGCTAATTGTACCGATATCTCAGCGAAATTGATCGCGCCTCCGGCAAAATAGATGTCCAACAACTTAATCGTTCTGGCGAGAACAGGGAGCGTTGGTGGAAAGGTAGGTCCAGATGAAGGTTCTGCTTCACTAAAGGAAACGCTCGAAATACGGTTTTCTTCAGGGATGATGTCTATCCATCCTATAGGCGATTTATAGCAAAAACTCGGGATCCCGAAGGTATTTCTTAACCTTCTTAAACCGTCATCACCGCCTAAGGCATTGGAGATAGCTTCTAACGGATTTGATTTGCTCATTTTAAAACTCCTAAAATTTTGTTAAAAAGTCACTTGACTTTATCGGTGTTACTACGATATGCTATATCGCAAACTATGGCTATATTTGAAACATCAGAACAACTCTATAGTTATATGAGTGAGTTGTTTGCAGAAATTGCAACTTTACCAGAAGCGCGAGAGACACTGAAGACCTTGACACTGAGTGTCCAGTTTAACTATACCGCGCCTGATTGTACGATGACGCTAACCGCAGCAAATGGCGAGTATCGCGTTATCCGTGGTGCCTGTGATGTCACGGCACCAGATGTTGAACTCACGATGACAGGCGATGTCGCTCACAGGTTTTGGACAGGCGAACTCAACGTCATGCGTGCCATTACGACACGTGAAATCGGTGTCATCGGTTCCCTCGGTAAAGTGATGCGCCTCACACCGCTCATTAAGACTGCCGTTCGCTATAACCGTGAGCGAGAAATTAATTGCGATTCTTGAGTTTACGACAGAAAACGGAGGCACTTGGATTGTCCCGAGCCGAAAACCGCGAGCCAACTGTCTGGATCTAAAGTAGTAGGCACGCTCCACCGTGCCGCAACACAAAGTAGTAGGCACACACCTTGTGCCTTATAAAAGGAATCTTTTATGTCAACAACACTTGTACACATCGGTGTCCGCACGACCGATTTGGAGAAGAGTATCCGTTTCTGGCGCGATGCGCTCGGACTGCGTGTCTTTTCAACGATGAACGGTTGCTACGATCTTACCGATGGTTATCACAATTTCCGAGTGTTCCAACACCGTGGTCCCGAACGTCCGAAACATGTCGGCGGAATGTTAGACTACCTCCACATCGGTGTCCGGGTTCCGAATTTGCGGGAAGCCGCGCAGCGGTGTGAGGAACTCGGTTTTGAAATCACTTGGGAAGGCTTAGACGGCAGTAAACCTTACGACCCGAATTCGGACGCGCTGCCCTCAGAAGCCTTTAAAGTTGAAGACCCTGACGGGATCGTTGTCGATATTACCGAGCAAGACGATCAATGGCCCGGTGTCGATATCGAAAACAAAAACTGAAACTTTAATTCGCCATAGGCGCGGCACCCTGCCGCGCCCTTACAGAATTTTATTCATCACCACCACCCAACAGTCCTAACCGGAACAGGTAATAGAGCAGTGTCAGCAGACTCGTTACTGCTGCAGCGAGATATGTCAAGAAGGCAGCGTTAAGCACCTTGCTGGCGTGTCGACTCTCTTCTGGTGTGAGCATTCTCGCTTCGTCTATTGCCAATTTCGCGCGCCTGCTGGCATCCCATTCAACAGGGAGCGTTATCAGCGAAAAAACGACACCCACTGCAAAAAGGGCTACGCCGAGCAGTAGGAACGGTTGGATAAAGAAACCCACCATTATCAGGATATAAGAGAACATTGAACTGAAATTCGTCGCTGGAACGAGGGCAGTACGCAGGTTTAACATCGCGTAGCCGTGTGCGTCCTGCATCGCGTGTCCAGCTTCATGGCAGGCGACTCCTATAGCGGAAAGCGATTGGCTTGAGTAGACATCATCGGATAACCGCAAAGCCTTCTTAGATGGATCGTAGTGGTCGCTTAACCAGCCACCAGAGCGTTCAATCCGAACACCACTGACACCGTGCCGCTTTAGCATCAGCTCAGCAGCCTGTGCCCCGGTCATCCCGCTACGCGATCCGACTTGTGAGTATTTTGAGAATGTCGATTTTGTGCGAAACGTCGCATATAGGGATAAAGCGAGTCCGGGCGCGAGAAATACAAAATAAAGTGGGTCAAAGAAACCCAAAAACATAATAAACACCTCCGAATTCTGTTTTTGTTAAGGTTATTAAGTGTCTGTTGCATTAAGGAAATTATACGGGATATTGCCGTGAAATTCAAATCATTTTTCTCTGAATTGAAAATTGACGCTATTCCCAGAACGTGTTATACTGCAGCGTGTGTCTAACCTATTGAAAACGAGCCTATAGAAAACGAGGAAGAACAGATGCTTAAGATAATTGATACCCACCAACACCTCTGGGATACTGAAAACTTGGAATACCCGTGGCTTGAGGGGTTTGACCTGTTAGAAAAGCGATATACAGCGGAAGACTATCGCGACGCGATTGGCGACCTTAACGTCGTCAAGTCGGTTCATGTTGAGGGGGATCCGGCTGAAACGGATGTCGTCAAAGAGGTGGCGTGGTTAACAGAGATCGCTGAGACGGATGGGATGATCGGGGCAATCGCGGCGGCAGCACCGTTGGAGAAACCGAACGCCGAGGCTATCCTTTCGCAGCTTGTCGGATTCGGGCTTGTCGTCGGTGTGCGCCGGATGGCGTGGCACCACCCCGATCCAGAGTTCTATGCGACACCTGAACTGATTAACGGTGTGAAATTGCTGGCGAAGTTTGATCTGTCCTTTGAACTCTGTGCGAATCAGGCGCAGCTGCCAGCAGCGATTACATTGGTTAAGGCGACACCGGATGTACGGCATGCACTTAACCACTGTGGAGGACCCGATATAAAAGGTGGGCAGTTTGAACCGTGGGCAACCCATATCCGTGAACTCGCCGCTTTTGAGAACGTCCATTGCAAAGTATCAGGGATTGTGACCACGGCAAGCGAAAATTGGACGCGTGAGGAACTCAAGCCGTATATCCGGCACCTTGTGGAGGCGTTCGGTTATGAACGGCTCATGTTCGGGAGCGATTGGCCCGTCTGTACGCTGGCGGCGACATATCGGGGGTGGGTAGATGCCCTCTTGTGGGCTGTCGAAGACGCTTCGGATGCAGAGAGAAACAGGCTTTTCTACCAAAACGCCTCGGCGTTTTATTCGGTATAAATACAGGTCCAAACCCTATAGCAGTGGTTTCCTAACCATTGGTTGTTACAAACTAGCCACTGCTGGCTTCTATTGAAGTGTTCGGAACCGAACCTATCGGACCTGGAAGTATTTGATTAAACTGAGGGTGTGTAAAGTTTTTGGCAGCATATTGATTTTTTGAAAACGGACAGGTTTGTGGACATAGCACTCCGCTGAAGCAAAGAGGTTTTTGGAGAGGTTGGGCTCTTCTCACGCCAGAGGCGTGATATGTCTATAGTGTCAGATGTCAGTGATAAATGCACTCCAGCGGAGTGCTATGTCTTAGAGTGCTTCGACATGGTAACGCTGTTAGAATATTTACACATCCTTAAACTCAGGACTATTCAATTTTAAGAAATTATTGGATTGGACGTTTTTTTTAGGATCCGGTGTGAAAATTTTCTGCTTGATACATATCGCGTTCTGTGTTCACGGTTTTAACTTTTTGTAAAATTCTTGTGAAATGCTGCGACAGGCTGCGAAAATTTCGGTGAATTGCTTTAATTGTATATGTATTTTAATTTATATATATTAAGTATTATTACCTGTGAAAAGGACAGCGCAAAAAACCTACAATTGAATGACCCTGCCCTTAAACTGACTTCTACTTGAACAACCGTTTTGTTTGTGTTATAATTATCCTAACATCTTGTCTAATGTAGTTGCTTTCTCAAAAAGGAGTTAATTCATGAAACAAGCGGACTATACACCCGATAAACTTTCTGCTGAAGCTTCAGAATCTAAATTGCGTGGTAAGGAAGTTGGGATAGCACCTTGTAGCCAAGAAAGGTCTAGACCTATACCACGTCCGAATTATACAATAGAAGAACTTTTAGCCAAGGTCCCAGAACCTAAAGTTAAAGTCCGAAAATCCGGCTTTTCGGAAGAAACAGACACCGGTCCGCCGGTGGGCAAGGAGGTTTGGTAAACTTCAATATGTATGTTCCACGACACGGTGATATCGTGTGGATTGACTTTGAGCCTCACGCCGGACATGAGCAGGCAAAAGAGCGTCCGGCTCTTGTACTCTCTGAAGAAATCTATAATCGTAGATTGTGGTTGGCAATTATGTGTCCAATCACGACCAGCCGGAAACCCTACCGTGCAGATCTTGATGTTCCAATCCCACCAGGCGTAGAAATTCAAAGTAAGGACCTCACTAGAATTATTGAGCTTGATGGAGTCATTCAAGCGGATCATATCAAAAGCCTTGATTGGTGGGAAAGACGCGCGCGGTACGCGGGGGATATGCCAGATGAAACTGTTGTTCGGGTTTTGCAAATCGTTGCTACCCTTGTGAAAATTTGGTAGTGTTACAAATATCCTTTTTCGTCTGCAGGATTTATACTATCATCCCAGCCGCAAAGTTAATTTTTTTAGTCTGGTGGATATGGCACTTCTATAGAAATACATCGTCACCATACTCGGTAGATCCTTTTCCCTAACTCCACCAGATCCACACGTCATCAAAAACAATCCTAAGGAAATAATATGCCGAGCCAACACGAAACAACAATTACAAACGAATTAGTGAACATCCTACGGAACATGCGACATAAATGGGAAGTCGAAACAGCAGTTCATGCGTTCATCAAAGGTCACAGTGAGCTTGATGCACTTGTGATTGAAAGAGGTAGAGAGCCTATTGGTATAGAAGCCAAATTTGATACTGTCACTAACGCTAAAAACCTCATCAAACAAGCAGAAACACGGCTTTTCCATGAATTGGAAGCAGAATACTATACCTCCGAGAAAACCCTCAATAACGTCATGGCAATTCTGTACCCTGACCGTTTTAAAACGATGTCTGGACAAAATATCAATCCACAACTCCGCGAGGCGAACGATCTGCAGTACAAACTCGTCAGTACTCTTGGAGATACTGTCGGACACTTCCCAAAAGACGGATGGGCAATAGGGACAGTTGCAGACATCGCCAATGCGTTACACGTCGGAGCAATACCCAACTCCCAGTTGGAACAGGCAGCAGAGGAGATGGAACTTAGCGTCAATCGGGCAGCCCATCTACTTGAAAATGCTATTACTGAACACCGTGCTATGGGGACGAAAATTGAGGCAATCCTACATCAAGAGGTCTTCGCTAAAGATGAAACAGATGAAGAGGAAAAACTCAATCTACAAACTCTTCGCATGGCAGCACTGATTATCACCGATGCCTTCGTCTTCCAGAGTTCGCTCGCTGGCAAAGAAGAAATAGAAATGACCTCCGTCCGTTCACTTCATCAACTCTTGCCTACAATTGACTACGCCGATGTTATAGCGGATTGGAGCACTATCCTTAAAGTCAACTACCGTCCAATCTTTGAAGATGCCCGTGAGCTCGTTAAGGCTCTTGCAACAGACGATAGACTGGTTAAACATGTCTTAAAACTTCTGTGTGCGGCAGCTAAAGATCTCGTTGATACCCGCATCGCGCAAATCCATGAACTCGCAGGTATAGTTTTCCAAAAATTAATCACTGATAGGAAATACGTCAAGGCGAACTACACGCTGCCGGAAAGTGCAGTGTTGTTATCAACCCTCGTGATGCCTGAACTGCCTAAAGGCAAACTTCCGAAAGTGGCGGATTTTGCTTGTGGGACTGGAGCACTGCTCAACGGAGTATACCAACGCATACTATCCTTGTACGAACAATCTGGTGGAAACGGCAAAGATATTCATCAGCGAATGTTGGAGAAGAACATCGGGGGTGTGGACATTATGCCGAATGCGACACACCTCACCGCAGCTGCACTTGCGAGTACGTATGCAGGGGTCAAAATCGGCGGCACGCAAATCGTAACTGCACCTTACGGCGTAACCGATAATGGGAGTTACACAATCGGCTCATTGGAATTGCTTGACGATATAAAACTATTTGACACAGAGGCTGAGCAGATAGGCGGTGAGGAAAATACGGTAGTTAAACTCCAACAGACGTTCCCACACGGTGATATGGACATTGTTATACAAAATCCGCCCTTCACAAGACCGGGATCGGATAGCAATACCGATGTACCAAAATCTACTTTCCAAGGCAGTGATCGACCTAAGGAAGACCAGAAGTTGATGCAGGCTGCATTGAAATCTAAAAATACAAGCGTAACTGATGGAACTAACGGTTTTGTTTCTGCTTTCATAGAACTTGCTGACAAAAAACTGAGAGATGGTGGTACAATGGGTTTCATTTTGCCACTAACAGTGTTGAGATCTCCCACTACGCAGGAACTACGAGATATGTGGGCAAACGAATACCACAACGTAGTCGTGATAACCATGGCGCAGGCAAAAGCAGAAGATTGCACATTCTCTGCAGACACGACTATGGCAGAATGTATCGTCGTCGCAACGAAAGGTATAGCTGAAAATACTGGACGCGGGAAGTTTGTCTGTCTCGCTGATAAACCACATAGTCCACTTGAATCTGTTGAAATAGCAAATCAGATTAACAGAAGCAACAAAATACGAAAACTCGCTGGTGCAACTCGAGTTTAGGGTTGTTTTGCCACTGGGCACACAGCAGCAAACAGCAGATGGGACGCGGCACACTCCGCCGCGAAAATTCAAACAAGGTACAAAGCGATCTGCTTTTTTAGAGACATTTGACACAGATATTAAAATGTGATACCCTATTTATATCCTAAATTTTTCGGAGATATATAATGAATCGTGCCACTATTTCCACGGTTAAACCGGAACACCTTAGCGGACTTAGTCAGGCAGAAGCTGTTCTGTTTTTCAGAGATTTGCTCTGGGCGGAAGCGCGCCGACTAGGTCCAGGCACTTGTAAAATTGACGTTCCAAACGAAATCAATGCTCCAGATGGTGGGATTGATGCTACGGTTAATGCAAGTTTATCTGTTCCACAAAGCGAAATAATTGAGCCAGGCAAAAATGGTTACCAGATTAAATCGGGTTCTGAATTTAAACCGTGGCAAAAATCACAGATCAGGAAAGAACTCTTCGGTGGGACCAGGACACCGATGACTAAAGAGAATCTTGGCCCAAGCATTCGTGCTTGCCTTGAGGTCAGTGATACCGACGCTGTGTATGTCTTAGTCTGTACGGAAATCAACCTGAGTCGGTCACGAACGAACCAGGCCCGATCTCACATTGAGGAATGCTTGAAACAGTGCGGTTATCAGAATCCCAAAGTCAAGATTTGGAGTCAAGACGATTTGATTAATTTTCTTCAAGAGTTCCCATTGTTAGAATTGAACCTTAGGGCTTTCCGTGCAGACAATTTCAAAATCCACCGGGATTGGTCTAAGTATCCGGATATGCAAGTTCACTTTGAGCCCGGAAGACCACAAAGCGAACTCATTGAGAAAATACAGAATGATTTACGGCAAGATGACTATCCGGTTCATGTACGGGTGTGGGGAGAACCCGGCATCGGTAAAACAAGATTAGTTTTAGAAGCTACCGCGGAAGAAGATTTATCACCATTAGTTATCTATTGCCGTTCAGCTGTGCAGTTTAAATCCGGTGGTTTAATGAACGAAATTCGCTTCAATGAAAACCTCTTCGCCGTTGTAGTAATTGACGAATGCGATCCGAGCAGCCGATTTGATATTTGGTATGAACTTCAACATTGTAGCCCAAGGATTAAACTAATTACTATCTATAATGACTATGAGGAAAAGTCCGGAGGTATTACTTACTATGATATGCCATCTTTAGAGCCTAAACAGATCAGTAACATTATGATTCAAGAGTATAAAATACCTGAGGATCAGGTAGACCGATGGGCAGAACTCTGTGGTGGTTCACCGCGAGTTGCCCATGTCATTGGTCAGAACTTAGTGAATTATCCAGAAGACGTGCTCAAGATACCCAGTACAGTCGAAGTTGATATCTGGGAACGTTACATTGCTGCAGCTGATCAAGACAGCGAAAAGACGGAGCACAGGCGAGTGGTGCTTCAACATCTCGCACTTTTTAAACGTTTTGGTTATGAAAGATCTGTTGATTTTGAAGCGCAAAGTATAGCTAAAAAGGTGGAGATCGCTAATTCAGACATCACTTCGTACAAATTTGAAGAGATCATCTATGAGCTCAGAGAACGTAAAATCCTTCAAGGTGATTCTACGCTTTACATAACACCAAAGGCATTACATATTAAATTATGGACACAGTGGTGGGAAAGGCATTACAAAGGATTCAACCTTGAGAGATTCACCGAGGACTTAAACCCCAAATTGGTTGAGTGGTTCTATGAGATGTTTAAGTATGCCGCTGAATCGGATGCAGCATCCAAAATTGTCAAAACTCTCCTTGGTCCTGATGGACCATTTCAGGATGATGAATATCTGAAAACAAGGCTGGGTAGCCGTTTTTTTCTCGCCCTGACTGAAGCGGATCCCGAATCAGCTTTGAGATGCCTGATGCGGACGTTAGGGAATTGGGATACAGAGACACTTTTGCAATTCACAAGCGGGCGAAGAGATGTGGTATGGGCTCTTGAAAAAATTGCCGTATGGCGTGATTTGTTTGTTGATGCCGCAAGGTTACTTCTTGCCCTTGGAGAAGCTGAGAATGAAAACTATTCAAACAATGCTAGTGGCGTATTTGCCAGTCTCTTTTCGCCGGGGCCCGGCAGAGTAGCACCGACTGAAGTGCCTCCAGCAAAACGGTTACCGGTCTTGGAAGAAGCATTTGAATCCAATTCAAAAGAACGCCGGGCACTTGCATTAAAAGCCTGCAATGCTGCATTAGAATCAGAACATTTTTCGCGAGGAATAGGGGCGGAATATCAAGGGTTACGCAATCCTCCTAAACTTTGGGAACCTAAAACATATGATGAGCTGTGGGATACTTACCGTCAAGTGTGGCAACTTCTATCTGGACAATTACCGCGTTTGCCTCAAGATGAGTGTAAAGAGGCCGTAGAGATTCTCTTTGAAAGGGCAGGTGCGCTTGCGAAAATCCCAGATCTAAGTGATATGGTTATAGATACGGTGATAACAATTGTCCACGAAAGGTATGTAAGTCAAAAGCAGGTCATTGAAACAATAAGCCAAATCTTGTACTATGATGACACCTATGACGACGACTTGCCAGTCGAAATTCGACAACGTTTTGAACAACTTCGAGATGAATTGGTTGGTTCTGACTTTCATTCCCTAATGCAACGATATGTTGGGATGGACCTGCTTGAAGACCAACTTGAAGCAAACAAAGATGAAAAAAATCGGGTACAACCTCATCTTGAAAAACTTGCCCGGCAAGCCTTTGAGGATCCAACACTTTTGCAAGCGGAGCTTCCATGGCTTGTAACAACTGAGGCGAAAAATGGATACAAGTTTGGGTATGAACTTGGAAAAAGAGATAATCATTTTTCCCTTCTACCAACACTTTTGGATGCTCAACGAAACGCAATTGACAATGCAAGTGTCTATTTTCTCGGGGGTTATTTCCGAACAATTTTTGAAAACGATTTGGCAGAATGGGAAAAACAACTTGATGTACTGGTTGAAGATACGACACTAAGTGTAGTGATTTCAGATCTCACACATCGTTCCGGTTTGACAGATCGAGCAGGTTTGCGTCTTCTTAATCTCGCCCAAAGTGGTGTTATCGGTATTAATCACTTTGGCATTTTTGTCTACGGTAAAGCAATTGAGAGTCTATCCGAAGCAGTCTTCACAGCGTGGATTGAATTTTTGTTGAGTTTTATGGACAAATCTGCTATGTCAATTGCATTGATTCTTTACCACCGCTATTATGGTCCTCAGAGATCAAAGTTAGTTTTACCGTGTGATCTGACATTCCAGTTGCTCACGCATCCATTACTATTTGAAGAGTCAGAAAAAAAATTGTTTAATCCAATGACTGATTACCATTGGACAGAGATTGGAAAAGTGTTTGTGCAATCCTATCCAGAGAAGAATTTAGAACTTCTAAAAATAATGCTTGCTCACTTTGGTCAAAAAGGATCAATAGTTGATAATTACTCGAAAACCTGCTCAGTATTGACAGAATTGACAAGACAGCATCCTATACAGGTTTGGAAGCATGTTAGTGAATATTTAGACGCACGAGATCATTTTTTAAGAACGTTTGCCCTTGAAAAATGGCTGAGGGAAGCAGATATCTCTGCAACAGAAAAAGAAAAAGGAGCATTAACACTCATTCCGTCCAGAGAAATCTGGAAATGGATTGATGCTAATGTGAAAGATCGGTCACAATATGTTGCCCGTAGTCTTGTTCCTAAAACACGCTTAGTAGAAGAATGGCCAACTTCTTTGGCAAGGGAAATTCTTGTACGTTATGGCAAGCGAAAAAAGGTTCGACAAGGTCTCATATCAAATTATTCCACAGGTGTATGGGTGGGACCTGAGAGTTTACGCTATGAGAGGAAAAAACAGCAGTTGCTCCATATTAAGAATAGCGAAGATAACAAGAATGTCCAACTCTGGATTGACGATTTCGTAGAAGTTTTGGACAAAGAGGTTGAACGCGCAAAGGTTGAAGAAGAAAGGGAGTTTTAGAACCTTCGCATAAATGCTAATGTGGAGACTATGCAGACAGAGGTTTTCAATTTTCGGTTCTTTGTCGCTTTTATAGGAGCAGTCGCAATTCGGAGATTGCTCCTATAAGGGAGATATGGAATATCAAACATTGTTCCTATAAGATTCAAGATATGTCAAATACAATTCGCCTTTTCTCATCCGCATAATCCGTGATAATCTGCGATTCAGGGAAAAGAAACCGCACCTACCGTTATTAGGAAAAGGCGAGGTTACAAACCTCGCCTGAAGGAACGAAAAACGGTTCGAGCCGAAAGCCATTTGCCGATAACTATTGAACTGTAATCAATATCGGTTCAACGCCTTGTGTCTCTTCGACGTGCTGCTTGAGGTTTGTTGCTTCCGAACGTTGTACAAACTGCCCGATCGTTACCCGATGCATCGTTCTTCCTTCAACGACGGCTGTATATATCTGCACTTTCTCATTTGGATACATCCACGCCAAATTATCAGCCAGCATTTCAGCGTTACGAGATTCTCCAAAAGAACCAACCATCAAAGTCAGCCTTGCTGTCGGGACAAGCGATGCTGTTGCTGTGACCGGTTCTACTATCGGTTCTGGCTCCGCTCCGAGTGTGAGCTGTGCTTCTCGTGTATTCTGGTTGCCAGCGATGTCCTGAACTTGCAACTTGCCAGTATAGGTGGCAGCAGGCTGCGACTGAATTTTGGTTAAAGTGATCTCTTCTGGTGGCGCGCCATCTCCCTCTACCTGTTCGACGAGTGTGTTCTCGATATCGAAAAGTTCGAGTTTCCAGTGTGCAAGTGGACTCATATCCCATGTCTTCACACCGACCGTTGTCGCTGTCTTTCCAAAGAGTTCTAACGTTGTCGGGATAAGGTCTACCGTAATCTTCTCGCTGTCTTTTAGGTGCGGTTTCCCTTGCGCGTCAAGGACGTGCAGTTCGATCGCGTAGTCGCCATCTGGAACCAAGTTACCTGTGTTCGCGATCCCGTTCCAAACGATACCTTCTCTCGGAAGACCTGTTCCAGATTTTTCCCAAACACTTTCGGTATATTCATCACGGATATTTAACTGCCACTTTAAGGTGTTGCTTGCCATTCCTTGTGAGTTTTCGGTTTCCGTGAGCTGCAAGCGGAGTGTTGTTTCGTCAGCGATGCCGTCGTTATTCGGCGAGATCACTGGGTCTGAAAGTTGCAATTCTAACATTGTTGTTTCAGCGGTGAGGGTTGCAGGCATTAAAATCGGTGCGGGTTCTTCCTGTACCTGTACCTCTTCTGTTTTTGGGGCTTCAGGAGGCGTGTTTGCTAATACCGGTTGTGTGTTGCCGTCGCCCCAACGTAAGGTTGCGGAGATCCAGTGTACGCCATTCTCAAGTTCGCTGCCGCTAACGTAAGCGTAATCAAGTTGTCCTGCGGAATTTCGGAAACTGACCCCTCTTGCCAATTCACCTTCCAAGAATCTATCGGAATTTGTTAGGGTGGTATAACCGACACGGAGTCCGAAGTGTCCGTTGATGAGCCAGTGCTCGGCACCGATATGGAGTCGAAGCCGTTCGCTCCAATCTATGCTGTTTTCGCCTCGGACAGCGAAGTCGGCGGAGAAAAGCGTATGGCTGCCGAATTCGTAGGTTGACCCGAAACGTGCTGCGAGCGGCGAACTCTCAAGGAGGATTCCATTTTCTCGGATACCGTTGCTCAGTTCCGAGAAGTTGACACCGACCTTCACCGTATCACCCCATTTTTCCAACGGGTAGGCGAACTGCATCCCTAAATCTACGCTCCATAAGAAGTTAGTTCTGATAGGGTTGTTGTTTTGATAGTATCGTAAGTTTGCACCGGCTGAAGCGTTATGTCCGAACGCGAGTCCGTATCCTAAAAGCACGATCTGTGTGGATTCAGCTGTATCGTTTCCCCAACCGTCAAGCCATGTTGCAAAAGATAAGTTACCTAAGTCTCTGTCTGTTATACCGAACGATTTTGGGTTCGCGGCGATAGAGAACGCCTGTTCGCTACTTGATGTGCTACCGGGAAACGGCATCCCTCCCATGCTCACTTCTACGCCGTCCATAAATCCTAATGAAGATGGATTCCAGAGGAAACCGTTATTCGCTGAGGGACCCGCCGTGAATGCGCTCCCCATACCGACTGCCCGGGCACTTGCGCCGACAAAGATATCGCGGTGTGCTATACTGGAAGCATCTACCGGAACGGATACGGCCGCTAAGATGATCACAACCAAGCCGATTGTTTGCGCGATTCGCAGCAAAGTGCTTTGTCTGTTAAATCTAAGAAAATTAAATTGCATCGAATATACCCCACTACTGTTCTCAAACTGAATGATGTGTCTAATCCACTTTCAAAGGTTAAACGTTTTCAGTCCTTATAATATATTTATCTACAAGTTTAACGATGAATTCATGGAAATGGATACAGACGCGGGACCTGAATCTTCTATGGGTAAGGAAATTTGATAGGGTTGGAGAAAATACCGGTTCAGACGGTTACACGGAAAATGCTATTCTGCTGGTTCGGTGGCATATCTGAGAACACCATCTGCGTCCGTGAACCGTAGATATAGCCCCCATGACCAACCGTTATCGGCTTTCTGGCACAAAACCGTGTTCCATCCTGCTTGCAGTTGACACAGAACTGCATGTTTATCCGCTGTCGCACCAGCATTGATACGCTTTCGGAGAATCTCCGTTCCGTTTAACCAGACAGTGGTCTCGTCATCACTCCCGATTAACATCACGGAATCCGTTGCTTTCGGTGCATGGACATACACCAACGTGTAGCCAGCAGTCATTGGCGTAGGGCTCAGGTCTCTCCGTAAATCGAGAAAACCGTCTGCTCTGGTCGTTGCTTTCTGCCAGTGGACGGCTTTGCCATCAATACCTGTGTAGCTCTTTTTCAAATCCAATTGACTCTCAGCGTGCAGGTGCGCATTAATCGCAGCAACATCTGTCTTAGGGAACGGACCTAAAACCATGTATTGCTTGACGTAAGGGGAAGCGTTTAGGACCTGATAGGCATCAACACCGATTTTATAGCCTGTGGCTTCGGATGCCTTTCCGACGGGACGGAGCGTTATCTGGTTTTCACCAGCGTTCAACGGAACCGTCCCAAATGACACGAGTGTACCGGCTATCGGTTCAGGCGAATAACAGTCGTAAGGCGTGCCGATTGTGGTACCGTTGACGGATAATTGAACCTGTGCATACGCTTGCCCACGCGTTAAAATGGCACGAATTTCGTAAAGGTCTGTGTAAGTCGCCGCAATTGGAGCGGTTAAGGATCCGCTGTTTCCGGCAGCTTCCGGTGTGAAAGCGATATGGCTTCCGCCTATATCAATACCCTCGGTGCGGTAGGTTTCTACCTGAACCGTTCCGCCGTTTGCTGCTGTTTTGGGTAACAGATCAATTGCCGATTGGGTGTCCTTTGATGGTAATGTCCATTCTTTCTCATACCAAAACTGTGGCACTGCATAGACGTCCCGCGCCTCGTTTGTCAAGACCAGATTGTAGCCATCAAAGCAGACCGCTTCTCCATAGAAACTGTGTGGTAAGTGCCACGGTGTACCTTGAATCATTTTCGCTAAATCGCCCGCTACGCCGTGATATACCCAGAGTGCATCGTAGGTGCAGACGGCAAGCCGTGTGCCATCTTCTGACACACCAGCACCGGTCACGAATTTCGCCCCGGCGAACTCACCGACCTTTTCCAATACCTGTTTTGTATCTGCCTGCAGTGTGGGGAACCGGTAAAGCACAGCGCGTTCCCGTTCTTTAGAGACAATATAAGGCATACCGTTGACAATAAACAGGCCTTCCGCATCCACGTTTTCAGCGGGGTAGCGATACGGATAACTCGCGATGACCGTCACCTCTGTGTCGGTGAACGGATCCGGTTCAGCAACGACAACGACTTTCAGATCCATCCGCAGTCTACTGTTATTACCGATTTCGCCGATCCAGAGCTGATTTTTGTTATCAATGCCGAGTGCTTCCCAATCGAAATTTCGGGAACCCTTTACTGCTATTTCTTCGATGAGTTCGCCGTTGCGTTTTGTGGCGTAGAGCGTGGCGGGGTTACCAGAATCGTTAAGTGTCCAATAGACACCTTCAAACTGCCGGCTTGCGACGATACCGGAACTCTCTCGGATATCGGGGTGTGTGTATTTTCCTGTAGGTTGCCACGGTGGTGTGTCGATGGCATCTGGCGGCAGAGCCGTAGCAGTGTAGAATCCAACGCTGATTGCGAAGACGAGTAGCAGTGATAATTGTTTCATCAAAGAATTTTCCATAATGTAATTTTACCGGTTTTTTTTCGGTATGTCAATACGTTTTTTATAACAAAAATTTTCAGGCAGGAAAGCTGCTTGACAAACGAAGGTTATCGGTTTACAATAGGGGTCAACGTTTATCAAGGAAGCGGACCCCCTATGTCAAATCCAATCACCGAAGCGCAAGCGTTAGAAGCCGAAGGTAGGCTCGCCGAAGCCGTCCAAGCCTACGATGACATCCTCAACACAACCGACGAAACATCAACCCATGCCCTTGCCAATTTTCGACTCGGTTCTATCTATCGCGGCTGGCGAGAACTCTTCACAGCACAACGGTTTTACGCACAGGCACACCAACTTGATCCAAGCAATACCGACATCCGAGATGCGGTCGCTGAACTCAATCTCTATTTTTCGGAGAATCGGGAATCGGTCGCTGATGAGATGTCGCGCAAAAATAGCGATCAGATTGTGTCGCTCTTCCGTATCGCTACAGGGATTAAACTCCTAACGATGGATAAGCCGGTGCAAGCCTATCCGTTGCTGAAAAGTCGTACCAAGATTTTTCCAAACGCTGCTATGGCGAAGCACCTACTCACCGATATTCAGATTACCGAAGACGAGAGGAACTCAGCGATTAATTTCCTATTGGAAAGAGATTGGCTTGCGAACACCGGCGCATTGCTTTACACAATAACAGAAAAGGGGTTGTATAACTTCTATATCGAACTGGCACAGTTGCACGTCGCCAACGCTGCTTGGACGGAAGCGGTGATGTGTTATGCGCAAGCATCTTGGCTGTGCCCTGAGCAACAGGTTCCGCGCTACCATCTCGTGATCTGTTATGCCGAAGTGGAGACTTGGGACAAAGCCGTTGAGGTTGCAGCGAATCTGCCTGCTGAAGTCCCTGAAGGTATAGATGCTGTAGCCTATTATACCGCAGTGGCGCGCAGTTATCACCATATTTATGAGACCACCGAAGACGCTGATGCCAAACAGCGTGTAATTGCAGCCTGTGAGACCGTATTGCGTTTCGACAAGAAGGCGAAGGCGATTTCAAAGCTGCTTGACCTGTATCAACCGAAGAAGTCGTGGTGGCGTAGGTAATTAGGAGAGAGAAACCTCGTTGACAAAAACGGATGCCTCTGATAAAGTATTACCATATTTTGTGGCTTTGTAGGAGCGGTTTGTAACCGCGATACCTTCAAACTACGTCCTATTATTTTTTGGAGGAGAAAGATGGCAGCACGTTTAGCAATACAGGGTGGAACGCCTGTTATTCCCGAACCTATACCCGGTGGAATGCATGGACCCAGTGTAATAGATCAGCGTGAGATTGATGCCGTAACCGAGGTCTTGCGCAGTGGTAAACTCTTTCGGTTCGTTGAGAATTCAAATGTAGGCAATTTTGAGAAAGAGGCAGCTTCGTACCTCGGTGCGAACCATGCTTTGATGGTGAATTCAGGCACCTCGGCAATCATCTGCGCCCTCACAGGGCTCGGCATCGGACCCGGTGATGAGGTAATCTTGCCGGGGTACACCTTTATCGCAACTGCTGCCGCAATCGTCGGTGTGGGTGCGATTCCGGTCATAGCAGAAATTGACGATTCACTCGGTTTAGATCCCGCCGATGTCGAACGGAAAATTACACCGCATACCAAAGCCATTCTACCGGTACACATGCAAGGCGTACCGTGTCGGCTTGAGGCGATTATCGAACTGGCACAGAAGCACAATCTCAAAGTCGTTGAAGATTGTTGTCAATGTGTCGGGGGGCAGTACAAAGGCAAGTACGCTGGGACGTGGGGTGATGCGGGCGCGTGGAGCCTCAACTACTACAAGGTAATCTCTTGTGGCGAAGGTGGACTTGTCTTTACTGACGACTACGATACCTATGAACGCGCGGCGTTTGCGGCAGAACCGGGTCTACCGATGTGGATGAGCGATGCTGAATGGCAGAACAAGCCGTTCTCGCGGCAGTGCTACCGGACGAGCGAAATTTTGGGCGCAATCGCCCGCGTGCAACTCTCCAAATTAGAGGGTATTTTGGGACATACACGACGACTCAAAAAAGCGTTCACCGCAGAGCTCGCCGACGATCCGAAGGGATATATCCGACAACATGTGGATGACCCGACGGGTGAGTGCGGAATCAGTGCTGCGATTATTGTACGTGATGTGGAACTCGCCAAAAAATACGCGGATGCACTCAGAAGCGAAGGACTCAACGCGGGGACTGCTTATAACGAAGGCTTCCCGGATCGGCATATCTATACCTATTGGGATTCCATACTGTTTAAGCATTCACCTGACGCGTCAGGGTATCCGTGGGCAGACCCTCGCTACAAAGGGGATGTTGAATATTCGCGGGATATGTGTCCGCAGACGTTATCTATCTTAGGGCGCGCTTTACGGTTCGGTTTCAACGTGAATATGCAGGAAGAGCACGCACGGCTGATGGCAGCCGCAATCAACAAGGTGGACAACGCCCTCGGATAATGGAGATTCTATTCTGGCGAAATGGGGATAACATAGGTACGCCGTCCGACTTCAGTGAATCCCAATTTCTGTGCGACGCTAAGTGAGGCGATGTTGTCTTCGCCGCAGCTCCAGGCTGGCACTTTGCCTTTCGCCTGAATTTTTTCGGCGACGAGCGATGCAGCGGCAGTCGCGAATCCTTTTTCACGCCATATCTCTACGGTAGAGACCCCGATGTCGGCGTGTAGGGCTGTCTCCGCGTAAGTGTGTGCGATGGCGACAAGATTGCCGTCTATAACAGCACCGGCGGCGATGCCTTCTGTAACCATCGCTTCGTGTGTTCTGTAACCGTTGCCTTGAACTTCTGTCGGTGCTTGCGCCAGACGTTCGACATCTTCTAAGGTCAGAAGGCGAACCCTCTTGTCCCTATAGCGGTGAACAGGTGCTAAGAGCGCGTGGCAGACATCACCGTAATAACGGACAGATGTCCCCGTGTCTGCTTCAATAAGTGCGCCGAGCGGTTCGGCGTGTATGGTGTCAACATTAATACAACTCCAACCGTCGGTGGCTTTTAGCAGTTGCCACAACGCGTCGGCACTGGTGCCGAAACCGCACGGCTCGTCTGGACAATAGGCATCGAAGACGAGCGCGGCGGTGACATCCGGCAGTGGACCAGCGACATAAGCATCGCACATTCCGTGCTTTAAGCGGGCAGCAGAGATAACCGTCATCGGCGTATCACCGATAATATCAGCCAGCGTGAGACATTCTTGGAGGGTGAGTTTAGTCATTTAATAGTTGCCAGTTATCAGTTGTCAGATAAGAAATCTTTTATCATCCAGAAACAATTGAACTTAACCGCAAACCACCGTGGAACGTAGTGGAACGGTGACCAGATTTAATATTTAAAAATATGAAGATTACGATTTTAGGTTCAGGAACCTCGACAGGTGTTCCTGAGTATAAATGTGAGTGTGAGACCTGCGAAGACGCGCGAGACGTTAACTCAAAAAACTATCGGACCCGTTCGTCAATCCATATTGAGAAAGGCGGTAAGCACCTGCAATTTGATCTGGGTCCCAATTTTATGGATCAGATTGTCCGGAACCGGATTGATCGGATAGATGCTGTCATCTTCACACACCCGCATGCCGATCATATTAGCGGTACAAACGACATTGTGATGCCGTGCCGGAAACAGCAGATGGATATGCCGATCTATGGCCCCGAGCAGACAATAAACACCTTGCAGCGTAACTTTTACTATATGTTTACAAAGGAGACGTTCCAAGGTGGTGGTGTCGGGCATCTGCTGCCGAACGTGATTGCGGAAAAAGAGCCGTTGAAACTGCACGGCTTCGATATTGTGCCGATTCCGGTGGAACACGGGAATGTTGACACTTTCGGCTATCGAATTGATAACTTCGGGTATCTACCGGACGTGAAACGCCTGCCGAAGGCATCACAGGACCTGCTAAATGGGATAGAGGTGCTCGTAATTGATGCGCTGAGTTTTAATCCGAGACATCCGACACATCTTTCGGTCGGTGAAGCGTTGGAGATTAGCGATGCGCTGAAAACGCGAGAGACCTATTTCACACACATTATGCACCGATTAGACCACCGCTATTTCCCGGATCAGTGTAAAGAGCAGGATATCGAACTCTCGGATAATGCATACCTCGCTTATGATGGTCAGATTATTCAATTGTAGCCGTCAGCGGTCAGCAAAGAGGACTTCCGTTAATTAAAAATCTCTTGTTGCAGTCAGCAAAGAGAGGTTAGTTTAATCAAAAACCTCTTATTGCTGATGGTTTCCGATGGCTGATGGCTAATAACTATCTTGCTGACAGCCGAAAGTCTTCTATATTCTATCGTCCCCAGCCGCCGCCTTGCGGTGGTTTGCGTTGTTGCAGAATAACCCGTTCGCCTTCGGTTACGCCGCTTTTGATAACCACTTTCGTCTCGTTTTGCATACCGGTTTCAATAGGCGTTCTCTTACCTGTAAGACTTCCATCATCAAGCATGACGTGCTTCCCGCTTGAGATATTCACCTGTGCGCGGACCCCATCGGCTTCCTTTTTCCCTTTGACAAGGAGCGATACCGTCGCGGGTCCTGGTGTAATCCCGCGCTGACTGCTATCCAAACTGAAGGTGACACTACCGCTTCCAACGCTTTCAACCGTGCCGTTGAAAGTTTTCTCGCTGATGGTCTGCATGGTAATCGGTTGATTTGCTTTGAAAGGAGAGGTATTACCGACTTCTGCGTTGACGGTCACGCTCTTTTGGCTGACAACAGCGTCTATCGGTGCCATGAGGACATTCTGCTCCTCGTAGGTGATGATGTCAACATCTGTACTCATGCCCGGTTTGAGTTCCTGCGGGGATCCGAGGACTTCTATCATGACCTCAAAGGAGATGATATTATCCTGTTGCTGCCCACTCGGCGAGATTTCGTAGACCCTACCTTCGTATAACTTGTTTTGGTAGGCATCAACTTTGATTTCCGCTTTCTGCCTGTCTTTTAACCGTTCCATATCGACTTCGTTGATGAAAGTTTTAACGACCATTTTAGAAGGGTCAACGATTGTCATGAGCGGCGGACTTTGCGAGAATGCTGAACGTCCAGAAGTCACAATCTCACCCACTTCAAGTTCGAGGAGTGTGACGATTCCCGACATAGGGGCTTTGATTGTCGTCCATTCCAGTCGTTCTGCTTGGTTCTTTAGTGTACTCTCGCGTCGGAGTTGATTCGCTTGGGCACTGACTTTGGATTGCTCCGTCAGCAACTTTTCATTCTCAAGGGTGCTTAAAAACTCATCCAACCTGGCTTTAGAATTTTCGACGCGAAGTTTCGCTTCTTCCTCTGCGTTCTTCCGGGTCTTTTTAAGGTCCTCGAGGTTCTTCTGCTGGTTTCCCAATATTAACTCGCGTGAGGCAATGGAGGTTTCACGGACCTTAATGGTTCTTTCCTGCGAAAGGATCGTCTGTTTCTGAGATTCTACCCGTTTTTGGGCGTTTTGATATTGCACCTGAGCATTGACGTGCTGCGCCTGTGCGTCTTCCAACGCTTTTTTGGAAACCAGTCCCTTGTCATAAAGTTCGGTGTTTCGGTCGAGTTCAGATTGCGCGTTGTCCAACGAAATCTTGGCTGAACTCAGCGATGTCTCTTGTTCAGACAGTGTGATATTTGCCTGATCAAGCGAGATTCGCGCCTGTTCCAAGGCGATCTTGTCTTGATCGAGTGAGTTTTTTGTTGTCAAAATATCTGTTTCGGATTGGTTGATTTGTGTTATGGTTGAGGCTTGTGTCGTCTCATAATTTGCCTGCGAGATTTTGTAGTCTGATTCAGCCTGAATCAACTGGCTTTGCAGGCGTTCCTTTTTCAACTCGATGTTCAACTCGGCCTGCTTGAATTGTGCTTTAGCAGCTCGGACATCCATTTCCGCTTGGTTTTTCTCTTCGACATACAGTTCTGGATCGAGTTCTATGAGTATTTGACCTTCTTCCACTGGGTCGCCATTTTTAACATGGAGTTTAACAATTTCACCTTCAACGTTGGATTTGACTTCCACGTCAAAAAGTGGTTCCAAGTTACCTGTGGCACTTATCCGCATTTGGAAGTCGCCGCGTTCAACAACCTCAACTTTTTTCGCCAGAGACGGGTCTGGCCCGTTTTTGCCGCGTCCGAGCACAACCCAACCGATCGCGCCGATGAGGACTATAATAACGGCAACAGTAATAATTAGATTTTTCAAGGTTAATCCCTCCTAATGTATGGGTTATCAGTTGTCGGTCGTCGGTTGTCAGGAAAAAGGGTTTCAGTAAACGAAAACCTCTTTAACTGATAACCGAAAACGCCTTATCTGAAAACTGATAACTGAAAACTATATTCGCAAATGGACTAATCCGACCGGAGTGCCTCGACGGGCGTGAGTTTCGATGCCTTATTCGCCGGATACAACCCGAAGAAAACACCGATCGCGACGGAAACGAGTAACGCAATGACCATGGTGCCGAACGAGATGACCGAGGGCCAGTTGCTCCCTTCCCAGACGAACCTGGAGATGAGCGCGGCGGTACCTTGCCCCATAAAGATGCCTAAGATTGCGCCGAGAATCCCGCCCCCAAGTGTCAGCACTGCAGCCTCAATCAAAAATTGGGTTAAAATATCGGTTCGTGTTGCACCGAGGGCTTTCCGTAATCCGATCTCACGCGTCCGGTCCGTAACAGAGACAAGCATAATGTTCATCACACCGATGCCAGCAACCATGAGCGCGATAGCGGCGATGCCACCCATCAAGGCTTTCATGACCAAACCGACCTTATTCGCAGTTGCTAATTCCTCTGTCGCCGTCCAATAGTTATATTCTTCACCTGTGTTGTTGTGTTGTCTCCCTAATACGGTTTTCGCATCTGCTATTGCGAGTGGAATCGTATCCACATCAACGGCTTCAATGCGGATGCGTTCAACATCTTGACGGCCTTTAAAACGCTGTTGGAGTGTTGTTATCGGAATGATGAAACGATCGTCCCATCCGGAAGTATCCATTGCGTCGCCTTTCTCTTCCATGACACCGATGACTTTGAGGCGTACCTCATAGAGTCCACTCCTTCCGTACCGATAGGACTGACGCGAGGCTTTAATCTCTTTTCCAACAGGGTCTTCATCAATGAAAACCTCTTCGGCGACTTTCGAGCCGATGACAGCCACGCTACTCGCCGCTTCCACCTCTTCAGCGGTAAAGAATCTACCACTTGAAGCATACCAGTTATGCGACCTGTCATATCCAGCAGTAGACGCGACGATACGCGATTCCTTTGAGCGACCCTTGTAATTCACGTTCCATCCGCCCATATCGTCTTCAGCGACGACATCAACGATCCCACGTGCATGCTTCAAGATTTCAAAGGCATCTTCTGTTTCCAAGTCTTCGGCACGGTTCCGTTGCCAGCGCCCCCTACCGCGCACAGCTTCTCCAGCTGCACGACTCAGCGTCCCGGACTGTTTGTCCCAATCGTCTTTATAGACTTCAACAATTTTCGTGCCACCCGTTCGCTCAATCTCACGTAGCACCATGGCACTTGATCCGTCTCCGACAGATACCATACTCACAACGGAACCGACACCGACGATGATCCCTAAGATCGTCAACGCGGAGCGGAGCGGATTACGACGCAAGCTCGAAATACCTAAAATGATACATTCAAGTAGATTCATTTATTCTGCCTCCTAATCGGTACGTAGTGCCTCGATCGGTGAGAGTGCTGACGCTTTTATCGCAGGATACAGTCCGAAAGAGATACCGATGATAGCTGAAAATGACACCGAAATGAGTATCCATTGTGTTGAAATAACCGAGGGCCATTCAGGCACAATTTGGACGATTTTGACAGCGAGGAGTGCCATCCCTTCGCCAGCGAGCATCCCTACACCGATGCCGATTACGCCGCCAACGGCACACATCGCAATCGCTTCTATTAAGAACTGTATCAAAATGTCCACACGTTTCGCACCGACAGCTTTTCGGAGTCCGATCTCGCGTGTCCGTTCGGTTACGGCGACCAACATCATGTTCATAATGCCGATACCGCCGACGAGGAGCGAGAACCCTGCGATACTCCCGAGTGCAATTTTTATCACGTTACCGATCTTCTCCAATTGTGCCATCCCTTCGCGCATATCCCTGAGCATAAAGAAATCGTCTTCACCTTTATGCCGTTTCCGAATAACAGCTTTCACTTCCTCAATCGCTTGTGGGACCTCTTCAACCGTGTTCGCATGAACGGAAAGCATTACAATTTGATCGTTACCAGTGAACCGTTTCTGTGTTGTTGTGAGAGGCATGAAGACCATATCATCCAAGTTGTACCCGAATCGTAAACTTCGCCCCCGGGGTGCCATCGTCCCGACCACCATAAACCGCTCGGTCATGCGTGTATCGTCTCTTCTGCCCCACCGATCCCGTCTATCACCACCTCTACCGATCTTAATCTCTTGACCGACCGGTGAAGCGTTGCCGAATAGAGTCACAGCGACCTCTTGACCTAATACACAAACTTTTGTTTCGTTTACAATATCTTCTTCGGAAATAAACCGTCCTTGCGCAATGCCCCAATCCATCGCTTCCGCGAACGTGTAATTTACACCGTTATAGCCTGTCCGTGCTTCGGAGCCGTCGGAGGCCTGGACGAGTACGCCTCTCCATTCCGGTATTCTCGGGACAACAACTTTTACAGATGGGCATTCCGCCTCAATTGCCAATACGTCTTCAAATTTAAAGTATTCGTTGCTACGATTCGCGACCCACCGATTGCCTACACGTTTATGACCGGTTCGATACATCGTGAATTGGTTTACGCCGCCCATCTTCTGTGCATCTTGCAGCACAATCATCTTGGCACCGTCACCGATTGCGATCATTGCCAGGACCGCGGCGACCCCGATGATGATCCCGAGCATCGTCAGCAGCGATCGCATTTTATTGCTACGGATCGCAGAAATTCCAACAGATAGCCCTTCAAATATACGCATTTCACGCCTCCCAACAAAAGTAGATTTCTATACTTAACTTTTAGACAGAGAAAGCGTAAAAGAGTTCGCTTTTTTTTGCAACGATTTTCTTCAGGACTTACGCATACCGCTCTTTTGTACCACAAACTGTTAGTTTGTGACGCCAGAACGCTGTGTTTTCAGAGGTATTTCATCTAACAGAGCCACCTATAGTCAAAAGTGCGTAAGTCCTGTTCTTATTACAAATGAATGCCGCACCTTAATTCTGGTAAAACGAACTGCTTTTTTAGACGTAATTACGCTAAAAGGGTTTAGTGTTTCGTATCGTACTCGGATGTGTCATTCCGTCCGGAGCGCCTCAATCGGTGAGAGCGCCGACGCTTTGACTGCCGGATATAATCCGAACAGGATACCGATGACCGCTGAGAACGACACTGAAATGAGGACCCATTGTGTCGAGATGACGGCTGGCCATTCGGGAACAATTTTGGCGATTTTGACAGCGAGAAGTGCCATCCCTTCCCCTGCAAACATACCTAACCCGATACCGATCGCGCCCCCAACACTACAGATAATAATGGCTTCCATGAGGAACTGCGCCATAATGTCAAAACGCTTTGCACCGAGTGCTTTTCGGAGTCCGATTTCCCGTGTCCGTTCACTGACCGCGACGAGCATCATATTCATAATCCCGATACCGCCGACGAGAAGCGAAAATCCTGCGATACTCCCCAAGGCGATTTTAATCATTTTGCTGATTTTCTCCAATTGTGCCATACCTGAACGCATCTCAAAGATCCCGACGAAGGCGTCATCACCTTTATGTCGTTTTCGGATAACAGTTTTTACCTCTTCAATCGCCTTCGGTACCTCCTCAACCGTATGTGCGTAGATGACAATATCCTGAATGTGATCGTTGCCGGTGAACCGTTCTTGGACTGTAGAGATCGGTATAAAAACAAGGTTGTCATAACTCCAACCGAACCGGAGGCTTCGTCCACGCGGTGTCAGCGTACCGACGACAGTAAAACGTTCCGTAGAGCGTTTAGTGTCTCTGCGTCCCCATCGGTCGTACCGGTCTCCGCCTTTCCCTATTTTGATCTCCTGTCCTAACGGTGATTTGTTACCGAACAGTTCAGTGGCGACCTCTTGTCCGAGCACACAGATTTTTGTTGCGTTTTGGACATCTTCGTCTGTAATGAAACGTCCTTCTTGAACATCCCAATCCATTGCGACGGGATAGTTGGCATCCACCCCGTTGTAGCCTGCACGGGTTTCGGAACCGTCGGATGCCTGGATTAACGACCCTCTCCATTCTGGGATGCGAGGCGTGACGGCGCGGACGGACGGACATTCGGCTTCAATCGCGAGTACATCTTCGTATGCCAAGTATTCGTTGCTGCGGATGCGAATCCATCGTCCTCTTTCTCGTTTATATGTCGTGCGGTACATCGTGAACTGGTTCGCGCCCCCTAATTTCTGCGCGTCTCGGAGCACAATTACCTTCGCACCATCCCCGATTGCAATCATTGCCAGGACAGCGGCGACACCGATGATAATGCCGAGCATTGTCAGCAGCGAGCGCATTTTGTTTGCCCGAATTGCTGATAGCCCGATTGATAACCCTTCAATTAAGCGCATGTCACCTCCTAAAATTTTTGGAAACTTTGTGTCCATTAAAAACCATTAGGACTTACGCATGCTGCTCTTTTGTACCATAGGCTGTTAGCCTGTGCTACCAGAACGCTGTGTTTTCCGAAAACTTTCATCTAACAGAACCACCTACTGTCAAAATTGCGTAAGTCCTGACCATAACATTTGACGTAATGATCTGAAATAAGTTTATTGTCTCTTGGATGTAATCGGTGGGTTGGAAAGTCGGATTCTGGCTTTAACGAAAAAAGGCGCGCTTTGAGAGCGCGCCTACAAAACAGATATTGCTTGAACGATCTTTAAACTTACTCTGCACGTAGGGCTTCCTTAGGCGGAAGCATCGAGGCTTTTATAGCCGGATACAGCCCAAAC
The DNA here is from genome assembly GCA_022823085.1 of Candidatus Poribacteria bacterium. Lineage (GTDB taxonomy): Bacteria > Poribacteria > WGA-4E > WGA-4E > WGA-3G > WGA-3G. The sequence continues at coordinate 84,651 of JAJDXV010000087.1, forward strand.
GAGATACCGATCACAGCCGAAAATGATACTGCGATCAATACCCACTCCATAGAAATAACGGCTGGCCATTCGGGGACAATTTTAGCGATTTTGACAGCGAGCACTGCCATGCCTTCGCCAGCCAGGACACCGAGTCCGACACCGATCGCGCCACCGACACCACACATTGCGACCGCCTCTATGAGAAATTGCGCCATAATATCTAACGGTTTCGCACCGAGTGCTTTTCGTAATCCGATCTCACGGGTACGCTCACTGACCGCGACGAGCATCATATTCATAATCCCGATGCCGCCAACAAGGAGTGAGAATCCAGCAATACTGCCCAAGGCGATTTTAATCATTTGACTAATCCGTTCTAATTGTGCCATGCCTGAGCGCATCGCACGGATTTTGATGAAGTCGTCTTGGTCGTTGTGCCGTTTTCGGATAACTTCTCTGGCTTCCGCAATGGCTTTCGGGATGTCATCCGTGGTGTTCGCGAAAACCATAATATCCGAAACCCTATCGCCACCGGTGAGACGTTCTTGGACAGTTGATATCGGGATAAAGGCGAGGTTATCGTAACTCATCCCAAACCGTAGACTTCTGCCTCTCAATTGGAGTGTACCGACGACCGTGAAGCGTTCGGTCAAACGCTCGCGTCGTCTTCTACCCCACTGGTCTCGGTATCGGACATCACGGGCGATTTTGATCTCTTGTCCTAACGGTGATTTATTCCCGAAGAGTTCAAAGGCGATTTCGTCACCGAGTACACAAATTTTTGTTGCGTTTTGGACATCTTCGTCTGTAATGAAGCGTCCCGCTTTGAGTTCCCACTTCATTGCGGTTTGGTAGTTGGCATCTACACCGTTATAGCCGGCATAGGTCTCATGGCCGTCTGGTCCCTGAATCAAAACGCCTCTCCAATCCGGAATTCTCGGTACGACTGAACTCACGGATGGGCATTCTGCCTCGATTGCCTGAGCGTCTCCGTATTTCATATATTCATTGCTACGGACGCGGACCCATCTATTATTTTCTCGTTTGTAGGAGGTGTGGTAAAGTGTAATACGTGTCGCACCGCCTAATTTTTCTACGTCATTCATCACGATTTCTTTAGCACCGTCACCGATAGCAATCATTGCAAGGACCGCCGCGATACCGATGATAATCCCTAACATCGTCAATAACGAACGCATTTTGTTTGCGCGAATCGCAGCGAGTCCAATAGATATTCCCTCTATTAAACGCATGTTTTCTCCTGAACGTTTTGTCGTAAAATCTAAAAATATGTTGGCACTTCCATCGGAAAATACCGATCCCGATGCCCTCTTGCAGGCGATGAGAGCGATCTACATTCGTTACAAAAAAGTCTCTAACCTCGCCTCTCGGACAGTGCACACTTAATTGTGGATTTTACGATAACGTATCTGTTGGTATATCTTTTAATTTCTGACTAAATATATTTTGTGAAATTATAATTAACGAATGTTATCTGTTAAATAAACACATATTTAACACGCCTGTCTATAGGCGTTTCTTAGGCATTTCTGCTTTTCAGCCGTAGCGTTTGACGCAATTAACGCTGATAGGTTTATAAAAGTTTCGTTTACTGGGGGACAAGTGCCGGTTCTGGCTGATGTGAAGTTGAGTGCTGGCGAGGAGAAACGATAGTGGAAGGCAGAATTACGGTGTTAAATTTTTAGATTTCGTCCGCGCAATGGTTTTCTGGTATCGGGCTGCCATCTCGGGACCTTGTGCTTGTAGGTATTCTTGCTCTGATCGGCGTGCCGCTTCGGTTGAAGGCGCGTGCGGAATGTCGATATAGGCGGTGCTAATCTGGTCGTTACCCCATTTGTAGGCGACGATTTCGCCTTTGCTGATGATGAGGTTCATACCGACGTTCGCTTCTACAATGGGTACGCCGTTTTCACGCGCTCTGGCGAGAACGGTCTGATTTTGTGCTTTGCCTTTCGATCCGTAAGAAGGGATCAGAAGGAATTGTGCGCCATCTAAAACGAGTGTCCGTGCGATCAACGGATTCCATCTGTCGTTGCAAATTAAGATACCGGCGCGTCCGAACGGCGTGTCGAATGCCCGGATCGTCTCGCCGATGCAGTTGAAGTTCCACGATGGATGCGTGCCTTCGGCAAACTGGGTTTTATGATAGGTGCCGCAAATCTCACCTTCATTATCAATAAATACAGCAGAATTGTAAACAGAGGTGCCGCGCCGCTCAGCGAATCCGAAGCAGAGACAGGTCTTGAGTTGTTTGGCAAGCCGACGGAAGCGGTGGATATACGCACCGTCAATCGGCTCTGCGATGTCGAGCATCGCCTCTGGTGTGGCGCTGCTTTCGATGACATCCATGACGACGTAGCCTTCTAATACGCCCTCAGTCGCCAAAATTAACTGTGGCGTATCTTTGGCAGCCGCTACGAATAAAGCCTCCAATTTCTCGGCGTTGGAGGCTTTATCCCATTTGGTGGGTTTCAACGAAATTGCGGAGACCTTAACTAATTTGTACATAGATTCTAAAATATCTAAACGTGGTTGTACTTATTTTGGATAGGCTGTGTCAAGGGAGAGAATCGCATAACTGGTTACTAACACAGGGAGTGCTTCCATCCAGCGACTGTTCTCGTTGACCCAGGAGCCGTCAGGTTTCTGTACTGCAATCAATTTTCCCGCAAGTTCGCGGTACCAATCGTGTGTGATGCCTTTGGAATCTACAAATGTTGATTGTCCGTACAGCCGCAGTGCCTTTGCCATTGTGTGGTAGTTATAGTAAAGTCCCTGAGCACCCATGCCGTAGTTTTCTTCGAGCGTGAAGTGCTCCTGTATCCACTTGAAAGCGGCTTGGACGCGCTCATCGTTCTTATCAACATTTGCGTAAATGAAACTCAGCAATCCGGCATAAGTCATGCTGGCATAGGAGCGCGGACTTCCTGCGGCATCTGTTCCGGCTTTGCTTTCACCGTCAGGAGCATAAATAAAACCGCCGTCGTTACCTGCCCATGACTGATCGTTACTCTCGCTCCGATTCTGGGTGCGTTCGAGAAATTTGATCGCCTTGTCCCAGACTTCTTGGTCATTAGAACCGCTCTCCTTCAACGCTTGGATAGCGATATTCAGATTGGACAAATCCTTCACGTCCTGACGGCTGCCGTAGCCGATGCCACCAAAATAAACGCTCTCCTCATCTGTGACCTGTAATCCTTTCAAGAAACCTTGTGCTTTTTTAATAACTTCGTCATACTTCGGATTACCGGTTGAGGAAAGAGCCATGACAGAGATAGAGGTATTGTAATTCGGCAGTGCGGGTTGCATCTCAACATCATAGATTGCACCGTTGGGTTGTTGCATCTCGACTAACCGTTGGAGTCCCTTCTGAATGAAAGGATGCGCTGTCTCTGAATATTTTTTCTCTGGATGCCGTAAAAAGGCGGTGAGTGCAAGTGCCGTTATTCCGGGATGATCGGCGAAGAGTCCATCCTCAGCCTGTTGTCCCTTTAGCCATTCCAATCCCTTGTCGATGCTTGCGATAACCTGTCCGTTGAGTTCGTGATATTCCGATGCGTCTGCTTCATGGTGCGCGGTGATGCCGTTCTGTACAACAGCAAACATGAGGCATAACACCAATATGAATCCGTGTCGCGTTTTCATTCTCATTTTTCCACTCCGTTTCGATAGGTTGTTTGGACGATACATAGCAAGTACGATGCCAATTTAGAATGCCTATTATTACACCGATTTCAGGATTCTAAAGGATAATTACGTCAAAAAATGAACGCTATTGTCCATAATTTGAACAATTTTCCTCTCAAAGTCCCCCTGATAAGGGGATTTAGGCGGTTTCTTTCATTTATGAGATTCGCACGGTTTCGCCGGTCTCTGAAGACTGCATCGCTGCGTCATAGACCTGCATGAGTTTGCGGATTTCCTCAGGTTTGACGACCAGTTCTGCCCCTTTATTCAACACATCAGCGATGTTCTGATAATAGGATTTCCATGTCGTCTGGACGCTTTCGACGACGATCTCACGGTTCTCGCCGCCTGCCTCTGTCCAGACTTTGGCGTAGTTTTTCGGGTCTTGTTGTGCGGCATCGATATCCCCGTCGCGCATCGGTCCTTCTTGTGGGTCGAGTCCGTATTTGATTAACCCACCTAAATCACCGACAATGTACCAGCGCGGTTTCTCGGCTTTCGAGAGGTTACCAATCTCAATCTGATACCTGACATCGTTTTCAAACTTGATGATCAGGTTGCCGTAGTTGCCGATGTCTGTGTCCCATCGTGTGTTGTAATGAATATCACAGAAGACGTATTCAACGGGTGCCGTTACGAGTTGTAGTGCTTGATCGACGAAATGTGCGGGCCAGTCGTAGAGGATACCACCGCTCTGACTTTTGATCCCGCGCCATCCGCCGGGTGCACCGTAGCGCATAATCGCGACTTGGAAGAGGTAGGGGGTTCCGAGCAGACCGTCGTCAATAATTTTCTTGACGGTGTTATAATCCCAATCCCATCTGCGGTTATGGAATACGCTGAGCAGCACATCGTTCCGTTTGCTGGCGGCGATCATCGCGTCTGCTTCGGCGGTATTCATCGCCATGATTTTATCTGTAACGACGTGTTTACCTGCATCCATCGCTTTGATGGCAAGTTCGGCGTGCGTATCGTGTGGTGTCGCTAATACGACGAGGTCAACGGCATCATCTGCGATGACTTCGTCGATTGTTTCGTAACTTTTCGCGTTTGGATATGCTTGGTGTGCAGCCTCTCGGCGTTCAGGGGCCCGTGTCGCAATGGCGTAAAGGTTTAACCCGTCTGCCAAGCTGACGAGATAGGTATGAAAGGCGCGTCCTGCGTATCCGTAACCAATAACGGCGGTATTTACCATGATTCGTTTTCGGTTTTCGGTTGTCGGGTATCAGTTCCGGATTTGGAATTGACAACCTCAACCGATTTCTCCTTTGATAACGACTTGTGCTAGATAATTTTGTTTTATAGCGTTTTGCTTATGCGCGAACGATATCTTTGAGTTTCATCAAGGAACGTTCAAAACATCGGTTCACGGGGCACCGAGAAAACAACTAGCACAAGGCGTTTTGATAGTGATTTTCAGTTTAACGTTGATCGTTCAGGGTCCAATCGTAGTCCAAGTAGTGAAATTTAACGTTCTCCGCTAATACGAAATCTGCGTCTTCAGGGGGCAGGTAATCGCTGAGAAAATCTGCTACACCGTCGTAGCCGTCTCTAAAATCCTCATCGTACCACTTGAAAATCTTCGAGAGGTAGACGCGACGTTTCACGCGGTCAATGCTAACCTGTTCAGGGTTCTGAACAAAGTTGAACGTTGCGGTCTCAAGGCGTTCCTCAATATCTTCAGCAGAAAACGCGCTGTTTTCGATGGGTGGGCAGCTCGTCGAGGCGCACACAAGGATAAAGTGAACCCGCGGATCCACAAATTCTGTGCGGATAATGCCGTGTTCAATCTGGTTGAGCGTGTAAGTTTTACCCGCAACTTGGAACTTAAGCCGATAGAAAAACCCGCCGAACCATTTGACTTTTCGGACACTCGTTGTAGGATAGTGGTCGATAACCCCTTTAATAACAAGCGCGTTGTAGGCGTTAACCCAGAATGCCAACTGTGCATTGTAGGACAGTTCTGCTGGCTTCGCGACTGCCAACAGGTCCAAATATTTCTCCAATTTTTCGGGGTTCGCCTTCAGTTTTGTATAGTTAACCCGTCCCGCTTTATCGACGTGTTCTTGCAAGACCTGATTAAATAAATCATGTGAAAAAGCCGCGCCATTTACAGCCTGCTGTGTCCGAGAATCCGCTTCAACGCGGAAATGATAAAGAAAAAAGACACTCAATACAGATAAAAACAAGAGGCATACAATCAGAATTCGGTTTTTCATATTTCTTTTCAAAGTCCCCCTGATAAGGGGGATTTAGGCGGTTAAGTATCCTCACGCATACTGTTCCAATACCTCACGGTTAATTTCGATTCCGAGCCCGGGTGCTTGTGGAACGTCAACGTATCCATCAACTGCATTTATCGGTTGCTGTGCCAGTGCTGTTCGGAGACGGTTTTCGGTCATATCAAATTCCAAGAGCGAAGGAATCGGATTGAGTGCCTGCGGGGCATCAGGAAGTGTGGCTTGCCAGTGTAGTGTCGCAGCAAGGCGGATACTGCTGCCCCACATGTGGGGCAACACGCGAACGTAGTTCGCGCTCGCCATAGCAGCGATTTTTCGGCATTCCGTGAAACCACCGGCGATGCTTATATCCGGTTGCACAATATCCAACCCACGCTTCTGCAATAAATCTCGGAATGCCCACCGTCCTTGTAGCATCTCCCCGCCAGCGATGCGTACCTTCAATGCGTGTCGGATTTCGCGATAGCCTACCACATCGTCGGTGGTAATCGGCTCCTCGTACCAAAAGAGGTCGTTGTCTAAGATTTTTTGTCCAACGTCAATCGCGGTACCGACATCGTAGCCACAATTGGCATCGACGGCAAAAAGCGTGTCGTCGCCGATGGCGCGTCGGACTGCAGCGACGTTTTTCACATCGTACGCCTCACCGAAACCGATCTTCATCTTGACAGCCGGAAACCCTGCATCAACGTACCCTTTCGCTTCATCCATCAACGCTTGCGTTATATCAGGTTTATCTTTCTTGAAAAGTCCGCTGGCGTAAGCTGGGATTTTCAATCGGAATGCGCCACCGAGAAGTTGATAGATCGGCATATCGAGTGCTTTACCGATGATGTCCCACAGCGCGATATCGATCCCGCTGAGCGCGCCGATGTTTCCGCGCATCGCTTCCCAGATTCGCTCCGTTTCAAAAGGTGATTGTCCAATCAGATGCGTCTGAATTGCTGAGGCAGATGGTGTGCTTATGCCTTCACCCCAACCGGTGATTCCAGTGTCTGTGGAAATTTCGACGACACTGGCGGTCCGCGTTTTCGTCCATCCTCGCGAGTTGGCAAACGGTTCAAGGAGTGGATAGCGTAAGTTGTAGGTTTTTACGTCGGTGATTTTCATAATTTTGGCATCTGTATGCGATTTTAAAGTATGTCCCTCGTCGCCTTAGCACTCACAATTTACATCTATTCTACCACAATCCGCACATTTTTTGCAGAAAAAATGGAAAAGGCGAGATTAAGAACCTCGCCAATAGAGAAGCGGACACATATAAAAAAAGAACAGGACTTACGCAATTTTGACGATAGCCAGTTTTTTTCGCGGATATTTCTCGGAAAACACAGCGTTCTTGGGGCACAGACTAACAGTCTATGCTACAAAAGAGAAGCATGCGTAAGTCCTAAAGAATATTGGAAATTCAATTACCCACTTTTTTAGTCGTTTGCGTGTTTCCACTTAGATTAACACGCTAAGGAACGCCTCTTGGGTCGTAAACTTGGACACTCGTAACGGGGCCACCCCCAAAAATATAGATTTGCCCATCGATCACCTCAGTTTTATGTCCCCATTTACCAATCGGCATGTCTGGCTTTTGGATCCAATGGTCGGTTGCGGGATCGTAGATTTCAATCGTTGAAAGTTTTGTAAATTCCTCATTTTTCGTAAAGTAACCCCCTATGACATAGATTTTTCCATCAATTACGCTCGCTGCGTGCAACGCTTTCGGCGCAGACATCTCTGTTCTTTCACGCCATTGATTCGTTTTTGGGTTGAACACTTCAACGCTGGAAAGACACAAATCTATCTGGTCCTCAATATGGGACCAACCCAACCCACCGATAGCATAGATTTCTCCGTTCACAACATCAATTGCTGCAGAACAACGGGCACGGTTCATACTTCGGGCTTTTGTCCATGTGTCCGTTGCCGGATCATATATCACCACGGTTCCCAACTGCGGCTGTTCGTTCGTCGTTAGCCACCCACCAACGGCATAGATTTTACCATCCACAACGCAGGTCATGGTCTTCTTCGGTGTCGGCATGTCTGCTTTCTGGGTCCATGTGTCCGTAGTCGGATCATACATTTCTACGGTTGCGAGTTCTTCACTCTCGGAATAGAATCCGCGAGGTACCTGAATCGTTTTTAGTTTCGACCCACCAATGGCATAGATTTTACCATCCACAACTGAGACGGATACGCCGGACCGCGCTGTCGGCATATTCGCCTTTTGTTCCCATGTATCGGTTTTCGGGTTGTACATTTCTACTGTTGAAGTCGATATATCCCCAAATTCGCCCCTTTTGAGTTGTATATTACCGCCGATCACGAACACTTTTCCATTCACGAGAGATGTCGCAAAACCTGTTCGAGCTGTCGGCATGTCCGTTTTCCGCGCCCACCGCAACGTAGCAGGTACGAGAGAATTTCGCTCGGTATCGGACACAAGAGGCGTTTCAGCGGACTGCAGTCCTACCCCACCGTTTTTATCGGCGGAAATCGATCGTCCGACCTGGCGCCGCAGATCGGGCTTTAAATCAATATCGAGAAGGATAGCGGTATCAACAATTTCAACCGTAGGTTCGGCGACTGCCTCGAAACTGTACGGTTTCTGAAAGTAGGCGAGATATTGGTTGGTCGCCCCTAATAGCATGGCAAATAGAACGGTCGCCACACCAAAAGCACTCCACGGGAGCAGAGGTTTGGCAACCGGAGGGGGTGTCGGTTTCAGGTCAGCGACCTCCCGCATGATGCTCTCGGTTAGATTGATAGGGAACTGCACACCACCGAGCACTTCCTGAACCAAGAGTTCTTGATCCTCCCGCAAACGCTTTCGCGCCCGCCAGAGTCGGTTTGTAATCGTGTTTACGGAGACCCCTAAGAATTTGCTTATCTCTTTTGCTGTCATTTCACCGAGATAGTGGAGCGTCATTACCGTGCGCTCGCTCTCCGGCAGTTTCGACAGAAGTTTTTCGGCGATTTCGTAGCGGTGTTCGGTGTCTTCTGCTTCACGCTGTTCTGTGGTATGGTGGATATAAGAAGATTCCTCTATTTCTGTCACAGGTGTGTCCTCCAACGATTGCATCGCGGGTTTGTGTCTCTGGAGCCAATTGATACAGAGTCGATTTGCGATGACATAAAGCCACCCCGCAAATTGATTCGGATTTTTGAGTGTGGAGAGTTTTTTGTATGCTTGGAGGAAGGTATCTTGCGTAATCTCCTCAGCATAGTGAAAATCGTTAACTTTCCGCCACACGAGCGCGTGAACTCCCTTTTGGTGCCTTTGTACTAAAGTGTTGAAGGCATCATCGTCGCCTGACAAAATTCTGCGAATCAGTTGAGCATCATTTTCCACTGTTACAATCTCCCATAGTGCGCGAGCAGATTTAGTTGTACCTGCATTGCTATAATAAGTTATTGCTTAAGTCGTCCCCATATTATTGCAAGTTTCCCTTGTGGCTCGACGGCAAGCGCGTTTCCAATTTTTGCGCCATTTTTACCCACCAGATGATGCGCATTGCCCGATGCATCTGAAAATTGCTGTGCCCCACCCGGTTCATCAAAATGCCATAAGGCAACCGTCTTTGCATCATCTTTGAACTTTCCGTCTGGCATAAAGCCTTTTTTGTTCACATCGTAACGCGCCTCCGTTGAGATGCGGACCTCATCAATATATCCAGTGAAGGAATCAAGAAACGCTTTGGTCGGCGGTAGACCAGGCATCACAATTATCTTTCCAAACCCGCCGAGCACGAAGTCCTTTGGACGCAAACCACGAGGATCACGATCATGTCCGAGAGGGAACCCGTTTTGGTGTGTCCCTCCGAAATCATTGACGATCGCCGTTACCTGATTTCCCTTTACCTGATGAACGACGTGGTACCACTGGTTCAACGCAACCGAGATCGGGAAAGCTAGCGTCCGACCGAACCCTCCATCAACATAGGAATTCATTTGCAAGACGAGGTCCCCCTTCGGCGGATCGGTATTTACGGCATTCGCCAGTTCATTGAATTGACCTTCATTGTTTACAATGACCATATCCACCTGTTGATGGAGTATCACCAATACCGTCGTGTCCTTTTTGTCGGGCGGTGCAGTCAGATATATCCATGCTTCAAAGGTGAATTCCTCCGTGCCATCCGGTAAGAGATAACCAAAGGTTTCAAATTCCAAAACGGCGTAGTCATCGACCCCGTCGAGGACTAAATAGTTACCTCCCGCGGGGGATGGCGGTGGCAACGCTTTGGCACGCAGCGGAATTAATGTGAGTAAAAACAGAGCAGTCAAAATTGACAGATTTCGTAAATTTTTCATCTTTTCACTTCTCCCCATGTCGCGGTTAGGAAATGCTGCTCTGGTGAAACTGGCAAGGCATACATAGGATTGAACCAATCCCCACCAAAATTCCATGTCTTATGCGTCAACTGTGTTTGGATGCCGCTCCGTACGTCGATTTTTAATATCTCGTGTTGCCCATTAATGGGGCGTGTATAAAGGACGTATCGTCCATCCGGCGATAATTCAGGTGCCCACGCATACCGTCCGGCTTCATCAACGAGTTGGTGTAACCCCGTGCCGTCACTATTGACAATAAAGATTGTATTTTTGTCGATCCATTCATTATGAAGATGTCTATCTTCGGCGGCAGGGAACGGATGGTTGTTCCCGGAAAAGACGAGTTTATCCCCTGTCGCCGACCAAGACGGGTCGCTTTGCCATTGGATCGCTTTGTGAGGTAAGAATCGTGTTTGCGACTGTGTGTGGAGATTCACGAATGTCAGGCGTTCATCTATGATACAAGCGATTTCTGTGCCATCGGGTGACCACGCCGGATCCGTGCCACCTATAACGAATTCTTTTTCTTTCTCTTTCCCTAAAGTCGCAATGTAGATAGTGGACATGGAACTATTCCAGCCTACAGCACCATAAGCGAACTGGCTGCCGTCCGGCGACCAGGTCGGACTGCTTTTATTTCTTCTTCTTCTTCTTTTTTCGTTGAAGACGCGTCGGACGTTCGATCCATCAGCGTTCATGAGATACAGATCGTCAACTTCGCCGTTGCGATCGGAGACGAAGAGAATCTGCTCGCCCGTAGGAGACCAGGCGGCTTGTTGATCGTTAGCAGGATGCTGTGTTAGGTTTACTTCCTCGGAACCGTCCGGATTCATGACATAGATTTCATAATTTCCATCTCGGACAGAGGTAAATAAGATTTTGGAGGTCATCGGTGCTTTCGCGAAAAGTGGAGAAATACTCACATTCAGGACCATGAATAGATTAACTGTGACACAAACGAGTAAGTGTGTTGTTTTCATGCTGCCTCCACGGTGTTCAACCGCCACGGTTTATTATTTTTTAGATTAGCAGATACTGTCTATTGCTTTCTGGCTTTTGGTATGTCCGTTTTCTGCGTTCGATTTCCGTCAGCAATGAACTGACCCATATCAATATACTTAACGTCTAACGCCCTTTCAGGGTTTACTTCCGTTCGTGATACAAAACGTGAACCTCTCATTTTAAATATTCTTGTGTATCACGCCATTTATAATTAAAGACACAATTTTTAGACAAAAGTTGTGCATAATTTGAAAAAAAAAATAAAAAAGGGGATTTTGGCAGGTATTTGTCTTTCGAGCGTTCAACCTCGGAGGGACGGGAGGTGTAAAGAAAAGATACACGCCAAAGACAAAAAAGCTTGAGAGAGACGAACGGGATAGGATGTGTATGTATGCTATTGCGCTTCAAGTGAGATGTGAAATATACCGCTGCGTTGCGTGACGATATATAATTTTTGGTTATTGACAGCAAGATCGCGGATTTTATCTGGCACACTGGGTGCTATTTGCTCCCATCGACCCTCGGTATCCAATCGGTAGATACCACCTGTATTGTTAGCACCATAAACTGTAGTGCCATCCGGGGCGAGACTATCCATTATTGTCTGTTTTCCCATTTTATCGGTTAGGACGCGCCAGTGTGCACCGGTTTGCGAACTTAAAACACCTGTGTCGGTTGCGACGTAAACCGTGGTTCCCGCAAAGGTTATCTCCTTGAGATGCGTGCAGTGAAGTGGAAGGATAGGTGTAATATTTTTCCAGCTCTTTCCGCTATCGAGCGACTGAAAGAGGGTACCATCTCGCTTACCGACGTAGACGACTTCGCCTGAAGCTGCTAACTTGAGACCGTTGTCATGGCCATGTTTAGGTGTTTCAGTTGTATCGATTAAACCGGTGTCTGTCCATTCCGAGTCGCCGCGGTTCCATTTGAAAAGCTGCCGCTTGTATTCGGCGTAGAAGGTTCTTCCACTGACTGCAAACCCGCCGATTTCTTGTTCTATCTCGGTAAAAGCCAATGTCGTTAACAAGTTATCGCTTTTTTCAGGATTATGCGGCAAATGTGTTTTTTTGAGATCGTCGTTCCAGGATTCTAACGCAATGAACTGTACATCTCGTTTAAAAGGGTTTTGTCAGATGTCGCAAAAATATCGCGGACAGCACCGCCATAGGGACCATTTGTTTGGTTCCATTGTGAAGTAGAGAACTTAGCGAGATCGTCCCGTGTATTGGATGTTGAAGCGATTTCAGTGCTTTGCAGACCGGTGCTGCTGTTTTTACCGGGTTGAACGGCACGTCCAACCTGATGCCGCACAGCCGGTTTTGCGTCGATATCGACCACAATGAACGCGTCAACGATTTCAATCGTGGGTTCAGATTGTGCCTCAAAGCTATACGGCTGCTGGAACCGAGCGAGATATTGATTGCTTGCGCCCAACAGGAGTATAATCAAAACCGTAGCTGCACCAAAAGCCGCCCACGGTAGCAGCGGTTTCCCAGCCGAAGGCGGTGTCGGTTTTATATTCGCAACTTGTCTTGTGATGTTCTCCATGAGACTCGTGGGTAATTGAACACCCCCAAGGACTTCGCTAATTAAGAGTTCCTCTTTCCCTTGTAAACGTTTTCGGGCTCGGTGGAGCCGGCTATGCACTGTCTTCACAGACACCCCAAGGAACTTACCAATTTCCTTCGCTGGCATTTCGCCGAGATAATAGAGTGTCATAACCGTCCGTTCGCTCTCTGGGAGTCTTGTCAGAAGTTTTTTGACGATTTCACTCCGATGTTCGGCGGCTTCTGTCTCGCGATGCTCTGATACATGGTGGGTATAGGAGAATTTTTCTGCTTCTGCCGCGGCTGTGCCCTCCAGCGATTGCATCGCAGGTTTTTGCTTACGTATCCAATTCAGGCAAAGTCGATTCGCAATAACGTAAAGCCACCCAGCAAACTGGTTGGGATTCTTGAGTGTTGGAAGTTTTTTATAGACTTGGAGGAAAGTGTCTTGCGTAACCTCCTCGGCGTGGTGAAAATCACCGATCTTCCGCCATGCGAGCGCGTGGACCCCTTTTTGGTATTTTTTAACCAAAGTGCTGAATGCTGCGTCATCACCTGACAAGGTGCTGCGAATCAGTTGAACATCATTTTTTTCCATCAGGATTCTCCATGATTAAATCGGTTGAACGGTATTATACCATGTTGTCTGTTTTTTCCTCAAATATCCATACGGAAGAATTTCAGAAACGCGACGGTTGTTAGCACGATTGCGAAGAAACAGAGCAGCAGTAGGTCCAGAGCAGCATGCTGGAGGGTCTCTCCTAAGGTCGGTTCTACGAGCGGTGGAGGTGGCATCGTAGACGGGATTTCCGCCATGTTGTGGTGACCAAAACCGCCCTCTGATATTTTGCTAAATATTTCCGTATCAAGTGTTTCATAGTAGCGAGTTCCTGTCTGGAAGTAGGTGTTTTTTTTCGCCTGACCGGTTTGCGTCGCATCTGTCGCGAGAAAAATGAAGGAAGCCGTAGGTGTGATTCGGGAAAAGTTCACGCCGATTGTATCTTGGTGTTTTCTTTCTCGCTGATAACGTCTATCGAGTTGCGTCGCGAGGTCCCGGTATTTTAACCGAGCCTCTTCTTCAAATGGTGCCATCTTCTCATTCATTTTCTCCATGTGTTCCGGGCCTATTGTAAAGACGGCAGTCCCGCCGTCCGGGGGGTTAGATTTCTGCATTTCAGATAACACTTCACCCATCATTTTGCCTCTTTCCGCGTCAAGGCCCGCCCGCAATTCTGCTCGCTTTGCTGTTTTTTCCCTGTAGACACTCTCGGCTGTTGAAGTCGGCGCGACGATTTGTGCCGCAAGAAACCCGACACGCGGTAAAATTAGGACGGCGAACACCCAAACAGTGAATGCAACGATAAGTGCTGTTTTGGAACTGTCGAAATAGATTGAGATTACCGCCCCGACCGCAAAAAAGACCGCAATATAGAGCAGTGAGACGAGGATAAGGCAGAGGATGCGGAGAAAGATGTCCGATTCAGATAGCGGGAAGCCTTGCAAGACGAGCACGAGTAAACCGATGATTACCGACATTAAGAACGGAAGGATGAAGACGAAGTATCCACCGATGAGTTTGCTCCACAAAAAGATATCGCGTGGCAGCGCATTGGCGAGCGTTATCCGAAGTGTGCCGGCTTCTCTTTCGCCTGCAACGGCATCAAACGTAAACAATAATGCCAGTAGACTAAAGACGGTGCTAACGACAAACACGAAGTCGAGATGTCCCAAAAGAAAGGCGATCGGCGCGGTAGATAGCGATGCTTCTCCCCGCGTGATCCCGTTGCGGGTCATACCGAGATAACTCGGAAGCGCGGATTCTAAACCTGTCGCAAACACACTTAAAGGAGTCGGTTTAAGAATCAGCTTGGAAACTTCAAGATTCGTATCTGTCGCCAGTTTAAATTTAATGCTCATACCCCCCGGTTTCTCACTATTTTCGTCTTTGAGGGCATTTTCGCCTTCGAGCGTTTCTTGTTCTTGGTAGTCAATTTGGCGTTTAAGATAATGATGGTAATTGATATGTAAGTTGAGCGGGATGAGCAATACACACATCAGCAGGAGTGCTACGAACCGCGCACTCAAGATGTGATGCATCATCTCTTTCTGAATTAAGGTCATTAACATGACTGCACCCTCGTTTCATAGTTTAAAGTATCGTAAATTTGTAAGTTTAGAATTAATAGGGCACTCTGTGAAGCTGCTGCCTAACGATAGCAGATAGATATCAAAGATTAAACCGATTTAAATGTGGAACATGATGTCCTTCAGTCATTAAAGACACAATTTTTTCCGGAATGCTTGCATAATTTTGAGAAAAGATGAAAAAGTTTAGGTTTTAATCTCAAAATTGATTGGAGATATGAGAAACGGCGAACAGAACAAAACATTTGACATTTTTTTTATTTTCATTGTAAGATATACTATAGTTTGGACAGTTTGCTAAGTTTAGGAGTTATGAAAAGTTGGCAGTGTTCTCCCGTTAGAGCTCCCGAACAGATGTTAGGATTGGCTTCTAAACCTGTTTTTGGGTCTCTATTGTGTTAGAAACGACTGCTT
>JAJDXV010000169.1 GCA_022823085.1 Candidatus Poribacteria bacterium
TTTTTCGCGTTTATTAGAACATTTTGGCTTAAAATGCGGAAAAATGCCTCTACGAAAGTGGTTAAAAGACTATAATGTAAATTAATAAAACACTGAAAGTTAATTTTAACAACGAGTTTTTAAATCGCTATAATGTCTAATATAGGTATTAACAATTGAATAGATTAACGGTTCAGGTGCCATTATGGAGAATAGGGAAGTGCGGTGAGAATCCGCCACGGCCCCGCCACTGTGAACGATCGTAAGTATCCGCTGAAAAGACCACTGTCAATGCGTTGATGGGAAGGTCGAGCGGGATTCGTAGGAAAGATCGGAAGTCAGGAGACCTGCCTGAGTCGTGTTTCACGTATCTGCTTTCGCGGGAAAGCGGTGGAACGGCGCGCAGTGTTATCCTGTCAGGTTAAGTTTAAGCATACAGACATCCATATTGGGTATGGCGTGTTTGCAACGATTGCAGGATTCGCGTTTATGGAGTGTCTCCTTGTCCCCTGTCTTCCCGATGAAGCAGGGGTTTTTTGTTTCATTACGGAGGATTTTGGCGAAGCTCGCAAGCCGAAATTTAATATTAAAAAGTATGAACAAAGTTTTCGCAGTGCCGCTTGTAAGCGCGCATAGAAAAGTTTCTCGGCGACATTTCTCTTTCAAACTCCCTACATTCCTACTCATAAGCGTACTTCTCTTTACGTGCCTCCTGAGTCCATCCTTTGGACAGACAGAGGTTCAAGACCTTGCGGTTGTCATAAACGCCTTGACGCATCCCGATTTGGGTATTACGGCATCGCTTTCAATCATTGATCTGATGGAGCCGAATGAAAATCGGGCTGTAGACAACGAGATATTCCATTTTAGCAACCAAGTGCTTCAGCGGAGGCGGGCAGTCGGTCTTTCGATTCGAGGCCATCTCGCTTATATTCCGACTTTTAATTTACCTGTTACAGGTGCCGCAAGTAACGGTGATAACATTTTTGTTGTCAATTTGGAGGACCGGGAGATCGTTGGCGAAATTCCGATTCAAGAAGGGGCGACACCTCAGCAGATCGTTTTTATTAATGATGAGAAGTTGTACGTTACGTGTGCAGCAGCACATGAGGTGCATGTTGTTGACATTCCGAATCGCAATGTGACAAAGATTCTCACCGGTTTTTTCAACAAACCGACGGGTATTACGCGCCTCAACGGCAAAGCCTACGTCTCAAACCCGGCGTGGGAATGGGACCCGGAAGCAGGCAAAACGACCTATTACCAGAGCAGTGTCACGGTAATTGATACGGCGACAGACACCGTTTTGGAATCTATTCCGGTGCCGACGAACGCGGGACAAATCCTCAACGATGGTGACTCCACCGTTATCGTCAAATCGACAGGCAATTACAATGACATTACCGGATACCTCGTTCTGATTGATGCGACTACCGATGAGATTACCAAAACGATTAAACTTGGATTCACACCTGGGTCCGCTGCTCTTAATTCACAGAAACAGTTATATATGCAAGGCAGTTGGCAGAATCCGGGTCTGCTTATCTACGATATCGTAGCACAAGACTGGATCCGTGACGAAGATGATACGATTGCCAACTTCAGCAACGATGCGGATGCGCCTATCGGTGGCGGTTTGACCTTCGCTCCGGACGGAAATCTCTATATCACGCAACCCGACTGGGGCGGTGGCGGACAGGACTATGTGCGTGTTATGGACGTTATGGATGCGTCGCTTCTGCAAACGTATCATGTGGGTCCTGGTGCTTCTATTCTTGGGTTCGCCCAAGTTATCTCGCGCCGCGAAGATATAAACAACGATGGGATTGTCAATGTTTTGGATCTGGTCATCGCGGCTCGGTTCTTAGGTGATCAGGGTGCTGACATCGTTGCCGATGTCAATGGTGACGAAGTCGTCAATATCCTTGATTTGGTGTTGATCGGTCAGGCATTGTAATCAGGACTTACGCACTTTTGACTGTAGGTAGCTCTGTTAGATGAAATTTTCTGAAAACACAGCGTTCTTATGTCACAAACTAACAGTTTGTGGTACAAAAGAGCAGTATGCGTAAGTCCTGGTAATTTAGGAATCATTAAAAACGGGCAATGGCATGGGCACTGGTATGGAGATTCATATCATGGACGCTTTGGATCGATCCGCAATAAAGAAGTCTCTCTGGTGCTTGCCATTGCTCGTTTTCCTTATCAGTTGTGCATCGACCGCGCCAGAAGAACCGCTATCGTGGGAGGTGACGTTCTTCTCGTTGGGTGCGAAGGTACAATTCGGCGCAGCGTCACCGGTACAGCGCCTGAACGCCTTTAATGCGGACGGTGTGCGGGTCGCGCACCTCAATTTCCCGACATCACCCCGACAGGTCGAGCCGCTCTACTTTGAATGGCGCGAGGGGGAGAGTTATAGATTTGAAGCGACCTTATTGACGGGAAGTGTTGAGAGTCGAACCGTAACCGCGCCGCGTTCTTACACGCAGGGCAGCTTAGAAATCGCGATTCCTTACGGCACCGCAACGGAGTCAGATATAGGCGGGATATTCGGGGGCAATCAGAAGGCACTCGTTTTGCAAGAAAGCGAGATGACAGCCACGGTCCTTGTTAGAAACGGGAATGTGCCAGCGGCCTTTGACCTCCAACTCTGTCTTCCATCTACGTTGACAATCGTTCGGCTACCAGAAGGCTGGAAAAGTGAGATGGTCGGTGCCGAAATGTGTCTCTCTACCACCGGCGTATTTAAGGTGGCATCGGAGGTCTGGTACCGTGAGTTCGTTTTGCGAACATCCGAGATGCGCCAAACGGATGGACAAGAAATTTCTGGTACTGTCCGTTTTACGGCAGACAGTGGTCAGGTCTGGGAACAGCAGGCGATGGTCGAACTGCAGGTGGCGACGATTCCAGAGATAGCTGAACGCCTCTCCGTCGAATTGATTGTGATGCCTACGGATGCGACAGGTGCAGCGGATCCGAGGCAGCGAGCGAATACTATCCACTATGCGCGTCCACTTTTTAGATGGTTCGGAACAGCGCAGACCGACGCCTTCGAGCCGACAACCTACCAGACGGTACGTCTCCGTAATGCGGGTGAAGCGACGATTCATGTGGTCGTATCGTCGAGCAATATAGATGTAAATAGCGGTGAGACGATTCCGTTTCTCGCGCCTCCAGAGACAGCGAACGGTGGTATAAATCGGAGTGTGGCGTTTGCAAGCCTGCCAGCAGGTGTGGTTACAGAGATTCCACTGCCACTCTATTTTCACCCGATGTATATCAGACAAGGGAAGCCGGAACAGGCGATCCCTGGAGCGTATCAGCGTGACATTACGGTGAAGGTCTGGGGCAGCGATGCAACCGTCCTTCGCGAAAAGCGACCGTTGCACCTAATTGTTCCAAATCAGCAAGCACTGCTTATCAGTTTATTGGCGATAATTTGTAGTAGTATCGGCTTTGCGGTTGTTTTGCGGTTTCACAAGCGAATTTTTGCGGGATTCACAACGAAACAGATCATTGTTATCGCGTTATTCGGCGCGACGATTTTCGTGGGAGTGATGGTCCCGTCAACGTTGTTTCTTAACTTAATCCGCGCGGTTCTCGGTCCGATTTCTGTACTCCTCACCGGTTTGATAAATGAGACCCTCTACTATGCCTTGTTGACAGCGTTGTTAATTTATATTAGCGGGAATCCTGGAAGGACGATAGGCACGCTTACAACGCAGACCTACCGAGGCGGGGAGAACACGGACGCTGCGACGCTTGAATATGCGAATGCTAAGCGGCAAAGCAACGGAAGCGGTGTGATTTTACTTGTCTCGGCAGTGCGGTTGCTGCTTAGCGGTGTTACGTTCGGACTCTTTACACCGATGGCGATTGTCTACACCGGTACGAGTGTCCTTTTATTGGAAACAGGGTTTTTATTCGTGCGCGGACGGAGCATATTGGTATGGGCAGTCGTGTTGGGAGTCTGTGATGCGATCGCTGGCTATGTCCATTTTCAACTCGCTATGCTGTTCTATCGACTTTTCTATGCCGATTGGTATATTGTCCTCGGAATCTTAGTAGAGGGGTTCGCCTACACATTTATGGGTGTCCTGCTTGGTGCGAGATTAGGACGCGGGCTCAGGCGTGTGGCGGATTAAGTTATCGCTGTCGGGTCAGTAGGTTCAGTTTTCAATTGTACTCAAAAAGCATTCAGACAACACAAGGAAACACAATATGAAGCGGATTCAAATTTTTCATTTTTTAAGCCTATTTTTCATTTTCTCAATCGGTATTGCGACAGCAGATGTGCGTGTCACTTGGGTTCGGACAGGTGTCGTTGTTGAAACCGAAGACAAAGGCGGTCTCTCGGACGAAATCGGTGTTGCCGCTGTATCTGAGGGCACAGCGCGCGAATTAGGTGAAGCGCTGACGACGCAACGACTTGATGTGAGTCGCGTCCTATTGCGATTCAGATGGCAACCGAACCAAGATTATCAGTTTCGCTTGAATGATAGCGTGAAAACGGCGACTGCGCCGTTAAAGCCGGTATCGTATCTCATCCGCACGGTTGAATTAGATGGCCTTTTGTCGCTTATGGAAAACCTCCGGCGACCTGCGAAACCCACTGCGATTGCTTTAAGACAGAGTCGTGCGACCCGTATTGGGAAATTGGCTGTTGCGACGGACAGGGGACATCTTGCAGTGCTCCAACCGATCACGGGTGAGATACTCTGGAAAACGCGTATTTCGGAGGGATACGTGAGACAGATGGCGTTTAATCGGGATGGCACGCTGCTCTACGTTGGGGAGCAGGCGGCTGACGGGTTTATCTATTGCTACGATCTCACAACCGAGAAGCCGACACTCCGTTGGAAGTATCGTACTGCTGATGACATTCAAACTTCTACACCGAGTGATCCGGACAGCGTTTACGCGTGGGTTAGTTATCCCGGTCAAGCGCGTCTGTACACACTCGCTAACGGCGATCTTCTTGCTGCGGGTGTGCATTCGTGGACAGAAAACGATACACCACGTAAGAGATCCCAACTCTACCGGTTTGATAGTAAGACTGGTGCTGTTATCTGGAAATGGCCTCAGGATGGCGCGGTTTCAAGGATAATACGTTGGTTTGACGTAAGTGCTGATGGGAAAACGCTTGCGCTGATTACAGACGCGGGACACAATTTACAGGGAAATACTGCTGATGAAAGCGGTGCTGGCAATGGAAAACTCTCCGTGTTGAATGCGGAGGATGGCGCGGAGCAGTGGCGTACTGACATTGAACCTTTGACACCTTATTTCTCACAGGTTACGTTTTGGCGTGGGGTTAGCATGTCTCCCGACGGTCGATTTGTCAATGTAACAACGGACGATGGTCGTGCGTTTATCTTTGACGTTGATAGTCCGGAACCGGTATGGCAGAAGAATTTGACGACACCATTGGAGGTGAGCGGTATCCCGATTTTAGCGACTTCTGGGACGATCGGTGCGACGGATGCTGCGGCACTCTTTGTTACAGGTGATACGTATATTCCGTATCATCTCCGCAAGGGTGCGCAACGCCCCTCGGCAGCACATCCGAATGGGATGACGTTGTTCGCTTATTCGTGGTCGGGTGAGAAAATCTGGCAGTGGCAGCTTGAGAATATGCCGCAAGGTTTACGGATTGACGCGAAGGGTCGTTACGCTGCCCTGTCTGTCTCTAAGCGTACGCAAGATCCGAACGAGAGTCTTCACGGTATATCGGTGTTTGATTTGGCAGTGGAAGGTAGCGGTTTATCAAAATATCTGTATACCTATCGCACAGAGGGTCAGCTCCCTTATGACACGCTTGCAATCAGGGCGGACGGTGCGATCATCGTTGTCGTTGAGGGACCGATAGCGTTGCCGGATGAGACGGTGCGCGGAAAGAATCGGGTGCATGTGCTGTATTGATTTTTTGTATGAGAAAAATCAGTCTTGACAAATCCTACGGCCTGCTGTATACTTGTAATATCTACGATAACTGATTGTTTTAGAAAATGCAACGGAAATTCAAATGCAACAATTTACAGATGCGGAGTTACTACAAATTATTGAATTCAATGAGGTTGATTGTGTTGAGTTCAAGGAATCTTTGTCTGGCAGTGCTCCCCAAAAAATCAGAGAAGCCATCTGTGCTTTCGCCAATGACTTGCCTAACTACGAAAAACCTGGCTTCGTTTTCATCGGTGTGAGAAAAGACAGAACTATTGTAGGTTTATCAGTTACCGATCAGTTACTCCTGCAGTTAGCTGATATGAAAACAGATGGAAATATTGTGCCTCCACCAACGCTGACAGTGGAAAAGCGTGTACTGAAAGGAAAAGAAGTTGCCGTGGTTAAGGTGGAACCGAGTGACTCGCCGCCGGTTCGTTTCAAGGGCACTATCCATATCCGCACCGGACCTCGCCGAGACGTTGCTAACTCACAGGATGAAAGGACTCTCACTGAAAAGCGTCGGTATAAAGATATCCCTTTTGACATTCAACCGATTCCGACATCAGGTTTATCCGATCTTAATTTACTTCACTTTGAACACGAATATCTGGCACAAGCGGTTGATCCTGACATATTGGCAGTTAATGAACGCACGCTTGAAGAGCGTTTGGCAGCGACAAAAATGATTGCCTCAGTTGATGAGCCATCCGCAACAGTTATGGGTATCCTGGTCCTCGGCAAAAACCCACAAGATTTTCTTCCAGGGGCTTATGTACAATTCCTCAGAATTGATGGAAACGAACTGGCAGATGAAATTCTTGACAATGAAGCCATCCGCGGCGCGATTCCGGACCAGATTCGCCGATTAGATGATAAACTAAGGGCACATAATCGTATTGCAGTTGATATCACGTCCGGGCCCCTTGAAAAGCGAACGGCACTTTACCCGATAGAAGCGGTGCAACAGATTACCCGAAACGCAATTATGCACCGGACCTATGAAGCGACGAATGCTCCGGTTCATGTTTATTGGTATAATAACCGGATTGAAGTTTTGAGCCCTGGTGGTGCTTATGGAGCAATAACAGCTGAAAATTTTGGGCAGGCCGATTTGGTAGATTATCGCAATCCGAATCTGGCGGAAGCGATGAGAGTTCTTGGTTATGTCCAGCGTTTTGGGGTTGGTATAACTATAGCAAGAAGATTACTGCGAGAAGCGGGACATCCTGAACCAGAATTTGAGATTCTTGACAATTTCGTGCGGGCAACCATCAAATTAGTAGAAAAATAGGAGATTTCCTGACAATGCCTGTGCCAGTCCTAACATTCTTCAACAACAAAGGCGGTGTTGGCAAGACATCCCTCGTTTATCATCTTGCTTGGATGTTATCCGATATTGGCTATCGAGTACTTGCTTGTGACCTTGACCCACAGGCAAACCTTACCACTGCGTTTTTGGATGAGGAACGTTTGGAAAACCTCTGGGATGGAAATGACAACCCCTCTGAGTCCAAAAGTACAATTTTCGAGTGCGTGAAACCGCTAACGAAAGTCAGTGATCTACACCCGCCACACCTCCAACAAATTTTATGGCAATTTGATTTCGGCGAGAATGATCTCAGATTGATTCCGGGCGACTTAGCACTTGCAGAATTTGAGGATATATTATCTACTCAATGGCCAAACGCGATGGGATCCGATAATTTGTACCGCCCCTTCAGAATACTAACGGCGTTTTCAACGATTATGCAGCAAGGTGCAATAGAAATGGATGCCTCAATTATTTTAGCCGATGTCGGCCCTAATCTTGGTGCTATCAACCGCTCCGCGTTAATTGCAAGCGATTATGTTGTCGTGCCACTCGGTGCAGATTTGTTTTCGCTTCGTGGATTGCGGAACCTGGGTCCAAGTCTTAAACGATGGCGGCAAGATTGGAGACGCAGACGTGATAATTGGGATACACCAGATTTTCCGCTTCCGCAAGGAAATATGGAACCTATCGGGTACATAATGCAGCAACATGGAGTTCGTTTGGAACGTCCGGTTAAAGCCTATGACAAGTGGGTTAATCGGATGCCGGTGGAATATGCTCGGAACCTACTAGGCGATAATAAAGGACCTTATGCCAGAACCCCGACAGAAGATGAAGAAAATGCTCTTGCTACCGTTAAACATTATCGAAGTCTTGTGCCTATGGCACAGGAAGCACGCAAACCTATTTTCCACCTGACTCCAGCTGATGGGGCCATCGGTGCTCATGCTGCTGCTGCTCGCGATGCATACACGGATTTCAAGATTTTGGCAGAGAAGGTAATGAAAAGAATAGAAGATAGTGAAAAAAATAGAAACAGCGAAGGTGTAAGTAACCGCAACGAACATTTTAATATAGAGTAACACCGTAAAAAATAAAGGGAACAACGTCGTCATTGTTCCCTTTATCGCGACTTAAAGCAGACAGAAAAATGTTGAAAATGATAACATTACTTTGAGATTGCATACTGCGCAACGGCGTTTTGGGTTGATGCAATCACGCTTTGTAATGCTTGGAAGTACCTCATCTCCGCTATCTTAATCGTATGTTTATCCTCGGTTGCGCGTGCACGTCTGAGTGCTTCCCAGTTTAGCGCGAGCATCCGATTCGTTTTTTCTAAGATTTTCCAATCCGCGTTTGAAATCATCATAACCTCCCGCATTAGGTTTTACGCGATCGGCGGCATATTGTTCCGCTCGAACAGTGCATTCAACGCTTGGCTCAACAGGTTTTGGATACTCGTATCCTTCTCTAAGGCGAGTACTTTCAACTGCCGATGCACATCCTTATCGAAATGTCCCGAAATCATTTTTTTACCTTGACGAGATGGCGGCACCATCGTCGTCGGTTTTGGAGTTGTTTCCATGTTAATCACCTCAATCTTTCACTTACGCTTCCGTACCTGTTCACATGTATACATGTCCACATGTGTGAGAGTATAAACGTTAGGTCTGAGAATGAGTTACAAATTTATGTCCAAATCCAAATTTCCTTGAAAAATTAAATGGATCTGTTGGTCGTGCGGGTTTTTCTTGACGAAGACCTGTAGGTGTATTAAAATGGAGGTATTTATCAGGGTGCTTTTGTGAATTTTACAACCCGTAACACAGAATAAGAAGGAGTGGTCAAAATGAGAAGACTTTTCTTGATTTTCGCGATTTTTGTTTTTTGTGTTGCAACGTTCAGTGCTACGGCACAAATCACGGACGGTATACACTTTTACTTGCCGTTCAACGAGGGCAAAGGTGATGTTGCGAGGGATGTCGGTCCGAAAGGGTTTGAAGCGGTACTCCATGACAGTGCGGAGTTCGTTGCCGATGGTAAAGTCGGCGGCGCGATAGAATTCTCAGGTGGGCCTGCAATCATCGAAGATCCGGGTGGACAGAGTGAAGTCTATGTGGAGCATCTGACTGTCGCTGTTTGGATATTCCCGTTTGAAATATCGGATGTCGCGCTCGGTAATGGGCACGTCTATGGGAACATCTTTTACGATAAATCGGGTACAAGCGATGATAACGTCGAATTTGGACTCGGCAGTGGTGAGGGGTTGTATTGGTATATCAATTCTGGTCAGAAGAAGATGGGACCGTTTAACGGTGCGGATGTTGATACGACGGTTTCGCTGCCGAATTTGGGTTTAAAACCGGATACCTGGTATCACGTCGCCGGTACTTTTGATGATGAGGCACTGAAAGTCTATCTTGATGGAGAACTTGTCGGTGAAAAGGCGACCCCAAATAATGGTCCTGTGATGGTCTGGAACGACAATAACATCGAAATCGGGGGTAGACCGGATACGAACGGTGGCGCGAACCTCTATAAAGGTTTACTTGATGAGTTGGTTGTGTATGATCGCGCGTTGTCAGAAGAAGAGGTCAACGCAGTCATGAACTCGCGGGACATCCTGACTGTGGATGTTGCTGGTAAATTGACGACGACATGGGGGACTTTGAAGACTCGGTAGTCGTCGGATGTTGTGTATGAATAGAGCCTACGCAACCTATTGCAGGCGGGGTTTGTAACCCCGCCATAGTAGCGTTTCACGAGAAATACGTAAGCCCTAACGTCTTGGTATTACTCCGAAAAAGTAGGTGTGGTTCCTAATCGCACTATACTATGTGTCAATCTAACGGAATATCGTACTCGACAAGGGACAATCTTTCCCATTCCCGCCACTCCGTATCGTTTTCGTAGAAATCCGCCATTTCCTTCGCTTGTTCGCTTAAGATACGGTGTCTTTCTTCCTTTGGTAATTGCAAAAACTTACGACGCTCGCTAAGTGGTTTATCGGTAGACGTATCCATCGTCTGGGTAAGAAGGGGTTCGG
Source organism: Candidatus Poribacteria bacterium (assembly GCA_022823085.1). Classification (GTDB taxonomy): domain Bacteria; phylum Poribacteria; class WGA-4E; order WGA-4E; family WGA-3G; genus WGA-3G. Next base: position 10,284 of record JAJDXV010000169.1, read on the forward strand.
CTTCTGTGTCACAGGTTGGCTCACCCCACAATTGGACGGACTTAATTCCAAAGGCGGAAGCGATTCTATTGAGGACTCTCGCTGTTGGTTGCAGTTTCCCTTGTTCATACTTTGACAGCGTTTGACTACTAACTAACCCATCAATTGCAGCTTCCAAGTCCCCAAGGGACATACCACGAGCGAGTCTAAATCTTTTCAATCGTTCTCCTACCATGATTGGGACACTCCTTCAGTTTATTTCAAAGAGAAGATAAGCGCGCAGATGCCGTTTCCTCTTTGCCCTCCAGTTTGCCGCGTATCGACTCTAACTCGCGGCTTACCTCTTGCTTCCACTCTTCGGTTTTTTCAATGAAATTTTTCATTTCCTCAATGAAGTTCAAAACGCGTTCTTTGAAGTCTTGATCAGTCATGATACCGCACTTGGTAATTTTATCTATTGAAATTTGCTGGCATAAAAAGAAACGTGTTGTTTCGATTGTTGTGTTTAGATAAAGGTCGGCGTGCTAACGGTTTGTCGAGCGAAGCCCTCAGTGAGCGGTTCCAAAGCAGCAGCCGGATTCCAATCACCTCGCTGTCGAAATGAGGGTTTAAGAAAGACATTGCCACGCAGCTTTGGGCGGTCCTGTGAGAAGTCTACGTACTTTGCCCCTTGCTTCATCCGCTCCTCCTGACGCTGGAGGACGAAGTCAAAATATGCTGTAGAACTACCGAACCGATTGATAAGCTTTGCGTGTGCTTGATGCTTTTCCTTCACAGGGTCAAAATTATTGTTAGACATTAGAATTTCTCCAATATTGCCTTTGGGGTGTCAATGCATGGTGGTGTATATCCAGTATTACTACAAATTCGCTCAATTTTAGGTCGAGTATGTGGGTTTGCAAGGTGCCTAAAGTTCCAAGTTGCCAGATAAGGGATAGCATTTCTTGCTGCGACAGCTACGTGCACAGCATCAATAAACGCCTTCTCAGGCATCGTTTTAGAAGTGATTAACCGCTTTGCCAGATCAAGATCTATTTTCTTCACAAGCAAGCGAGGGAGTCCTTTAATTGCTTGCAACCTCTTGGCTGCTTGAGTTTTATTCCCGTCTTCTATTTCATCAATAATATAGTCCGACAGTATAAATTCAAAGCGATCATCGCTCCAAAACTGATACGTGACTCTTTGCATCTCCGCTATTTTCGGATTGTTACTCTGTCTAGCCACCAAATAACTCGGTATCGTTGCATCAATATAAACCCGATTCATCCTATTCCTTTCAGTGAACTCACGGACTCGCTTCGTTACCTTTGGGTGTTGAGTTCTTGGATCCGACGTTCGATGGCGGCCTCAAAAGGATAGTGCCTTTGCTGCTGCACCAATTTTAAGGCAGTTTGGAAATCCAACTTTGCTTCTGCAATATAATTTAGGCTTACCTTCGCTTCACCCAAGTTGATGTAAGCTTCTATATAATGAGGATTCAAATCGAGTGCTTTCTGAAGATCAACCATAGCGTCCTGATATCTGCCTAGTATGGACTTTACAAGTCCTCGGTTGTTGTAAACTTTAGCAAATGTCGGCAGCAACCGTAGGGCTTGATCGTAGTCAGCAATAGCGGCTTCATAGTCCTCTAACTCGAAATTCAGGTCGCCTCGATTCGCGTAAGCATTGGGGGACTCTGGTTTTAGGCGAATAGCTTCGTTCAAATCGGCGATAGCTTCCGCGTGTCTACCAAGTTCAACCTTCGCGCCCGCTCTGTTTTGGTAAGCTCCTGCAAGTTCAGGATTGAGTCGGAGTGCTTCATCAAAATCAGCAATCGCGGATTCGTTTTGACCGAGCAGCATTTTCGCTGTACCTCGGTTGCAGTAAGTAATGGGAGAGTCCGGTTGTAATTGAATAGCTTGGGTCAAATCAGCAACAGCATCATCATGTTTACCAAGGACTGTTTTCGCTTGGCCACGACCAATGTAAGCATTGACAGAATCGGATTTCAATTGGAGTGCATCGTCATAGCTAACAACAGCTTCTTCGTATTGTCCAAGCGTATTTTTCACGTCGCCTCGATTGATGTAGGCACTCACAAAATTTGGATTTAATCGAATTGCTTGATCAAAGTCAGCAATCGCCGCTTCATATTGTCCGAGTAAATTTTTTGATACACCCCGATTGTTGAAAGCACTTGCGAAATCCGGGTTTAGTTGGATTGCGCGATCAAAATCCGCAATAGCAGTCTCATACCTAGCGAGTGCATTGTTAGCATTCCCTCGATTGTAGTAAGCATCAGCATAATTCGGATCCAAATCGATTGCGTGACTAAAGTCAGCAATAGCAGCTTTATATTCTCCAAGCTCCCCCTTTATAGAGCCTCGATTATTATGGGCGAGCGCGAAAGTTGGATCTATACAAACTGCCATATCATAATCTTCAATGGCGGCTTTCCGTTCACCGCGCTGCGACCTCAATCCGCCCCGGTTGTTATAAGCATGGGAATCATCAGGGTTGATACCTATCGCAGCATCATAGTCGGCAATTGCTTCTATATATAACCCCTGCTGCTCCTTTACAAGTGCTCGATTTCTGTAAGCGTCGGCATAATCCGGCTTGATGCGAATCGCTTTGGTATAGTCGGCAATCGCTGCTTCATACTGTTTAAGTGCGGCACTTACCGCCCCACGATTGTTGTACGCTTCTGCGTGCCCCGAATCTATGCGAATTGCTTCATTGTAATCGCCAAGTGCGGAATCGTATTCACCAAGTTTGTACTTTACAATTCCTCGATTACTATAAGCGTCGGCGTGGTCGGGTTTGATGCGAATCGCAGTACTATGATCGGCAATAGCCTCCATATATTCATTTAAGTGCTCCTTTGCGTTTCCGCGATTGGTATAAGCCATCGCCGAATTAGGTTCTAACACGATGGCTTTATCCGCATCAGCAACAGCTGACTTGTAATGCCCAAGTATACTGTTTACAGCACTCCGGTTTGTATAACCCGTCGCCGAATTAGGTTCTAACGCAATGACTTTATCAAAGTTATCAAGAGCTTCATTATATATTTCAAGAATCTTCTTCGCGATCCCGATACCGTTGTACACTTCGGCATAATCTGGTTTCAGATGGAGAGCCGCTTCGTAATCAACAATTGCTTCTTCAGGTAATTCACATTGTAGTTTGGCATCACCGCGCGCATAGAAAGCTTCTGTCAACTCCGGATTTATCCGAATTGCCTCATCGTAATCGCTAACTGCATCGCTGTATTTACTGAGTAGATAGTTCGCTAAGCCTCGGTTATAATAGGCTTTGTCATAATCTGGGTTTAGTAAAATAGCCTTATTGTAATCAATGATAGAAATTTCATGTTGATTAAGAGCATTCTTTGCAACACCGCGAGCATAATAGGCTTCAGCGGATCTTGAGTTTAGGAGAATTGCTTCGTCAAAATCGGCAATAGCGGACGCATATTGTCCAAGTAGCAATTTACCTAAGCCTCTTTTGTAGTGTGCTTCGGCATAATCCGGTTTTTGGGCGATGAGCAGATCGTAATGGGAAATTCTTTCTTTGAGTTTCTCCCTATCTTCCTTAGCTGGTTCAGATTCCATTTTGGCAAATCTGCGATTTAAGCTGATGGTATCAAACAGGCCTACCACCAATGGTCCCAAAAACTCAATCTCATTTGCGAGGGCACACTTTGCAACTGTTAAAAATATATCGCGGATCCTGATGCGCATTCGTTTCTCCTGAATAAACTATCAAATCGACTACTGGTCGAATTTTTCTAAAATCCTGAAGATAGGCGTGCCTGCAATTTTGAGCACTTAGAGTGAATACTATGGTTTGGACAATTTTAAGAATTAAGATGACAATAAACAGAAAAAAGGGTATCCTTTCATAATAAATCATAAACCTTGAAAGGACATATCTAATGACCCCTCTTTCCTGCTTAGAAGACATGTTATCAGACTTTA
>JAJDXV010000024.1 GCA_022823085.1 Candidatus Poribacteria bacterium
CATGCGATGGAGCACACCCGGGATAAATGCCATACTCTTTTGGCGATGTTTGCAAAAGAATGACGCAGCCGATACTTATTGGGATACACAAACTATGCCAAACGCAGCATAAATACGCTGCCAAAAACTTTACACACCCAATTGGAATAGGTATTTGACTTTTTTCCGATTTCATGATAGATATAAGGCACGCTGTGGTAAGTTGTCTATTCACCCATCCAATAGTGAGGTCTATTTTATGAGATGTATCTTTGTCGGCATTGAGTATGCGGGAAAATCGACATTAGTCAATCTATTAACAAACTATTACCAGCACCGGAAATTGAGGGTTCACGTGGACGATCACTTTACGATCCCGGATTCCACACTGAGTCCAGAATCGAGAGCGGCGTACGTGAACTTCCCGGACGACGTGAAGGAACGGATGCAACGGATGCAACTCCAGTATCACGTTGAGGTTATCAAAAACTATCCGAATACGATGATCGCCGGTTGGCACATTGAGGAACTCGTTTATTCGTCCTTCTACGGCGATGATCCTGAGAGTCCGTATTACGCAAAGTATCATATCAACGCGCAGCGCGGTTATGAAACGCAGGTGATTGAAGCACGTTTGCCAGATGTGGTGATGATCCATCTGACCGCCAGTGACGCGGCAATTGCGGAACGGATGGAGACGGATCCACACGAATACCAGATTATCAAAAAAGCCGATATTCCAACACTCAAACGTCTTTTTCAAGAGGAGATTGATAGGTCTCTGTTTACGCATAAGGGACGAAAGATTGTGTTGGACACAACAGACAAGACACCGACCGAATCGCTTGATGCGCTGCTTCTGCTCTCCGAACCGCTTATCACATTCGGAGAACTCGCCGTTCGTGCGATGGACGTGCCAGAGAACGATTATCAGGTCCGCTATGAAAATGGGGTTCGGAAGATGGTGGACGTTTAGGACGCATTAGCAGATTGGCGAGGTTGGTATCTCGCCAGCGAAACCGCACTATTCAGCGAATGCAGGCGGGGTTTGATGAAGTTTAATTTATTAATTCGGTATTTTTTTCGTAGGTCCGGTTCGGTTAGGAAACCGAACCTACCGGGCCTGGAAAAACAATGCTGGTTTTACGACATCAAAGACGTTGGGATTATCTGCTCAATGGGTGTTCGCGATTGGTAATAGGAAAGGGGACGCGCTGTCCAGAGAGTTGCGATTCATAAGCACCGAGGATCATCTCAAGTGCGGCGACAGCGTCTTCAGCGGCGGAAATCGGTTTCCGATCGTTTTCGACAGCATCAATGAGATCGCGAATCGCGAGACCGTTGCCGCTGGAGAACGGCGTTTGGTCTAAGTCCATTGCGCCCCATTCTTGATCTGGATTTGAAGGCACCAGTACCGGATAGGGGTAGACCATGAGCCGATTTGCGACATCGCCGCGGAGCGAGAAAATGCCGTCGCTGCCGACGATTTCCATACCGTATCTGCCGGCACCAGCCTGAGATCTCCGAGACTCGAAGAAGCCAGAGACTCCACTTTTGAAGGCGAAGTAACTATTGATGCAATCGCCCGCGACGGGCCCGACAGGTTCTGTCGGTTCATGATCATCACCGTAGGCGATCTCTTTGCCGTTTGTGGTTACATGGGACTGCATCCACGCGACATCGCCGACAAAGAAGCGCATCATATTGAATAGGTGCGTTCCAAGCACAATCATATCCTCTCCACCACCCCGATGATCCTGCTTACCACTGGCATAGATGGCTTGAATGGCACCGATTTTGCCATCGTTGAGCATCTGCCTAATCGCATGCGTCGCAGGCAGATAGACCGCTTGATGTGCGACAGCAACCTTTAAACCGCGTGTTTTCGCAGTTTCAACGATCTTATCACCCTCAGCGAGTGATGCTGTCATCGGTTTCTCGGTATAGACGTGGCAACCGGCTTCGAGACAAGCGGTTATCATATCGAGGTGTTCCACTGTCCAACGCGGACAGACGCTGACGATGTCAAGGGTCTCTTTTTCGAGCATGTCCCGATAATCGGCGTAGCTGCGCGAGGCTCCCGCCTCAGCTACTGCCTTTTCTCTACCGGCATCATCTGGATCGGAGACAGCGATGAATTCGACGTTTTCTATATCTTTATATGGTGTATGCAATCCGTGTCCGAAATTACCAGCACCGGTATGCCCGATCGCCGCCGCACGATACGTTTTTTGACTCATTTTTCCTCCATCTTGTGTTGTCATTAATACCCTAACCGCTAATTGTATCCGCCTGTTTTGCCCACTGAAAGTCGAGATCACTGATGCCACCTGCATCGTGGGTCGTGAGATCAATTGTCACCCGGTTATAGACGTTGAACCATTCGGGGTGGTGGTTCAATGATTCAGCGACTAAGGCAAGTTGCGTCATGAAACCGAACGCGGAGACGAAGTTGTCGAACTGGAATTCCTTGTGAAGTTTACCGTCTTCAATCGTCCAACCGTCAACTTGTGCGAGGTTTTCTTGGATTTGTGCATCTGTTAGTTTTTTTGCTGCCATTAAAATTTCTCCTCAGGTTATATTGTGAGAATTGTGGGTGCTGTAGTCCCCGAAACGTCTTTAGCGTGCTTATATTCTACATTGGAGGCACTTGAACGCGATTCAGCGAAATTGTAGTGGAAAATATAAATAAATGCAAGTTAAAATAGTAACAGTGAGGTCGATGACAACACTTATGATTTACCGTAGTGCATTTCGGTAAAATGGAATTCTGTTTTAAACAGGACTTACGCAGTTTTGACGATATGGTGCTTCGTTAGCGGGTAAACTCTTAAAAAACAGAGACGTTCTCAGGGCACAGGCTAACAGCCTATGCTACAAAAAGGCAGCGTGCGTAAGTCCTCTTAAAGATTTTTTTATATAGGAGGCATAAATGGCAGGTGCAACAACGCTTTATTTTCCAGAGGTAGGTCCTCAGTGGGAGGATTGGGTTCAAGTTATTAATGTGGGGACCGAAGAGACACGGGTAAATATAATTGCCCGACATGCAAGGAATGGAACACCGACGTGGTCAGATGAGAAAGAGATAAGTCCTTTTGAATGCTGGACACCTAACGTTGAGGCGATTAAAGAGAACTCTTCGATGCAGTTTTCTGCGGATCAGCCGATTGTGGCGGAGCGTCACATGCACAAGGACCCGAACATCCTTGATTTCGTCGGTGCTGCAGAGGAATACGAGACCGTCGGACTCCGGTTGTTCTTTCCAGAATTGGTTCCCGGTGCCCATGATTGGTTCCGGTTTCTAAATGTCGGCGAAGCAAATGCCCTCGTCAACATAATTGTTCGGAACAGACGCGGCGATATTATAAGACAGCACCATCAACGGATTAGACCGCAATGCTGCTGGGATGTTAACGAAGGGATCATGGGAAACGTTAGAGGCACGCTCGAAGTCCAAAGTACACAACCGATTGTCGGTGAACGGCACCTCCATTATCAAGGTGGAAAAACATGCGTCGGGCAATATGGTCAGGTGATTTCGGATGCGCCGCGCACGCTCTATTTTCCAGAGACAGGACCGGCATGGCGAGACTGGGCAATCATCGTCAATGTCGGTAGAGAGAGAGGCGAGGTTACGTTAATCGCACATGAGGATGGAACCGGTAAACCTGTAAATACGATGCAGCGCGAATTAGACCCTTTCGAGTGCTGGATGCCGAAGATGGAGGATATTAAAATCAAATCTTCTGTCAAAATCACCTCTGAGCAGCCCATCGTTGCGGAGCGGCACATGCACAGCGGAACCGCGATCGTTGATCTACCCGGGGCATCTGAGGAAGGCGGACATGTGGGGATACGGCTCTTTTTCCCAGAAATCGCAAGCGGCGCAAAAGACTGGTTCCGGTTCCTGAATGTCGGTGAGGCCAACGCGCTTGTGAACATTATTGTCCGGAACAAAAAGGGCGACATTCGTAGGCAGCTACATCGTAACATCAAACCGAACTGTTGTGCCGATGTAGACGAAGCCGCGATGGGAAATGTGCGTGGCTCCGTTGAAGCACAAAGCACACAGCCGATTGTCGGTGAACGGCACCTCCATTATCAGAGTGGACATAAAGGGGCTGTTGTTGGAGAATATGGTGTTGTCATCGGAGAGTAGTAGATGCTTTCGGTGTTGAATTAGACGATTTTTTGGAATTGAGGAGGGATTTTCGTGAATCTAACGGATAGAATTGCGATTGTGACAGGCGCCGGACAAGGCATCGGTAAAGCGATCGCCTTGAGACTCGCGAACGCGGGCGCAGATGTTGCCATTATAGATTTAAACATGGCAGCGGCTGAGGCAGTGGCACAAGAAATCAAGGACCTCGGACGCAACGCGCTACCCCTTCAGGCAGATGTTTCGCAGTCCGCGTCGGTCAACGCTGCTGTTGAAAAAGTTATTTCGACCTTCAGTCGCGTTGATATCCTCGTCAATAATGCCGGAATTGCGGGACGTACACTTCCGCTGACTGATCTTGAAGAGGCGGACTGGGATGCCGTGATCGGTGTGAACCTTACCGGTGTCTTCCTGTGTTGCAAAGCCGTGATTGCACCAATGATCGCGCAGGACTACGGCAGGATTGTGAACATCGCCTCGATCGCTGGAAAAGAGGGGAACCCGACGCTTATTCCGTATTCGGTATCTAAGGCGGGGGTGATCTGCCTGACGAAAGCACTCGCGAAAGAGGTAACCGACTATAACATCCGTGTGAATGCCGTGTCGCCTGCAGTGATTCAAACACCGATATTGGAAGGCATGGCACAATCAACGATTGACTATATGGTGGGCAAAATTCCGTTGGGGCGCGTTGGAAAACCGGAAGAGGTTGCGGCTGTCGTGAATTTCTTGGCTTCGGACGAGGCGAGCTTTGTGACGGGACAGTGCTACGATGTCAGCGGCGGAAGAGCGACGTATTAGTAATAAGTTGTCAGTTAACAGTTGTCAGTTAACAGTTATAGTAGATTCCGTAATTACTTATACACTTGCCCCGTTATGTGAACTGGTGAATGTGTATCTTACGGAGGCACAGGCTAACAGCCTATGCTACAAGTGTAAACATATTTTCCGATTTTACTATAAAAGAGAGACTTGTTAAACGAAAACCTCTTAACTGAAAACTGTTAACTGTTAACTGTTAACGACTTACTCTGCGATGCAGTAGAGATGCTGAGCACCGCGGAGGTATAACTCCGAACCTACGATCGCAGGCGATGCGTTAAAACTGTCGTCGATTTTGTTTTCTGCTAAGACCTTGAATTCAGGTCCGTGCTGGATGACGTTAACGACCCCGTTTCTGCCAGCGATGTAGACGCGGTCTGATGCCCCGACGATCGAGGCATATACGCCCGACACGCCTTGCAGCCGTTGCGGCCCGTAATACGCCTCTCCTGTTTCGACATTGAAAGCCGTCAGAATACCTTGGTTGCTTTTCAAGAAATAGATGATCCCTTTATAGAGGAGCGGGGACGGCACATAGGGTGTATCGCGATTGTATTGCCATACAACAGCATCGGAGTCACTAATATCGCCTGTTGCCTCTGCGAGGTGAATCGCCCGTAGGTCGCTACCGCGGAACCCACTCATAAGATAAACATACCCGTCAGCAGCAACGGGTGAAGGAATACTGTTAGCCGTCAAGCCATCACCCTCCCAAACGAGTTCACCGGTTGCCAGATCGTAGCTACGGACGCGATTTGTGCCTGTGGTGATCACCTGAGGTTTTCCATTAGCTTCAACGACAATAGGGGAGGACCAAGTTGTTCTTTCATTGCGGTCGGTCTTCCAGAGGACATCACCCGTATGTTTATCGAGCGCGGTAATGAAGGAATCCCTCTCATGGTCTTGTAGAATAACGAGCGTATCACCGTAAAGTGCGGGGGAACTCCCTTCACCGAAGGTGTTTCTTTTATACATCATCCCAACATCTTTTTCCCACTTCACATTTCCCATCATATCGACACAATAGAGTCCACGCGAACCGAAATAGGCATAGATGTATTCCCCATCGGTTACCGGCGAGTTAGAGGCGAAAGAGGCATCACCGTGTGTCCCCTCGTGTGGTGCGAGTTCTTTGAGTGTTTTTTGCCAGAGGATGTCTCCGGTGTTCCGGTCAATCGCGATGAGATCAAACTTGAACCAACCTTCTGAGCCACCGCGTCTCTCTTGAATGAAACCGCTGAAGGGGTTATCATTGTCTGCTTTCCCTTCTTCCATCTCAGGCGATTCGCTTTTGATAGCGGTCTGTATGAAAATTTTATCTTCCCAGATGACTGGTGCGGCGTGTCCCATCCCGGGTATAGCCACTTTCCAACGGATGTTCTCGGTTTCGCTCCATGTTGTGGGTGGGTTTGCCTCGGCGGCGGCAGTCCCTGTTGCATAGGGTCCGCGCCAATGGTGCCAATTTCCCTCAAAACCGTCTGGTTGTGACGCGATCGCCGCAACCGCTGCTAAAGCAAAGATACAGAGGGTTAAAACGCTAATTCTTTTCATCTTCAAATCCTTTCACTTTTTATCAAATAGTTGTTAGTTATAAGTTATAAGTTGTTAGTTCAAGAGGTGTGGGGGCAGCCACAGTCTCTTTTAGTGAATAACTTGCCTAACCGGCTGTAAAAAGGCGGACGTGCCTAACGATGTTACGTCAAAATGTCTTCAATGACAAGTGGTTGTGTTAGTTCAAGGTTTGCTGCTTCGAGTTTCTCACGACTGGAAACGGCACAGACTGAGGCTTTATCTCGGTTTTCCTCTAAGAGTTGAAGGAGTGCGCGCTTGACTTCACCCGGGGTCGCACGACGGAGTTGTGCGTAGTGTTCCTCACGGATCTCACGCGTCTGTCCAGCAAGGTGCTGACTGAGTGCGCTGCTTGCAGCGTGACTCGGACGTATCGGTCTCTCACCATCCTTCGCCGTAGCGATAATCGCGCGGTCTATGTCGGTCTGTGTCCATTCTACGGCTTTCACATAATCGACAGTCTGTTCAAAGACGTTGATCGTGCGGGCGACGTGTGGGTCCCGGAACGAGGCTTGGCACAGCACCGCATCGTAGGGGCTATAGGTGAACCTCGCGCCGTAAGCGTTGCCTTTAAAACGGATTTCACTGAGTATGTAATCGAGCCGAACAAGATGTGCGCCGATTGTCAACAGCGTTGAATCCGGGTGCGAAAAATGTGGTGCTGGCATCACGTGTGCACAGTGCGCAATCTGAATAGGTCCGGCTAACCCTTCCCTCGGTGGCATCTCAAATTGTTCAAACGCAATTGGCTCTGAGGTTATCGGTTCATCCCGCATTGCGTCGATCCAGTGTTCGAGGGTGCTTCGCGTCACTTCAAAGGCGGCATCCGAACCGGTGAAACTGGCAGCCACGCGTCCACGTGTTAGCAAGAAATCACGAATCTCCTCTATATGACCCATAAGATCGGCATTAAGTTCGTCATAATTGTTGAGAAGTGTTTCGCTGGTACGGAGTTGTGGTAGCCCGTGGATGATCTCAATGAGATGCGCGTTCGGCGAGAGTCCGCGTGAAGCGTGATGCACTGCCGTGCTGGAACCGTCGTGGATCATTTCCGTCTGATATTCTGCCACGGCTTGGATGAGGACATCACGTAGGCGTTCCGTATCGCGCGGGTTCACTGCGAAAAGTAGGTCGTGCAGGACATCGAGTGCAGCGTCCATTTTACCGTCAAGTGCTTTGAGATGGAAGGTCATACTCTGCAAGGAACGGTCAGGATCAAGCGTGTGTGTCGTAAGCCCTGGGGAACACCCGATCCCGCCAGTGACCGCGGATTTCCGTAGCGCCATCTCCTCATAGTTCATATCCGCTGCACCGAGTTTGCCAATAGCCTCGGCGTATCTGGGGATATAACGCCAAAGGTGTTTTGGAAACCCTTGGAGATCGAATTTGAGGACGAAGTAGTTAACGCCGTTTGCAAAGACATCGCTCCGTAGCAGGTCCTGTCCACGGACATTTTCAATCGTTGTCGGGATATGCTTCGGTTTTTCGGGGAGGTCACTGACTTGGAGTTGTGGCAATTTTGCGAGTGCTTCCGGCGGGTTCGGCACGCCGTTGAGGCGTTCGAGTTCCGCTGCATCAGCAGCGATTTTCTGGACCTCTTCATCCGTCAGTTGTGCCCGCGTCTCTTTCATCCGTTCAGCGATTTTGGCATCCATTTTCGCCTGCATATCTCGATCCGGTGACAGTACGTTTGTCAAGCGATGCGGATTTTCGATAAGGGATTCTCGAATGAGTTCGTTGAAAATTGCTGGATTTTCCTGCCAGCGTTGCTGGATATCGTTGAGTGCTTTGCCCATCTTTAGGAAAGTATCGGGCTCTTTCTCATATATCCAACCTTCGATGACGCGGTAGAGCATCCGGAGCGGGAACATTGAAGCGACTTCTTGATAGTGGTAGGTCGCTTGTTGGAATGCCGCTTCTACCTTTTCGCTTTCAATTTTTGAATCAGCGATCTGCGTTAGGGTATCAACGACGAGTTTTGTGAAGGTTTCGACACGCTCCGTTTCGCTTCCCTTGAGGGAGACATGGAAAGTGGCTGCGGGTCCGATAGAACCTGCCCCAGAATAGATAAGATCAGCACCGAGTTTGGAATCGATGATCGCTTTACGGAGTGGTGCGGCTTCGTTTCCGAGCAGTATGAGACTTAAAATACGTCCTAAAGCGACTGCTTCCGGGTCGGTCGCGTCTCCGATGCACCAACTGAGCATCATATACGTTTTCTCAGTCATCGGTTCATCTGCGCCGACAGGGTAGGTGTCCGTCACGGTGCGCGGTGCGTCCCATTTCGGTTGGTGTGTGGCTTCAGGGCTTAGCGGACGTAGCGCAGTACTCGCCTTGTTTTTTGGGATTCTATCTAATTTATCAGCGAGGAATCCGAGATAGTCGCGCGTCGGAATATCGCCGTAGAGAACGAAATAGCCGTTGCTCGGGTGATAATAGGTCTCATGGAACCCTTTGAGCTGCTCATAAGTTAAGTCCGGTATGGCATCAGGGTCGCCGCCGGATTCGCAGGCGTAAAGCGTATCGGGGAGGAGTTGGCTGGACATGGATCGGTATAACCGAGCCTCCGGGTCCGAGAACGCGCCTTTCATCTCATTATAGACGATGCCTGTGATTTTTAGATCACCTGTCGGGTCATCCGGATCAGCGGGTGCGAGATGATGCCCTTCACGTTTGAAAGTATCTTCGGTCAGCAGCGGATGGAAGACTGCATCAAAGTAGACTTCGGCTAAGTTGAAGAGGTCTTTTTTGACGTTGCTTGAGACGGGGTAGCAGGTAAAATCGGCGCTGGTCATGGCGTTGATGAACGTCGCCATGCTCATCTTAATCATCTCAAAAAACGGCTCTCTGACCGGAAATTTTTCTGAACCTGCTAAGACAGCGTGTTCAAGGATATGCGGTACACCGGTATCGTCTGACGGCGGTGTCGGAAAATTGATAGAAAAGAGGTTTTCGGTATCCTCTGTATAAAGGTGTAGGAGTCTGGCGCCGCTGTGTTGATGCGTCAGTTCGATCGTCACAGCACGGAGTTCATCAATAGGTGTGACGGCTTTGACTTCAAAACCGTGGAGTTGATCGCCGGGGTTTAACGCGACTTCCGGCATCCGAATTGTTTCCAATATTTTTGCCTCCATAGTTGGGTTCTATTCTTCACTTTTTTCTAAACTTGCGCATACAAGTTCTTTATCGTTTCTGGCAAAAACGTGTTTATAGGCGAATGCTGGATGCGCCCATGTAACGCCGCCTCTGCGGTTCAATTGATCGCGCGTCGGTTCGATGAGTTTGGCGCGACTGATAATATTAAGTCCATCTGGTGAGAGTTCCGTGATCAGCAGTTCGCCACGCTCGTTGAACATCCAGACCCTATTTTCTGAGGGTAGGGGATGTTTGATGAGATGTATAGTGCTCCAGCGCGCTGTCGGCACGGCAGAGAGGTCTTCCCAAACCCGGTCGCCGTTTCGGGCGTCAATACAACGGAGTTCGCCATAACTGTCCACACCGTAAATGTAATCTCCGAAGCGTACAGGTGTCGTCATCGTGGTTTGAATGGCTTCGGTATTCCGCTCATCTTTACCGACACGGTGCCATCCAAGTTCAAATGTTGATACGTCCGATGGCAACTTTAACAGGAGTGAACCTTCATAAAAATTCGTGAAGAACAATTCATCCTCATAGAAAATCGGGGTTGCAATCCCGATCTCCCAACGGGTAGAAGGAAACGGGTGAATCCAGTGCACCGTGCCTGTTTCTGGGTCAAGTGCGGCGATGTTATTCCCTGTCCAACAGATTAGAATCCGTTGCCCGGCGTGTGTAATGACAATCGGTGCGGAATAAGAGGCGTTATCGTCTACCGCTTTCCATTTTTCTTCACCGGTTTTCGGATCAAATGCGACGAGACAAGCGTCGGGTTTGCCGCCGACTTGGACGATGAGGTTGCCTGCCTCGACAATAGGCGCGCTCGCGAACCCCCAGATCGGTATACTAATATCATACTCGGTCGTTAGCACCTTTTTCCATAGGACATCTCCCGTGTGCGCGTCGAAGCAGTGTAGATGTCCCATCGCACCCAAAACGTAGGCAAGTCCATCGTGGACAGTGACAGTCGCCCGCGGTCCCGCGCTATAGTCGATTTTATAAACGGAATCGTAGGTATGAGACCAGAGCGGCTCACCTGTCTCCCAATCAAAACAGTGGACGCGTTCGACCTGTTTCGGTTTTGTGAGTCGGTCAGTGACGTATACACGCCCATCTGCCACAATGGGGCCGCTATAACCGCTGCTGATCGGTACACGCCAACGAATCGGGATCTGTTCTTCCTCAAATTTTTCGATGATACCGGTTTCTTTCCAGATGCCATCTCGGTTTTCACCACGCCATTGTGTCCATTCATCTGCGTTCGCGAATCCCGAAAGGACAAAGAGTCCGACGAGTAGGTATGTAAGTCGTTTCATAAGTTTTGTGTATAACTCCTCAGCCAGAGAACCATCCGTTGATAGACCTCTGTCGTGTCTTTGTGTTCAAAACAAATTTTGCTTTCCAAGAAAGTATAGCACAGTATAGAGGTAAATGTCAAATAATCAGTTAACAGTACGCCGTCATAAAAAACCGCTCTTATATCCCGACCACACCGGCAAGGACATAAGAGCGGAAAAATTTCGGTTTTGCGGTTCAGCTACTGCAAGGCTTTGACATCGCCCCAAGTGACAGTTATTTTGCCTTTCGCTTCAACCGGCGTTCCTACGGGGAGCACATCGTCTTGTTGCGAGATGAAATCGATCATTTCGATGAGTACCTGTCCGCGCGGCAGATCGCCGTTGTTGGGTTCTTGCATGCAGATACCGACACGTCCGCTACTATCGTTCAATTTGATAATACCGGGGTCAAAGAATCCTGCGCCGTTATCACCGAAAGCGGCTTCAACGCTCCACGGATCTACGATCTGTTCACTTTTGAAGGGTCTTGCGGAAGTGAATGCTTCAAGCGATGGTGTATATTTTGCGCCGTCATCTGTCGGTGTAATGGCTGTGCCATCACCCCACATATCGGCGTTGATATTGATAATGGTTTTTAGACCGTTTTCACCATTGGCACCGCCACCTTCAGTAACATAGAATGCATAATCGGCACAATTAAGGATGATATTCCCGCCGTAGAGGAATCGTTCGGCGATGGAGTCATCTACCTGTACGTTTCCGGGGGTATAGAGGGTTGTCGGGAACCAACCGAAGATGATGAGGATATCTGCTTTGCCATCATCAATGCGTTCCTCTGCCCAGGGCCCGATTTCTGCGTCGGTTGCGTAGACGACATCACCAACAGCAGAAACATCGTTTTTGAGGTTATCAAAGACGATTGCGCGTTGGATATCTGCGTTTTCTTGTGAAATCCAACCGACACCTTCGCTGAAGATAGCGACATCGCCTAATTCTGCCCAGCTCGAAACGGTGCATGTAACCATCAATAAAACGACGAACAGTGCGAATATGTTGCGTACCATTAATCTTTCCTCTCTTTTTAAGTTTGCCTCGGTGATACTGATCATATTACCGAGGCAATAAGTTTTAGTGAAAAGTTCTAACAACGTTTGATTAGAATTTTGACTTAAGATGCCCCCAAGTGGTAGCAACCTTTTGATTCGGGTCAACCGATTGGGGACCGAGTACTTCAAACAGGTAGTTATCAATCATTTCGGTGAAGAGTTCGCCTCGTGGAAGGTTGTCGTCCCCTGGTACTTGATAAGCGATTCCGATGCGACCACCGGTCTCGGTATCGTGAACAATCGCGGGATCCAAGAAACCTGCGCCATTATCGCCAAAAACAACCTCGACTTCCCACGGATCTTCAATTTGGGCTTCCTTGAACGTTCTCGCAGAGGTAAACGCTTTGAGGGTAGGCGTATACTTTTCCCCGTCAGCGGTGGGTTTTATAGCTGTGCCATCAGCCCACATATCGGCGTTGATATCCATCATATTCTTCAAGCCTTGTTCACCATTGGCACCGCCGCCTTGTGTGACGTAGAAAATATAATCCGCAGTGTTGAGGATAACATTTCCACCTTCAATGAAGTCTTCGGCAATGGAACCGTCGTCATCAACGTTACCGGGGGTGTATAAGGTTGTGGGGAACCATCCGAACGTGACGATAATATCAGAGACCCCGTTATCCGTGTGTTCTTCTGCCCAATCGCCGATTTCTTTGTCCGTTAATATCACAACATCCGTCGGCGTTTTGAGCATGTCTTTCATTTCCAGACCTTCTCTCGCCGCGGCAGGCTGCCCCATCCATCCGGCTTGCTCAGTAAAGATCGCCACCTTTCCCATTGGTGCAGAGACACCAATACTCGGCAAAGTGAGCATCGCTGCAAAATACGCTGTTATAACAACAGCAAAGATTATCAGTTTTCGCATGTAATCTCCTTTTCTTATTGACATTTGAAGTGAATGCCCCTATTTCTACTTGTTGGAGCCTCTATAGCGGTAACCCTTCTGTAGAACGCAGAGAGGTTGACCTAATCTAACGAGAGTATTATATACAATTTTCATGTTTTTGTCAAATTACTTTTTTCGTTTTTAATTCTAATCAATATTTCATCAGAAGGAAGTCAATCGGGTTTTGCCGTATCCCGACAAGCGTAAAGATATTTCTATGGCAGATTGGGTTTGGTTAGCAGATGGGCGGGAGGCGATTCACCTGTCAATGTCTCTAAAAATTTGACCAAGTCCGTTTTCTCTTGTTCACTGAGTCCGAGCGGTTCGAGTGTCCTTTCGCGTTGACCGACGAAACTGCCGCCCGTGCCACCGACGTTATTAAATTCAATCACGGATTCGAGCGTCGGAAATTCGCCGGTGTGAAAATAGGGTGCTGTCAGTGTCACATTACGGAGTGTCGGTGTTTTGAACTCGCCTTGATGTCGTGGTATCGGTTCCAAAAAATTTAGAATTCGCGTCGCAACGGCGGTATCATCGCTATAGACACCACCACCGTTAAAGGGGTCTGACAGGAGCAGTGAGATCCCCGCATAACGTCCAGCGTCTTCTGGTAGCGTCCCTTGCGGAATCCCTAAGTTATGGAACGCATTGTCTGTAAAAGTTGGCGTATCATGGCAGAGGATACAGACACCTTTACCGATGAACGTTTTTAATCCGCGTTTTGCTTCAGGTGATATTGCTTCCGTATCGCCGGCAACGAATCGGTCAAACGGTGCGTTCCGACTCATCAAAAGCCGTTCATACGCCTCAATCGCCTTACCGATATTTGCGAAGACAGTGTTAATGGCATGCTGGTCAGCCTCGGACATCCTGTCAAACGCCAAATCCCCCGGTTTACCATCAGCGGGGAAGCGTGTTGTATCTGCAAGGTCCGGGAGTTCTCCGAATACTGTCTCATAGTCCGCTGCATAGTGTTGATGGACGAGATGCGCATATTGGAGTCGCGTCCCCGCCTGCTCAACCTCACCTTCGAGTGCGACCAACGCTTGCGCCCAGAGTGTATCTGTCCGACCGTCCCAAAACTGCCATTCGTTATAGGCGGCATTGAGCAGCGTCGGTGCGTTTCGCGTGCCTCTACCCGCGCCTAATGAGGTCGCTTCAACATCTGCGAACCCGTGAAACGGTGAGTGACACGTTGCACAAGCAACCGTGCCATCTTTTGAGAAGCGTATGTCAAAGAAGAATTTATGTCCCAACTGCGCAGCTTCAGGGTTATCGGCGACACGGTTGGTCGGATTCGGTGGTGGTATCTCAGGCAGTGGCGATAGCCGTTGAATTACACTCCACTCGCGGTCTGTGAATATATCATCTTCTTGCTCCGGTGCCGCTGCGGTTTCTGGTGGGTTATCTTCGCCGCACCCGTAGAGGCATAACATGAAACTGGATATTGCACAAATGATTAGAAGACGCACAGTTTTACTCCATTTTCGGTGCATCCTTTGCGCATCGGAATCCGAGTATTTGTCCACTCGCCACAATGTCGTCGTACTCCCGAAACGCGCACCGCATCTGTTCTGAACCGGCGAACCAACTTGCGCCGCGCCACGATTTTTTCCCCATTCCGCTCGTCGGCGGTCCTTTCGGGTTCTCCGCAGGACTGACGGCGTAGTACTCGGCTTCAAACCAATCGGCGACCCACTCTGCGACATTCCCTACCATGTTGAGTGCGCCGTAAGGACTCGCGCCTTGCTCAAAACTCTTCACAGGTGCCGCCATAGCGAAACCGTCAAGGTGTCCATCGAACTTTCCTTCATCATCGAAGTTACATTTCGTCGGATCGAATTCGTTTCCCCAGGGCCAGATACGTCCATCGGTGCCACGCGCCGCCTTCTCCCACTCTGCTTCAGTGGGCAGGCGTTTTCCGACCCATTCTGCATAAGCGACGGCATCCCCCCACGTCACACCTACGACCGGCTGATCGGGGTGATTAAACTTCGGATTGTCCCAAAAGATCGAGTTCCGGTGTCCCGTGGCTTCAACAAATTTGGTGTAATCGGCGTTGGAGACTTCGTGTTTATCAATAAAATAGGCATCCAAGAAGACCTTATGCTGCGGAAGTTCATCGAGCGCATCTGTCATCGGATCGACATCAGGATCACTGCCCATAATAAACTCGCCAGCAGGGACGTATACCATGCCTTCGGGGACTTGCACCGCTACGGGTGTCGGTTCGGGTACAACTTCTACGCCCGGCACTTCGTTGCTCTGAATATTTTCTTCCTCTTCTTCGACGACCATCTGCTCGTCACTGCCACAACCGAGTAGACTCACCGTTAACAGCATCACATAACAGACAGTGTGTTTCAGTATGTTTGACATAGTTGCGTTAAGGGTTCCTCGCGCAGCGGAATCCAACCGAGCTGCTGTGATCGCTGCATTGTGCCGGATAGATATAAGCGACTGTTGTGCGTGTATCTCCTGAACCGTTCGTCCATGATCCCCCTCGGATTGAATATGTTTTTTCATCTGTCGTTTCCGAGTGTTCTTCTACCCATTCCCAAACATTTCCTGCCATATCGTGTAGTCCGTAAGGGCTCAGACCGTGTATAAAATGTCCGACGGGTGCGGGTGTCATTGCGTAGCCATCGGTGCTGCCGTCCATGCTGCCGCCGTCGTCGAAATTGCCGCGCGTCGCATCGTAATCGTTCCCCCACGGATAGCGTCTACCGTCCGTACCGCGTGCTGCCTTCTCCCATTCGCTTGCAGTAGGTAACCGTTTACCAGCCCATGTTGCGTAGGTTTCAGCGTCTTCCCAATTGACTCCGACAACCGGTTGCTCTGGCGCGTTCAGCCTCGGATCCTCCCAGAACTTCGGTTTTCGATGCCCTGTCTCCGCAAGGAATTTTGCGTACTGCTTGTTTGTAACCTCATATTTATCGATATAGAACGCCGCAACAAAAACCGTCCGTGTGTCGGCTTCCGTTCCGAATGTCAGATCGGTCTTGCTATCCGTGCCGAGCCTAACCTCTCCTGCAGGCACCAAGACCATCTCTTCAACGTCGATCGGCGTGTCGAGTGCCGCCAGTGGTGTTTGTTCACGCGCAGAATCCTCGGAGGTCTCATCACCACCGCATGCGATGAGGCTAACACTCAAACCTATTATGAAATATAAGATGACGCAACGTTTCACTGCTGCCTCCATGCTAAATAGACCTTGTAACGATTTAAGAACGCGTTGTGTTCCTTAACTATCACCTACACAAATTGAGCAGAAAAGGATCATATCTTCCGCAAAAATGCCTTATACGGTTTCCGTCGTAGCAAATTAGTTGTAGCCTCAATACGCGCACTGAGGCTACGGGTTCACAATCGTTCCAATGACGAAGTGCTATTGTAGAGATTTTTTGATCTTGCCCCAGACGACGCTCATTTTGCCAGTCGGATCGACCGCTTGTGCTGTCGCGAAACGGTTTGAAATGAGTTCAGCGTATTCCGTAGCGATCTGAGCGTTCGGTGGTATCGCCGTCCCGCAACACGAGGTATGGAAGTTGATGAACCATCCCTCCATGTCATCTGTTCGGTAAGCGATAGGGTCGGCGTTTGATCCGTCGTCGGCATAACTTTCATACTCAAAATCGTTCGCCTTCAAAACGGCGAGACCTGATGCCCGATTTGAAGACCATTTTTTGAGCGAAGGTATGTACTCCTTACCGAGATCCGTCGGGCTGACTTGCGAAACGGTGCCATTTGTTACTGTGACACCGAACACACTTTGCTGTCCGGCACCGGCAGCGGTAACGCGTGCGCCTTTATCCCAATAATAGTAGAACGGGTAATCGCCGATGAAGCCGCCGATCCCACCTTCTCTTAACCACGTATAGACGAGGTCTTTCTTGCCATCTTTCTTAAATATTGTGCCGGGGGTGTTCCCCTGCGTGATGATATAGATCCCCTTTGGGTTCGCGTTCATGTACGTCACTAACTCGTCAGCGTCCACGATTTCGGCAGTTAGTTTTTTCGCTTCCAATTCTTCTACTATCATTTCAGCCAACTGATTCGGTTGCGGTACAGCTAAGCCGCCGCCGTTTTCAATACCTTCATCATAGACGACAGCAACATCCTGCGCATGGACGTAGCCAGCAAAAAGTAGCACCAAAACCGATGTAAAACAAAATAACCTTTGCATTTTTTGTGCCTCCTAATTTGAGGGTTCAAGTTGATCCTTAGTCATTAGATTTAGGATAACACGGTTAAACAGAAATTGTCAAGAAAAATGTTAGGGTTGTCAGTTTCAGATCCGCATGGATTTTGAATTTTTAGTGCTTACTCGCTATGCGTTGGTCATGAAGGTGCTTTAATTTTTTTTGTACGCAAAAATCTGCGTTGTAGTTTTTTCTCCACCGGGTTAATGGTTTCGTTTTAACTGTGCCTCCGTTCTCTCCTCCTTCTGTTCGAGGAAAGGTTATTTTCGTGTTTTTGACTGATTAATATAACAGGACTTACGCAATTTTTGACTGTAGGGGGTTGTGTTAGATGAAATTTGTCTGACAACACAGCGTTCTGGTATCACAAACTACCTATGTTTTGTCCAATAGTACCAACATTTCATATTGTTGGAAAAGTGCTTTGCAGGCAATAGAGACGTGTGTTATGATAGGATATAAAGGGTTGATCTTTATGCCAACGACCTTCTTTCCTTGAAAAC
>JAJDXV010000075.1 GCA_022823085.1 Candidatus Poribacteria bacterium
GGTTAGAAAACGGCATATTGAACGGGTAGTAAATATGCCTAAGGATACTCCCCTCGTCTTAACCCACTACGCAGTTGTGATCGGGAAGGGGCAATACATACCCGAAAGGGATTTACCTGCTTTCTCAAAGATACCGTGTCAGGTCGGATTGGAGATGGTGACAGCACTTCCGAAAAGAAGCAGCACAATCAGAGAGAATCGCCAAGCAGAACCGTGGCGAAAAAACGGACTGCACTATTTAATATAAAAAAAGGAGCGGTGTTCCCTCTCCCCGCTGAAGCGAGGGAGTCTCCACACCGAATACTTTGATGAAATTTGAAGAGCGCGCGAAACTAACGATGGATAGCCTTATTACCTGTGACGCTGAAATTATGAGCGGCACGCCGGTATTCAAAAACACCCGTGTTCCGATAAAAAATCTGATTGACTATTGTCGCGTTCGCTTCAACGAATTCCTGATCTTCACCGGCGATTTGGAACCATGTGAGGGGTTCGTCATCTCGCGAGGTTAGACCGCTGCCGACATGATCAAATGTGAGTCGGATTGTGTTTCCTTCGACCGTCATTGATTTGTAGAGCGGACCGGAATACGTTACATCATCTCTGCCGTAGTCCTTGGCAAGTGCCCACAGTGCCAGTCGTCTGCCGACATCCTGTTTGTTTCGCGGATGGACATCTCTGAGGTTACCGATGTCGGTTATCACAGCCATACCGGTATTTGGCAGTGCTAATGTCGCCGTTTGTGCCTCCCATATCCGCGGTAGGAAAAACTGACCTGCACCCGGTCCCCTGTAATTGAATCGTTTAGTATAATTGAAGGGTGCAAGTTGTACGAAATAGAAGGGGAAATCACCTTGTTTCCAGACCTCGCGCCAACCATTGATCAGTGCTTTCATCTTTATGAGATGAGTCGTTTCATGTGTTGCTCCTTTAATTAATTGTTCAAAATTCAGATAACGAACATCAAATGTTAACTACCACATCACCGTCCCACCGGTATTGATATCCTGACCTGTCATATTCGCGGACTCATCAGAAGCGAGAAAGACTGCCAACGTAGCAGCATCCTCAGACCCGGAACCCTTATCGCTATAGCCTTCATCGGCACACCACCTGCCAGCGATGACACGTTTCGGATTTTCCTGTTCGTATCTCTCACGCAACGCCGCTGCATCAAAAGATTTGTTCATGTATTCTGCCCGACCGCGTGCAAGTTCAAGACTTCGCTCTGTATGCCAACCCGGACAGATAGCGTTGACAGTGATATTATAGCGTCCGACATCCGCAGCGAGTGTCCGTGTGAAACCGATGACCCCCATCTTTGAAGTCGCATACGGTGCCCTATGCGAAAGTGGCTGTTTGCCTGTCCCTGAGCTGAAGTTGATGATCCTCCCGTATTTTTTGCGGATCATCTCCGGCAAGACCGCTTTAGAACAGATAAAAAGCGAATCGAGGTTAACCTCGAGCGTACGCCGCCATTCCGTCAGGCGCATATCCCAGATGTCCTTCGTCGGTCCAGCGATACCGACGACGTTCGCGAGAATATCAACGGTGCCGAGTTTCTCAATCGTGGCTGCGACCATCTCATTGACCGGTGCTTCTTGCGAGACATCTGTCTCAAAACACATAACCTCTCCACCGGCAGCCCTAATCTCTGAACCGACTTTTTCTTCTAAATCTTGCACCGGGATAACATCACAAATAGAAACCGCCGCACCTTCTCTGGCAAATCTGCGGGCTACGGCTTCGGCATGTCCTCGACCTGCTCCTGTTACGATAGCGACTTTACCTTTTAACCTTCCCATGAGATCACTTCCTTTTCTTTACATGAATGTAATATAGTTTCTAATGCATTTTACCATACTTGTGAGATTTGTTTAAGTCCTACACAACAGATCAGAAAAAATCCAGACGCGTGGAATCCAGCTTGGATATATTTTTTTATTGACAATTTCGTTGAAGATAACATACTATGTAAGCATTGATGTCCTGCTGTTGTCCGAAAAGTGTATCGAAAATGGCGAAAGTCCTTTCACTTGCGGCACACGCAGTGAGAATGCCTATCCAGAACCATTAAGAAAGGGTTCATAACCTAAAGCAGATGCTTTAACAATTTTAATGTCAAACTCACGTTAGATTAACAACCTTATAACAGTGGAGTTCCCAATGAAAACACGTTTAATGTCTATCGGTATAAAGTCAACATTTCTTCTATTGATGAGTATCTCTATCCTATTGATGGGTTGCGAGCGGGGGCACCAACAAGCAGTGATTCTTCCAACAGCGGACGCCAAACAAGCAGGTGCTGTGATTGGTGCATTAAACGACAGCGGTGTAACCAGAATGGCTATCTTCACACAAAACGGCGACGAAATCACGCTCACGGCTGAAATACAGGGCGCGTCCCCCGGCCTGCACGCCTTCCATATCCATGCATACGGGGATTGCAGTGCACCCGACGGGACATCCGCTGGCGGACACTGGAATCCTACCGATGTTGCACACGGAAAATGGGGATCAGACGAGTTTCATCTCGGGGATATCGGCAATATCAACGTCGGAGAAGATGGAACAGGCAGCATTACATTGACAACAGACCTCTGGGAAATCGGCACCGGTTCCGACATAGATGTTGTCGGCAAAGGTATCATTGTCCATGCCGGTGCGGACGACTTCGTCTCACAACCCTCAGGTGCCGCAGGGGCGCGTATCGGGTGTGGTGTCATCGTATTAGAGGAACAACTATAACAATCCGACTTTCGCTTCAGAAAACTTTCATCTAACAGAACCACCTACTGGCAAAAGTACGTCCGTCCTGAGGAGTTTTCTTATGTTGCGCGCAAATGTAAATCAAAAAATCAGCCCGTTGATTCTATTGATGATCTTATTTCTTACCGCTTGCGGTGGTGATGATGTCGATGTCAATTACCTTGGCGATTCCTATACGCCTACTTCCCATGTAGATGTTTACTTTTCAGAGGATAATGTAACCGAAGGCTATCTCGTGATGGGACACGCGACTGCAGACGGCGACGATACAGAGGCGTTACAAGAAACGTTAATAGAAAAAGCACGCGAGAGCGGTGCTGATGGCATCATATTTGAAGGATTCGATCGGGTAGAGACCGGAGAACAAAGCATCGTCAGTGACATAGGTGACACAAGCATCGTTAGCACGGACACCACAAGCGTATTAGAGGTTAAAGCGACTTTTATCAAGTATAACAAAAATCTATAAAAGGAAACGGTAATGCCAAAAATGCAAAGGAGGACACTCAGATGGCTGAAAACCAGATTAAAATAGCGGCATGCCAATTGCTCACAAGCGAAGATGTTTCCGCGAACACCGTAAAAGTCCTACAACAGATTGCGGCGTGTGCAGAGATCGGGATCCAGATTGCGGCGTTCCCAGAAGGATGCCTGTTCGGCTACTGTTGTCGGACAGATTATTGGGAACGCATCTCGCCACAAGTCTTTAAAGAGGCTGAGGCGAAGATCGCCGAGGCTGCGCGCCGGCACGCTATGGCTGTCGTCGTCGGTTCCGCACATCACGATGGCGAGAACTGGCACAACGATTTAGCGATTTTCGACCAACAGGGCAGCCTTAAATACCGGTACGGCAAAACCTTCCTCGCTGGAGAGAAATGGTGTATCAACAATCGCGGTAAACTGCCGATTGTGAAACTGGCAGGCGTTGACTGTTGTTTCATCATCTGCCACGATGTACGCTATCCAGAATTGGTCAAGCTGCCTGCAGCGATGGGCGCGCAACTCTGCATCTTCTGCTCGTGTGAATCGGGGTTGTTGTCGGAGTATAAACTCTCCGCGTATCGCGCCATGCCAATCTCACGTGCGACAGAAAACGGGATTTACCTCTTGATGGCGAATACACCTGCCAATCCAGAGGACATCCGTTCACCCGGATCCTCACACGGGAACTCAAAGATCATCCATCCAGACGGAAACGTTATCACAGAGGCAGGATTTTTCGGAGATAACATCGTATCAGCGACAATAGACCTCTCAAAGGCATCAGGTTCACAGGCGAAACGGACGTTTAGTGAAGATACAATCCTCCGAGAATGGTTCCAACAGGGATGCGAATTCGTCGTGAAGGCCTAATATCAATAACCGGATGAGTCGGTGCGTCGGTTAGTTCACGAAGGCGCAGATTACATCAAGATTATGGCATCCGGTGGCGGCACTGTTGGAACAATTCCGGGACGTGCCAGTTACTCTGTCGCTGAGTTGCACGCCGCTGTCCACGAGGCACATCATTTCCATCGGCTCACGGTAGCGCACTGCCGAGCGAAAGCATCAATGGTACGCGCCGTTGAAGCAGGCATCGATCTGATGGAGCATGCCGAGTTTCTTGACCCAGATGGTGAACTCCGGTTTGACCCCAAAATTGCTGAGATGATGGCGGAATCGGGTATCTGGATTAGTCCGACCCTCCAAGCATGGACAGGCTATCCACGCATCGTTGAACTCCGTGCGAAACGTGATAGCGGGGTGATTTCTGCTGATGAAACGACCGAATTGCAACGGCTTGAGACGCGGGCAGAAGGACGCTTAGATGTAATGCGCCGTATGCTCGACTACGATCTTCGGGATAGGATTGTCCCCGGCACCGATTCAGGCGTTGGCAATCTCGCATTCGGTCACCTCGATTACGACTTACAACTGCTGGTCCAAGTCGGATTTACACCTGCGGAGGCACTCATCTCAGCAACCCGCATCTCTGCTGAAGCTATTGGGATGGCAGACAACATTGGGACCATTGCCCCCGGCAAAATAGCGGATCTTGTTGCTTTCAATGGCGATCCAACGAACGATATAGATGCCGTTAGCCGAGTGACCGCAGTCTTTCAAGCAGGACAACGGGTGAAATAATCTCGTATAATCAAACTCAAAACTCATAGATGTCTTCACGCCGTTTTGCGACCTTATGCCGTACGAGTGCTTGGAGGTCCTCTGGCATCCGCGCAAAAGTCTCTGGAAAAACAGGTTGGTGTCCACCCTCGCGCATCAGGTTCCACCATGCGGGATAGTAAGCGATATTCAACGCCATACGATGCTGATCATCGGTGGTGTTCGCGCCTTGCCCGTGCCATGT
The DNA here is from genome assembly GCA_022823085.1 of Candidatus Poribacteria bacterium. GTDB lineage: Bacteria > Poribacteria > WGA-4E > WGA-4E > WGA-3G > WGA-3G. The sequence continues at coordinate 5,117 of JAJDXV010000075.1, forward strand.
CCCGCCGTGCCACAATAAGACTGAGCCGCGCTGTCCACAGACAGACACCAGATGACTTTCGGCAATATCGGATTGTGAGGGTCTACGCCGTGCGCGATGGCTGAATGGTACGACGAGCGTCGCGCCGTTCGCAACCGTAAAGTCCGTTATCATCCAAATCGAATTAATCATCCAAGGTGTTTCTGGCAAGCGCGCGGGTAGATCGTGTGTTGAATCAGAATGGATACCCCCTTGTGGTGCCCGCGGTTTGACCCATTTCGTACACGCCTCACCCAACCGGGCACTGTCGCCGAGAAAATGGCGAACGACCCGTAGCACTTGTGGATGTGCAATACATTCCCAACACATCTCATCGAGGTTGACCACACCGAAAAGCGTTTGATACAAATCATCACTCGGGTCCTGAAAAGCGGAACGATTCGCTGGATTGCGATGAAGTTGGAAGTATTTCTCCGCCATCGCGTCTGCTTGCGCTGCCGGGATCGCATCCTCAATCAAGCAATAACCGAAGGTTTCGAGATGCGCTATTGCATTTTGTTGTGACATTGTGAAGTTCTCATAGTTTTTCCAAAGTTTTTCGGTATTAGTACATCAATTGGAATAACCAATTGAGACAAAGACGATTTTGAAAGTGTAGCGGCTATTTTACCACAAATTATCTTGTAAGAACAAGCAGAAACGTTATGAATTTTCAATACTCAGTAGACATTATAATGATTTAGTTGTAAGTTTTAGTTGGTCTATGTTATACTAAGAACAAATAACCGATAGGAGACCAACTGATGATCTGTTATGAAGTTCTCAAGGATAAACCGAAACAACTTCTGTCGCTGACAGGTTTTA
>JAJDXV010000094.1 GCA_022823085.1 Candidatus Poribacteria bacterium
CGTCAGTAACCCCCCGCTAAAGCATGGGGCTTGTGCGAAGCGTAGCCAGCGTTCACTCCACAAGTTAAACTATTGACTACAGTAAAATATCGCAGTATCGTGGCGTGGCAGCCACAAAGTCTGTCTTAAAACGATAGGTCGAACTGGTAGTAGACATATCTAAGGATGCTCCCCAAGTCTGACATCAAGGCTGATACCTGCGATCTGGATGGGGAAACCACATATACCCGCGAAAGCGGAGAGCCCGCAAGGGTCATTACCTGTTTTCTCAAAGACACCGTGTCAGGTTGGATCGGAGATGGTGACAGCACTTCCGAAAAGAAGCAGCACAATCAGAGAGAATCACCAAGCAGAACCGTGGCGAAAAAACGGACTGCACTATTTATTGACTATTTATTGAAAAAAAGGAGCGGTGTTTCCTCTCCCCGCTAAAGCGTGGGAGTCTCCACACCGAATACATTGATGAATACCAGCGAACCGTTTATCGGTAGGCACAAAACGGAATTGGATACACCCGCACTGCTCATCGATCTCGACAAGATGGAAGCCAACATAGCGGCGATGGCGAACTATTTCAGCACTGTGAACGCGGAGTTGAGACCGCACGTTAAGACGCATAAAACGCCTATCATCACACATAAACAGATTGCAGCGGGTGCCATCGGTGCCACGTGCGCGAAGCTCGGTGAAGCGGAAGCCGTTATCCATGCCGGCATCCGAGATGTGTTGATTGCGAATCAAATCGTCGGTGCACAAAAGATCGCTCGGCTCATCAACCTTGCCAAGCATTCAGAAATCATGGTCGCGGTGGACAATTCGGAGAACGTGCAAGCCATCTCTGAGGCAGCGACCGCTAAAGATGCAACCGTCAGAATGTTAGTAGAAGTGAATATCGGAATGGACCGGTGCGGTGTTGAACCCGGAAAACCGGCATTGGAATTGGCAGAACAGATACGCCGGCATCCGAACTTGGTTTTTGAAGGCTTAATGGGATACGAGGGGCATACGGTCGCGAAACCGAAGCGATCCGAACGCGATGTCGCCGCACGTGAAGCGATGCAACGACTCGTGGACACGAAGTACTATCTTGAAAAACAGGGTGTGGCGGTCGCCATCATGAGCGGTGGCGGCACTGGGACTTTTGACATCACCGGAAGCATACCGGAGATGACAGAGATACAGGCGGGGTCTTACGTCCTCATGGATTCCACCTACCGAAATGTAGAGGGTGTCGGCGCGAATTTCGATTGTGCCTTGTCGGTCCTGGCAACTGTCGTGAGCCGTCCAAATCCCGACCGAATGATTGTCGATACAGGGTTGAAGGTACTCGCAAAAGAATTCGGCGTTCCACAACCGGTCGGTCTAACAGGTGTTGAGATGAGTGGACTCTCTGAAGAACACGGCAAGATGCTGGTGTCTGATGAAAGCATCGACCTCAAACCTGGAGATAAACTCGAAATTTTACCATCCCACTGTTGCACGACGGTGAACCTACACGATAGGTATTACGGCATCCGTAACGGGATTGTTGAGTCGGCGTGGGAGATTACAGCAAGGGGAAAAGCGCAATGATTACAACAACTTCTCGGATGTTTTGATTTACGGATACACAACAAACTGACGCTATCACAAAATACAGAATTACATAGGAGGATATTCAATGCAAAGATCAATATGGATTAACAAATTGCAGTGTATTTGGAGACCTTTTTATTTTCTGGGTCTATTGACTACCGGTTTTCTGTTACTGTATCAACCGGTTTCGGAAGCCTATATCGCGAAACGTTATTCTGTGCAGCGAATTGTCAAGGAGAGCAGCAACATCCTCTTCGGGACGGTTTCTGAGGTCAACACCAGCCGCCGAACCGCGAAGGTTAAGGTCGAAAAATACCTTAAAGGCAAAGCGGAGTTTGATGAGATTAGGATCCGACTCGATGTCTACAAAGGAGAGGTGGATCATCGGGACGAGGCGATGCGTCTTATGAAGGTGAATAGACCGATTATCATCTTTTATCTTAGGGAAGGTGGACGGATTGACAGCCTTTCACATATCAACGGAAAATGGTTTCAAACCCAGACGACAAGACAGAACAACAAATGGGGATGGTGGTTGTTTACGCACACTGAAAAATACCTCAACAGAGACGAGGTCTCAAGGCGAGACTCTACTGTCGATTTTCAGAAAGAACTGAGTGCTATGTTCGGGACAATTGACGAAAACACCGTGCGCACCCGTGAGGTACCTACGTCGGGAGCGGATACTGTACAACTACATTTTCTCAGAACAGATAGCTACAAAGCAGAGTATCCTACGATCTCCAGCCTTAAGTCGATAGGCGGACACTCAGTTGGTTACAGCGGAACAACGAGTCGCGACCTACCGGGACTTGGCAATGCGGACATTTTATGGCTCGGTTTCCGAACGCTCTCACGAGACGGAAAATACTGGCTTAACAGTCATCAAGAGGCACGGATTAAAGCGTTTGTGAAGAACGGCGGTGTTGTCATCGTCTCCGGGCAGGATAGCGATGACGGTCGTCCATGTCCTACAGGGTGGTTACCTGAATCCATCAAGGGTGTAGAAAGCGCAGCGCGAAGCGATTTTCGAGCAACTGCTGAGGCGGGTGAACTCTTTGATGTACCCAACCGCATCCGTTCAGGGAGTCTTTCACTTGATGATTCATGGACGGGTGCAAATCGGAACTATCAAGTGCTGGCGACGACCAACGACGGAAAAGAGATTGCTATCGCCAAACGCAATTATGGGAAAGGGATGTATCTCATCACCAACCTCCGTAATGACACGGAGATGCGAGTCTCTAAAAACCGTCAGATGCTCGAGAATTTGGTACATTTCGCAGTCGATTTTCTCAAGGAATCCAACCGGCTCTTGGTGCTTAAAACGGATGCATACGCATCAGAACCGCGCACTATCGCTCGGCTTGACGCTATAACGGGATCCGATGTTGTTTATCAGGAAACAAGCAACCACAACCTGCCGACACTCGGTAATGCCGATATCCTATGGCTCGGTTTCCGAACGCTCTCACGAGACGGAAAATACCGGCTCAACAGTCATCAAGAGGCACGGATTAAAGCGTTCGTGAAGAACGGTGGTGTCGCTATCGTGTCTGGTCAAGATAGCGATGAGGGGCGTCCGTGCAAGACAGGCTGGTTGCCTGAACCGCTCAACGGTGTAGAGAGCACACAACGAAATGATTTTCAACCGACTTCCGCCGCTGGCGACCTCTTTAACGCGCCCCACCGTGTGCGTTCAGGTCAACTCGCACTTGATGACTCATGGAGTGGATGGAATCAAAATTATCAAGTGCTGGCGACGACCAATGACGGAAAAGAGATAGTCGTCGCGAAACTGAAATATGGCAAAGGGATGTATCTGATTACGAATCTCCGTAATAGTCGAGAGGCGGAAGTCTCTAAAAATCGACCGATGCTTGAAAACTTGGTACATTTCGCTGTGGATTTCTTAGCGGACGGGAAATAAAACGCGAGGGGGAACTACAGATGAGAAAAGGACGTTTAAAGCAGACGATCAACGGAAATAGAGATAAAAGATGGAGGTTCGGTTTTTCTGCCAAGCTGCTAATGCTGTGCTTTACGCTTCTTTTCTTTGGCACAGCGAGTCCTGCACACGCAGTTATTCCGCAACTTCTGGGCCCCCTCACAGCGTTGTTGAGCATTGTGCCACAAATCCTCGCTTTTGTTGGGGTTGCACTTATAACGGCTCTCGTTTTTGCACGGGATGCCACGAAACTGTTTTTCTACAGGTTCCGCGACTTCGTGAGTGCACACAAGATTGCTGTGCCTGTCGTCGGTGCGATCCTTCTTCTCGGTACAGCGTTCGGTGCTTACCAGTTACTCCGCGGACCGAACGCCGCGCTTGAAGCGAATGCTCAGAATACCGGGAGAAATGTAAAAGGCGTTAGCACATGGGCAACTTTCCGGGGGAACAAGAACAGGACGGGACATTTAGACACGTTACCGGGTCCAACAAACGGAACGCCAGCGTGGGTCTTCAAAGACGAAAAGGCGATGGCGGTCGATTTCTCTTCGTCCCCTGCGATTGTCGGAAATCGGCTCTATATCGGCTCTTCACACGGTTCAATTTTTTCACTCGGCGGCGCAACATACTGCATTGATACGGAGTCGAGAGAGGTTATCTGGCGACACGCTTCGCCGATCCCGATCTTCTCCTCACCTGCAGTCGCTGGGGGTCGGGTCTACATCGGCGAAGGCTACCATCAAGATAGCGATTGCGCGCTCCGATGCCTCGACGCAAAAACCGGCGAACCGATCTGGTCCTTCCGGACAGCGAGCCATGTCGAGTCAACCCCTTTCATCAGTCAAGGTAAACTCTATTTTACTGCCGGTGCCGATGGCATTTACTGCATTGATGCCTTAGAAGGACAGGAAATTTGGCACTATGGCGGTGTCCATGCAGATATGTCGCCTGTCGTGCATAACGGCAAAGTCTACTTCGGTACGGGTTATGGCGACTACCGAATCTACGCCGTTGATGCACAAACAGGTCATGAACTCTGGTCGAAGCAGATGCCGTATCCTGTTTGGGGCAGTCCGAGTGCTTATGAAAACCTCGTCTTCTTTGGGCTCGGACGCGGTAATTTTTCGGACAGTGCCGCTATACCTGCCGGTAAAGTCGTCGCGCTCAACGCAGAGACCGGCGACATCGTATGGGAACACGAGGCGAAAGATGCTGTCCTGACTGCAATCGCTATACAGAACGGCTACGTCATCTTCGGTTCCCGTGATGGGTCTGTCTATTGTCTACAGGCAACGGACGGAAAACAACACTGGCAAACTGGACTCCGCGACCCCGTGGTCTCTTCACCAGCCGTAACACCGGATACAGTTTATGCCGCAACGAAAAAGGGACATGTTTACGCGCTTTCCACTGACGATGGAGAAGTGAAATGGGAATTTAATTTAAGAACTGTCACCCGAAATGTAGAACTCTATTCATCACCGGCGGTTGCCAATGGGTTCGTGTATATCGGTTCAAGCGACCGGTATATTTTCTGTTTGGGTGATGAGGACAGCAATAAAACTGTCGGTGACCGCTAATTTGGAGAAAAGAAATGAAAAATTATATTTGCATTTTGACAGCACTGCTCGTTTTGCTCGCAAGCACTGTCGCAGATGCGCAGTGGCGCAGTAAAACGCACGACGAGTATAACGCACTCACAGGGGTTAACGTTAAAATTGATGGCGATCTTGGCGAATGGGACGGAGTCCTTGAGACTGTTACAGGCACCGATGGAAAACCTTTCTGTGGTGTTGAATATGAAGGCAACGTCTTTCAGGAACACGGCGGCGGAAAATGGAACGGTGCCGATGACCACGAAACCTGTTTCATGATCGTATGGGATTCAGATGCGGTCTATATTGGGCTTATTGTCACTGATGACGAACATGAACATGCAGCTGCAGCCGCATGGAACGGAGATGGTGCACAACTCGCCTTTGAAATGAGCGGAAAACGGGCTGCTGGTATACAGATGCTCCTTTACAATATCGGTTTAGATGATAAAGGAAAGGATATACTCCCCGGTGCTTTAAATGAACAGCCCGGTGGAGATGGTGTCGTCCCCGGCGACGATATCGTCGTCATCCGCGACGAAGGTGAAAAGAAAACCTACTACGAACTCAGATTTACCGCTGAAGAATTACAAGTAAAAGGCGATAAATTTAGTGCTGGCGATAAGTTCGGTCTCGGTATCTGTGTCAATGACGGCGACAAAGCTGCCGGGCAAAACGGGCAAAAGGGGTGGAGTGGATGGTACACCCATTCTATTGTCCACGGCAAGAATTCTGAAAAAACAGGTCTCGTCACGCTAACCGATGAAGTCCTCGCCGTTGAAGCGATAGGTAAGTTGACAACGAGATGGGGAAAACTAAAATCTGCCCGATAATTAACAATTTTTACACACTAACAAAGGAATGGATATGAAAAAAAATGTTTTCGGTTTCACTACACTGTTCGCAATCGCTGCTTTCCTGTTTACAACCGGTATTGCAGACGCACAGTGGCGGAATGAGACGCATGATGTCTACAACGCGCCAACAGGAATCGATGTTCAGATCGACGGTGATCTGAGTGAATGGAGCGGTGTGCTTGAGAGTGTTACTGGCACGGATGGTGCCATGTTTTGTGGTGTCTTGTTTGAAGCGAATGGTGGCGACATTAAAGCGTTTGAAGAATTCGGCGGCGGTACCTGGAGCGATGCCGACGACCACGAAACCTGTTTTATGTTTGCATGGGATGAAGATGCACTTTATCTCGCACTTAGTGTCACTGACGACACGCATGAACACGCTGCCGCTGCGGCGTGGAACGGCGACGGCGCGCAGCTCGCTGTCGAAGCGACCGGTGCACGCGAAGCAGGGCTGCCACTCTTCCTTTATAACATCGGTTTAGATGGTGCCGGCGAAAATGTCATCCTACAGAACGAAAGAACAAACGGTAGTCCCGGCCTTGTCGCCGATGATGCCGCTATTGTCCGAGATGAAGGCGCGAAAAAGACCTACTACGAATTTCGGTTCCCGGCAACAGAACTCCAAATCGAAGGCGATACGTTCAGTGAAGGCACGGAAATCGGAGTCGGTATCTGCGTCAACGATGGCGATACCGCTGCGGGTCAGGAAGGACAAAAAGGGTGGGACGGATGGTATCCACACGCTGTTGTCTACGGTAAGAACTCCGAAAAAACCGGACTTGTTATACTCAGCAGTACAGCGGTAACTGCCGTTGAACCCGCCGATAAGTTAACAACAACTTGGGGGACGCTGAAATCCCGTCAATAAAACGACAACGTCTCTTTGTATCTCTTTTACAGGCGGGGTTTGAAACCCCGCCTTTTCTAAAATCTCCACACCCACTTTTAATGGTCGTGATCGTGATGATCGGATTTGTGGTAGTGTAGCCGTAGCAGATCGACCCCAAAATCGTCTTCGATATGCCGCCATACAGAATGAATATGGTTAGCATTGTTCTGCGTGTTGTCGTACTCGACGAAGAAAAAGGGACCGTGTAATCTATAGTAGTGCGGTGTTTTCGGTGTTTCACCACCTGCCCATGCGAAGTGAACATCGTTGACGCTTCCTTCACGTAGTTTCCGCAGTTCGATTTCGGCGATTTCGTCAGGGAGTCGGTCGATGTATTCACGGACGAGGTCCATGAGGATTTCGCGTTGATGTGTCTCCATAGACACCGCTGCTAACCCTTCCACGCTCTCAAACTCCACTTTAGGGACATCGCGCGTCAGAATATCCGAAGGTGCCTCCGCATTGATGATCGTCTGGCGTTTCTGCGTGGCATTCAGACTGGTGAGAAGTTTGCGGGCAACATCCTCTTCATCTGAAAGCACCCGCAGCCCTGTTTTCTCACCGCTCGGTACTTCTGCCGGGTTTGACCCGAAGAAAAACGGGTTCGGCGAAATCAGTTCTCGATTGACGACGGTAAAGTTGAGTGAGACGTGGTGTCCCTCAGCACGCCACCCCCACGCCCCGTTACCCGTCGGATCGCCAAATACAGTGAAAAAGTAAAAACTCGGATCGCGGACAAGCCGTGCTTCGCCGGCAGCTTTCTCAATCTCACCGAGTGTTGTCTCCAAATTGATAATTGCGTGGGCTTTCTGATAGCCTTTAGCACTCAATCCACTCGCCATGAGTGCGAATGCCGCTTCCTGTTGTTTGTCATTGAGTTCTGTGAGCGAGACCCCTTTCCGTTCCCACATTTCGATCGGAATATAGTGCCATCTGAAACGTTCGTTTCCGTCAAAAGGGAGTGCTGCTTTCTGGTGTAAGGTGGGTGTCAATGTATCAAGAAAGTTTCCAGCTGCTTGTGCCATCCGTTCGGCTGTCGCTGAAGCCGGGATAACCAAAGGCTTCAGTTCGGCATCGGTATGTGTATGCGCCACAAATAATACCTCCATTCGCGTAGAACTGCGCCCCGTGGCGCGCGTCCTACAAACCGTGTAATCCATTCGCTTTATGGCTCCCTATTTTAGACCAACTCTGCATCAAAGTCAAGCATTTTAACCGACAGCGTCTGTTGATGCCGGAGAATCATTTGCTGACAATTGACAGCAATGAACCGTTCCCCAAAAATTCTTGACAATTACCAAAAAATTTTGTAAACTTATTTTATTCGGTTCCGTTTAAGAAGGTGTTAGTATGCTATTGTCCACCCCCCACCTTAGGTGAGGCAACTTTCAAACCGATAATCAAAAGCCGGGACTTATGGATAAATTGATTGACGATGAAATGTTAGTCGCCCAGTTTCAAGCCGGTCGCCAGAATGCCTTCGATGAGTTAATGAAACGCTACAAATCTAAGATTTTCTCGTATCTCCTGCGTTCTGTCAGGAATTATGAGGATGCCGAGGACATCACCATCGAAGTCTTCTTCAAGGCGTACCGAGCATTAGAGAATTGGCAACCGAAAGCCAAATTCTCGACATGGTTGTACAAGATTGCTTCCAATCTTGCTATTGACTATCATCGCGCGAAAGCACGGAATCCTGTCTATGCGTTGGATGACGCAGAAATCCCTGAAAAACACCTCATCGCGACGGATATGCACAGCGATCCGGTGAAGCAATTAGAAGATAAAGAGCGCGGTTTGATTATCCGTGAAGCGGTCGATCAACTCTCGCCGAAACAGAAAGCGGTCTTTATGTTGAGTCGGTATGAAGGTTTACAACTCAAGGAGGTGGCTGAAACGCTCGACATGGCGGAAGGCACTGTGAAAATTCACCTCCATCGCGCAGTGAAACGACTGCAAACACTCCTACGTCCGTTGTGGGAAAATAATGACATTTGAAAGGAGAAAGGGTTATGCCAAAGTGTAAGAAGTCTGAAGGGCAAGCGATCGATTATGTTTATAAAGTACTGCCACCGGCAGAAGAAGAGCCCTTCAAAGAACATCTTAAAAGCTGTCAAGACTGCACCGAAGCCGTTGAATCCTACACAGCAGCCCTTGAATTGACAGATGAAGCCCAGGAAGAGTTGGTTGTGCCTGAACATGCGCTCCGGGATATTGAGATGAATGTGTACAAACGGCTCGCGGCTTCACAAGAACAGACGACGTGGTTCTCACGTCTTAGTGCCTACTTTACGAGTGTCGGATCGCCCTTCGGTTGGTATAAAACTGCCGCAGTCAGCAGCGTCGCTATCGCCTTGATTGTCGCTGCTGTCTTAATCGGTAAACCGCCCCAGCCGGAACAGACGTTACAAGTAACCGAAATGCAATCCGCTGAGGCACGCATTGAAGCGTATCGCGAGCAGGGTATCCAATGGAATTTAGAGGAAGCGCTTATCACACACCATCTCCGAAACGATGCCTGGGAAACAGAGAGTCAACTCAACCGAATGAAGGAACAGGCACAAGGTACAAGTTGGACGAAGGTCGCCGATAAACAGCTTCAGAACCTTCAATCTGGAATCCTGAACAGAACGCAGCAGAATCGCATTGGCGAAAACTAATTGATAGTTAACAGTTATAGGGGTAGCACCCCTCAGGTCAGAAACCGTTGTGGAACGATGCGCGGAGGTCCCGTAATTAGAAAATGGAAATGTCACGTAGGTTTACATTTCTCTTACACGCGCTGCTGGTAATCCTCCTCGGCCCGCTTGCTTATGCCCAAGTTGAGGACGTGAACGCCTTGGTTCAAGCAGGAGACTATAGGCAAGCGGTTAATAAACTCGAAGCACTTGCCGAATCCGCTGAGGACGTTACTCTAAAAGGCTTATGCTACTATCAGATCGGTGAGATTCATTATAATTATACCCATCAGTACAATAGAGCCGTTGCAGCTTATGATAACATTTTGAAGTTGGCGGAAAAGGGGCTCGCCGCTGAGGATCTCTACCTTGCGATTATCAAAAAAGGTGATGTCTACAGTCGCATGGGCAATTATCAAGATGCTATCCAAACTTACGATAGACTGATTAAACTTGCGCCTGCTGCACATTTTGTGCATAAGACAGGTTTACAGAAGATTCGCGACATTCATACCGCACTTGCAGACCTCCGAGAGCAACAACGCGTCGCTATCCAGTACAAAGGCACACCGCTTGCCGCTATTGCACAATTCCAGATTGCTGAACTCTATAGGAATCCGTCGCAACTCAACCAACCGGAAAAGGCGATTGAGAAGTATGAGGCACTTTTAGCGGAACATCCGGAAGCCGTTGTCGCACCAGAAGCGAAATGGCGTATTGCCAATTTATATCACACTGTTCTTAATCAGTCTCCGCGAGCAATGGCGATGTATAGGAAAGTCGTTGAGGATTACCCGACCAGCAACTTCGCTGCAGAAGCGCTGTACCAGATGGCAAACATCCACCGCACTGCCGAGAAATATTCGTTAGCGATTCCGGTGTTTGAAAGACTGAAAGACGGGTACCCCAATTTTTGGAACATGCACGCCGTTCTCTATTGGATGGGTGTCTGCAACGAGAAAAGTTTGAACTATCCGAAAGCGGTTGAGGCGTTCAAAACCTTTCTCCACGTCTATCTGCCGCAACTTGATCCCATCTATTTAGGACAGATTTCGATGCATGATAAGGACTTGTCGGAAGTGGAAGCGGAGATTGTTGAGAAAATTGAGAAGTTAACGGCGCAGATGTCGGAGGTGGAAGCGGAACGATTGGATGCTGCGCGTTCAGAGCGGAACTACGTTTTAGCATTGGAGATCGCTCGGAACCTTGCCGCTACCGCCCCCGATACGCCTCAAGCGAAACAGGCATCAGAACAGATCTTCACACTCCAACACCTCGCTACGATACAGAACCTGCGTGAGCAGCTTCATAACAGAATGCCTGCACCTATAGCGGCGGCACGCACCCTGTTCCAAATTGGCACGATCTATGAACGCCGGTTACAGGACTATCCGAAGGCAATTGCGGCATATCAAGAGGTGTTGAAACACCACCCCGACGCAACCTATTCCGCCGAAGCCCTCTATCGTAGTGGACTCATTTACGCCGAGCATCTCTCTACACCTAATTCGGCGATCAATGCTTACACAGCGGTGATCGCATCACATCCGAACACGCTGCAGGCAATGATGGCGAGTTTCCAGTTGGGCGAACTCTACAGAAAACTGAACCGTTCCAACGAAGCCGTAGAAGCCTACAAAACAACGGTCGGCTACCCGGAACGGGATCGGTATCTCGCGGGTGGATATAAGGATAGTTTCTCCGATAGGGCACAATTCCGCATCGGTCGTGTCCACTATGATGATGACCGTTATGAGGATGCGCGCTTCGTTTTTGAGGAGTTCATCCAGAACCGGACGCGATCTCCACGTCTTGCTGCTGCCTACATCTACCTCGCCACCATAAGCGAAAAACGTGGAGAAAATAAACAAGCCGCTTACTTCTATGAACAAGCGGAAACCCTACTCAAGGACAATCCGATCCAAATGGCGATGCTCATAGAAGAGGCAGGCACCCTCGGTCACTTCCACGCCCCCGATGCTGAGGCAGTGATGCGTTTCCTCAAAGAGCACCAAAGACGGCTTTCAGCGGGGACGACGAAACCGTGAGGGGACGTTCCTGTGGTGGTGTATATATATATATCGCGTCAGTCGCCGATGTCCAAGAGGGCATGCGTAAACTCATCAATGCTTGATGCTTCCGCCGCGACCCGATGCAACTGATCCAGACGCTCTAAATCGTCAATCGCTGTCAGAAAAGGCTTGAGTTTCTCTGCGACATCGGCTTGAAACCGAACCTCCAGGACGGTGCCGACAGCTTCGATAGCATGCTGTCTTTTACCTTGCTCAATGCCTTGCTCAATGCCTTGCTCAATGCCTTGCTCAATGCCTTGCTCAATGCCTTGCTCAATGCCTTGCTCAATGCCTTGTTTGACCCCTTTTTCAGTAAAGTATTGGATGATAGAAGATTCTTGCACAGTTTCCTCCGATATTACGTTGCGAATCATTAGAGAATCATAAGCTAAACCACCGAGAATCGCTAAATCCGAGAGTGCCTCCCTTTTCTGTGATTCATCGTCCGAACCTGCTTCAACTGTTTGGACACACCGCCGTATCCATGCGGGTACATCTACCTGATCGGGCGGTTTCATCAAAGCAGCGAACGGAACCAACCCCACCTTGTTCGCATCCAGAAAGGTTTGTCCATCCATCTCATTGAGCCGCAGCACGCGGTATTCAATAACTATATCGTATCCCGGTACACTTTGAACGTATTTTCCTGGATCGTTGTGTCCAGCATTCGGATGCAGGTAAATGACATGAGAATAGATGTCGCATCGGTGAAGCGCAATGCCGTTGCCGATATAGCCTGCCATGCGAAATGGCATTGGGGCATCCGTACTGTCGTGGGTTTGGAACTCACAGTGCACGATCGCTTTTTTATCCTGGGTTGTTATTAATATGAAACTATCCGCGAAGTGCGTTTTCATGGAGAGTTGCTCGGTTTCAATGACTTCAAACGCGTCTGCTTCTATACCGAGAAACGTTGTGACGAAGCCCTTCGGGTCTCGTTGAACACCTCGTTTTGTAACATTATCAAACTGACCGGGCAGAATAAGTCTCTTATCAGAGGCTATTGTTCTCTCGACGCTCGGTTTCGACGCATTCGGATTGTCTGACACAATCAATCTCCTTTGGGCACTACGATTGCTATACAGATGTTATTTTAGCACACATTGAGATCGGATGTCAAGCAGCTTTCGCGTTTCGCATTTTTTCCCGGTTACGGAACTGATAGGATAAATAAAGAGGCAGGTAACGTGGAGGTTACCTGCCTATAATATAGAGATGATGGCGTTCATTAATTGTTGCAGCAAGCCAATCATCATTCCTATATCCACAACTATTAGCTTACCAGCTCTGATTAGGAATAACCCATCGTATAAAGCGTACAAGCAGCAGTTAGCAATTAACATTATGAAACATAGTTGAGTGCTCAGTTGATGAAATCATGATAGAAAGTGAACGGATCAGGTTGTCCGACCCCCCGAGAACCGCTTGCAGATACAGAGGTAGAGAGTGGACCGTGATAACTTCCACCTTCGTAATCTCGGTCATCATCGACTTCTGCCCAAATGCTGTAAAACCCTTGATCCCAAGGTGCTGCGGATGCCCATGCCCACGCATCGAAATAATACATACGCGCAGCGACATCCGCCCATGTGTACAGACCTGAATCGGAATATTTTCTTGCGAGCACTACACCTGATGTTCCTAAAAACAAAATAAGTGCTACGATTGCTAAAACTCGTGAAATTGTCATATTTATTCTTTCCTTTCTAAATTTAAAAAATTATATGGATCATACCCTGCCGTATCCCGATCTATGAATTTAATATGGGCTGGCAGTTTCCCACCACTTTCAACAAAATCTCGTGGCGAAATGAACCCTTCTGTTGTAAGTTGACCGGCAGGATATTGAGCGACTGTTCCACCTGGAAGCCGCATCTCTTGCCAGCGTTTGACATATACGACATTGTCGTATAATGGATAAATTTTACCGTTTTCATCGTTACGGATGACAGCACGAAACTCGTGGTCGCCATCATTGTAAAGCTTGATGAGTACACGATGCATCAATTCAAAATCAATTTCTCTCCCGACTACACGCTGCCTCTTTTCATCTGACCAGGTCCAAATAGGCATTAAATGCTCGGGGAATCCTTGTGGAATTTCAGGATAGGGCCCAAAACCATAAGGTGAAACGGGCACATCAGTGCGTTCTTCCTCAGTATTACCCCCATCTCTCGGTAATGATGGATTCGTCATTTCAACAGCATCCGTATTGTAAAGTGGTAATGCCTCCTTCTCTTCAGACATCGCTTGGGTATTGTCGGGGGCAATAGGTGTTTCCGGTGATCCAAGCGTATGAGTGTCTATCGATTCAAAGTCCTGACTGACACCGACATCTTTCTTGTTTTCAAAGGATTGTGGAAACGCATCTGTCTGAGCGAATTCCGCTTCAGTGGCGCGACGGACGTGCCAACTATAAAACAGGCTTCCGCTAACAATCAGCACGAAGAAAGCAAGTCCAGCAAGGATTGCTCGATTGGCGAGAATATCACGGAACATACGGTACCTCCCAATGAAGATTACGCGTTTCATCAAAATTTGACAATCCATCAGCGTAAGGTGCTTCATCTAAAAATTTCACAATAGGCGCGTGGTGTATTGTAGTACACTGAATCGCACCTTGCCTAAGTTCTATGAAATTATAGGGTCGAAACGTGTCTTTAAAAAAAAAATGACAAATTGATTAGGATAGCGTAGAAACAATTTTTTAAGAGATGCTTTTCATACCCGCCAACAGTGATGGATGCAGCTCCACTACATAAGGCATTGCGTCTGTTAGCCGCTTATGTGGATCGGGTGTTTTTTTCAGTTCTGCGGTTGTGTGTGCTTGGATGTCCTGCAGCGTCGGGAAATTGTATGCCAATTCTCCGTTTTGGATGATCGGAACGAGAAGCGGTTGCCCCTCAGAGACCTCTTCATCCCAAAGTGTCACCTGATCGTTCACGTAATTCCCATCGGCATCGGTTAAGCGATAGACTTGCTTTTTGCCCGGTATCGTCGCTTTAGAGGGTTCATCGAGCGACTGTTTCCCGACAGGTCTGCCGTCGCTTTCGACCAACTTATAGACGCCACCGAGTGCAGAAGGAGCCCCTTCACCTGTCCGTGGGTTGAAGTTCGCACCTGTAGCGAGCCGTGTACCGACACCGAAACTGTCAAGCGATGCACCGTTTTCGAGTAAAGTGTCTATCTGGTATTCATCAAGGTCATGGCTTGCGATAATTTGGACGTAATCCAGCCCTTCAGCATCAAGGAGACGACGTACCTGTTGGCTGAGTATCAAGAGATCGCCGCTGTCGAGTCGGACGGCGCGTAACCGTGCGCCGCGTGCCGCCATCTCTTTTGCCACGATGCATGCATTTCGCGCGCCTTGAAGCGTATCGTAAGTATCAATCAGGAGTGTCGTGTTATTCGGGAAGGCTGCGGCGTAATCGCGGAATGCATCTAATTCGGTAGGACGTTCGGAGACGAATTTATGTGCCATTGTGCCGACGTACGGAATATCGAAGTAGCGTCCTGCAAGCACCAGTGACGTACCCCTTGCACCGCCGATGAAAGCGGCACGGGCAGCCAAGATACCGGCATCTCTGCCGTGTGCACGGCGCGCCCCGAAATCGAAAACAGGTCTGCCGCGCGCCGCCTGCACAATCCGAGACGCTTTCGTCGCAATCAGCGTCTGGAAGTTCATGACACAGAGCAGATAGGTTTCAAACAGTTGGACATCGCGGGATCTACCTGTGACATTGATAATCGGTTCGTTTGGAAAAACAGGTGTGCCTTCGGGGACTGCGAAGACGGAACCGTCGAAGCGGAAGTCCCGAAGCGAATCGAGATACTCGGCACGTAGATCGCCGCGTTCCGCCAACCAATCGAGTGTCGCATCGGTAAAACGCAAATTTAAGATATAGTGGACAACCTGTTCCAACCCGGCGGCGATGAGGTACTGTCCTTGTGGAATTTTGCGGACGTAGTAGTTCGCTGTGATAACAGCATTGTTCTGGGCATCGAAATCGGCTTGCCCCATCGTCAATTGGTAGTAATCAACGAAGAGCGCCATCTCATCGACTGTAAGTAAGGCATCTTTCGGTGCATTCATAGACTTTTTCCCTCAGTGATGACCAATCTCTGGTTGACAGATAGATTCCGATGTGTATCTACCTGACCGGAGGGCCAGACGATTTCGAGTGTATCAACTTTCGTGTGTGTGCCGAGACCGATTTCAAGGAGTAGACTGTTCGTTGAACCGAACCCGCATCCCCCGCTCACCTCTCTGTAGATGAGGCTATCACCAGCGTGCACAGTTACCTTAGCACCGATCCCGTCTCGATTGCTCTTGACACCGACCAGTTTCAGATTAAGATAGTTGTTTCCTGCACCAGTATTCTGGTAGAAGAGATTGTGCCATTGGTCTCCGATAAACGCGCCGCCGACAGAAACATAGATGTCAACATCGCCATCCGTATCGGCATCACCAAACGTTACACCGTGTCCTTTCCCGATGTTGCCTAACCCTAAATCGAAAGTCGCATCTGTAAAGGTGCCGTCGCCGTTGTTGCGGAAGAGTGCGTCGCGTTCGAGCCGTCCCATCTGCGGCGCCCCCGTAGCGAGATAGATATCAAGGTAACCGTCGCTATCAATGTCTTCAAAGTTTGCGCCCATCGCGCCGAAAGCGTGATAGAGTCCGGCTTCACGGGTAACATCGGTGAAAGTGCCGTCGCCGTTGTTGCGGTATAGCACTTGTCGATCGCCGTCGTGTGGTGCAGTCCCCATGATTTGACCAGCAATGAAAGCCTGAAACGAACCTGAATTCGAGATAAAAATGTCCAAATCCGCGTCGTTATCTACATCTAAAAAGAAGGTGACAAAAGCGTCCGTAATCGGTAGGTTCATGCCGGTTGTCGCCGTAACATCTGTAAAAGTGCCATCGCCGTTGTTGCGATAAAGGACATTGGACTGCCCGTAATTGACGACATGCAGATCGATATATCCGTCTTTATCGTAATCGCCCCACGCTGTTCCGAGGGAATTGCCGGTATTCGCGACCCCAGCCCTTTCAGCCGTATTCGTAAACGTTCCATCGCCGTTATTACGGTATAGGACATTCGCGGCACCATCGCCGATAACACCGTTTGCAATGTAGAGATCGATATAACCGTCATTGTCGTAATCCGCCCAAGCCGCACAGAAACTACTTTGCGGGTCCTCAACACCGGCGGCGTACGTAACATCTGTAAAGGTGCCGTCTCCGTTGTTGTGATAGAGTGTGTTCTCCGCTGCGCCTGACCAACCGCCACGCGTGATATAGAGGTCTGGGTACCCGTCGTTGTCATAATCTGCGAACAGTGACCCCCAACCGCCTCTCGGGTCCGCGATCCCTGCTTCCGCTGCGACGTTGGTAAAAGTGCCGTCCCCGCTATTGCGATAAAGCGCGTGCGGTTGATAAGTGCCAACTGCGACGATGTCGAGGTCGCCGTCGTTATCGTAGTCACCCCATGCGCTGCCGCGGCCACAGTCAACTTTATCCATCTTTAAATCGGCTGCGACATTGGTAAACAGGTTTTCTAATTTTCCTTGCGGTTCGTTCAGGTCGGTTTGAGGTTTGAAAGTGTCTTTCCGTATATCCGCCTTCCACTCCGTTTCAGGCTGCGCGCTTTTTTTAGGGAATATAGGAACTTTGGAACTTTGGAGGTTTGGAGAATTTATTTTAAATTCCTCTGGCAATTCTGGTGGGTAGCCGCCGAGTGCGTTGTATGCTGTCCATAGGTTCCACAAGGTTTCAGGGTCCCTCGGTTTGAGACGGAGCGATTCTTTGAAATTCGTTACCGCCTTTTCAAAGTCCCCGTGTCGGAGATGATAGACACCGAGGTAGTAGTATGCACCGGAGTGCCGTCGGTAGTTTTGGATGATATTTTCAAATCGCTTCGCCGCTTTGTCTGCCTCACCGAGCCGGAATTCCGCCAAACCGAGTTGGAGCATCGCTTCCAAGTTATTCGGTTCAAGTTCGAGTACCTTCTCAAATTGACGCTTAGATGCCGACAAGTCTGGGACAAGCATCTGTTGCGGCGCGCCTAAGAAATAACCCAACCGGATCCGTGCATCGGTATCGTCGGGGTTTACCTCCAGCGCGCGGGTCAGCGCGACGGTAGCGTCGGAAAACCGTTGTTGGTAACTGAAAACCTGCGCTAATGCCAGATATGCTTTTGATAACCTATCTTTCGCTTCTGGTGCCTGCTTCAGGAGTCCGATTAACATCTGTAGTTCTACCTCAGCGCGGGCAAACTTCAGCTGTCTGGTGTAGGTGCTCGCTAACTGCATACGCGCATCGTGTGCGTTAGTATCCATTTGCAAGCATGCTTGAAACGCTTGCTCCGCTTCAGCGAAATCGCGCCTATCTAAAGCATCAACACCGCGCTGATACTGCGCAGCCAATTGCGGGTCCATCTTATCTTGTGGCGTATCTGAATCGCAACCGGCAATGATGAAGAGAAGAAGAAAAATAAAATAAAGTTTTTGCATAAAATAGTTTCCAGTTTCCAGTTACCAGTTACCGGTTAAAGAAAGTGTGCTAAAGTTTCAAAGTGTGCTAAAGTTGCGAAGTTGATAACTTTACACTTTAGAAACACTTTACGGACTTCTTAACTGGTTACTGATAACTTGAAAAAAGTAAGCTAAAAAACCAATCTCGCCTTCAATTCTTCTTTTTTAACAGGTTGCGTTAAATCCATGAGGTAGATCCGCATGTGATCCGAACGGTCGGAGCTAAACACGAGTCTCTTTCCGTCTCGCGAGAGACTCGGTTCAAAATGTGCACCGATGTGGTTTGTCAGCTGGGTTTTGTTTGTACCGTCAACATTCATCATCCAGATCGTATAGTGGTTATCTCCGCTTGAGACATAGATAATCCGTTTACCATCTGGCGTAAAAATCGGGTGATAGTGGCTTTGACCAAAAACCTCGTGCCTTAGTTCAGAAATATCGGAGTCGAGTTTTTTGGTCAAATCTGAAAAGGTTAACTGCTTTGCTGTGCCACCAGCTGCATTAACGACGAAAATCTGGTAAATGTTTTCCACCATTGAAGTGAAGGCGATCTGCTTGCCGTTTGGCGACCATGTTGGGTGTCCGTCATCGACGTTATTATGCGTCAGCTGCGTCTTATTCGTGCCGTCGGTATTGATGACATAGATTTCGAGTGTGTCGTCAACCTCAGCGTTGTTGTTATCGTCTGTGGGTTCTGCTGTCGGAGCCTTGGATTCAAAAGCGATTTTTTTTCCGTCGGGTGAAAAGACAGGGGCGCGGTCGGCACCGCCTACATCAATCAAGGCGCGCTGATTCCTGCCATTAACGTCCATGAGATAGATCGCAGCACGGCTCGGATCCGAACCGCTCGCTTGGACAGGTGGGAGCATCATACCGCCGCGCGTACGCTCCGTAACGAAAGCGATTGATTGACCGTCGGGTGAAAAAGCAGGCATATATTCGTCAAGTTCGTCGGTATGCGTGAGTTGTTGAAGTTCGAGCGTCGTGAGATCCATGAGATACAACTCGGCGTTCTGGAGACGGGTCGAGGCAAAGGCGAGCCATTTTCCATCCGGTGAGATCGCAGGACTGTAGTCGTCGGTGAATTTTGCGGCAAACGTCATCATATTCCCTTTTTCGGTGAACGTCTGCTCGTAATCGTCGCTGCCTTCGGTGCGGAGGCGTTGGACGTGGTAGGCATCGCCTGTGAGTCCGGCGATTTTTAAAACCACATCACGCTTTGGTGATCCGTCTAACAGTTGATTAAAGTGGTGAACGGCGAGGTCTTTTTGATTGTCAAGCCAAAAGAGCGTGCCGAGAGTCAGTCTAATTTCTGTTCTCCGAGGTGCCGTGCGCGGTGCCATATCCAATGCCCAAGAGAGTGCCTCTTTCGCTTTTTCTCTGTGTGCTGTTCCGCTCGGATTTTTATCTACCATTTCAACATAAATCAAGCCGATCTGATAGAAGGCTTCAGCTCTTGAACCGTCGTGGTTAATCGCTTCCTCAAACGTCTCTATTGCGGCATCGGTGTCCCCATTCGCAGCTAACTGTTTGCCACGCTTGATAAGCGGACTGTCCCCGCAACCCAAGAAGGAGAGGACGCATACGCCGAAGAACAATATATAGAGGATTTGCATGAAGAGAAGTAACCAGGACCCAGTGGCCAGTACCCAGTTAAGAGGGCTTCGGATGACACAATGTTTCTTTTCTGGTAACTGGTAACTGGTAACCGGTAACTGATCCGCTTTTTTTTGATGGGTTCTCATTTTTTTTGTTCCTGCTTAACGCGGACTTGCTGGTTCACCGGTATATTGTGCAGCTTCTGCACGTCGCCATTCAGCCACGTAACTTGCAGTGTCTCAATCTGTGTGTTATTGCCCACACCGAATTCAACGATAAGACTGTTAGCGGACATGTAGCTCTCACCGGCGTAAACCTCTCGTATCTGCGTCCGCTTCGCTGTTTTCAGTTGAATCTTTGCCCCGATCGCATTCCGGTTTCCATCTATTCCGATGAGTTCAACATGTAACCAAGCGTTGCGATTTCCACCATCGTTGCGCAATAGCGTCGGTGGGGCGTGGTTATTGACAACGAAGATATCAATATCGCCGTCGTTGTCATAATCGCCGAAGGTCGCGCCTCGACCCACACGGGTAGGGAGCGTCGTGATTCCGCTGGTCTCGCTGACATCACTGAAGGATCCGTCGCCATCGTTTCGGTACAGTGCATCAATCTGCGGGATAAGCACTTCAGGTTGTTTCAGTTCTTGGAAAGTGCTGCCGTTGGTAACGAAAATGTCCAAATCGCCATCGTTATCGTAGTCGAAAAGCGCAGTTCCCCAGCCGATCAGTTTGATACTCACCTCAGCGAGCATCGCAGAATAGGATTCATCGACGAACCGAATATGTCCACTCGAAGGGTCTTCTTTCCAAAGGTTTCTGTAGAGTGTGTTTTCTTCATCGACCCAGTGGCTGATAAAGATGTCGATATCACCATCGGCATCGTAATCACCTGCGGCGAGTCCCATAGAACCCCGAAAATCAGCTGCCCACGATTCGTTGCTCACATCGGTGAAAGCACCGTTACCGTCATTGCGATAGACGTAGTTCACGGAGGTATCATTTGCGACATACAGATCCAGGTCATTATCGTTATCAAAATCGCTGAACATGCACTGCATACTTCTGCCGCCGGGTGCCGCGATGCCGACTTCGGCGGTTACATCGCTGAAGGTGCCGTCACCGTTATTTTCGTAGAAGACATTGTCCTGTGGTTCAAAGACGTGTGGATTCAAGGCACTCGGTACCGGCTTGCCAGATTGTAAGGACTCCTCCTGCATCTGTTCCAATTTCTCTAAATCGTAGGTAACATAGTTGCAAACATAGAGATCCAGGTCAGTGTCGCCATCAACATCAGCAAAAGCAGCCCCTGTGCTCCACAACTCGCAACTGACACCGGCTGTCTTTGTTACATCGCTGAAGGTGCCGTCGCCGTTGTTGCGATACAAGACGTTTGCGCCATAATTTGTTACATAAAGATCGAGGTTGCCGTCGCCGTCGTAGTCTGCGAAGACGCACCCCATGCCGTATCCGTGATGTCCAACGCCTGCGCTGTCGGTAATGTCTGTAAAGGTGCCGTCGCCGTTATTCCGATAGAGCACATTGGTTTCGGTGCCGACGCTTGCATCTTGTGTCAACGGACGTGGGATATTGACGATATAGAGATCAAGATCACCATCGTTATCTATATCAGCGAAAGCCGCGCCGGATCCCATATCTTCTGGGAGTAGACTGGAACGAGTTCCGCTTGAATGTCGGAAACGGATACCCGCTTCGTCTGTGACATCAACAAAGGTAACCGCCTGCAGTGCCGTCGGTGTTAATACAATTATTGCAAGCGTAAGCCAAAAGAAACGCATGTCAGTATCCAGTATCCAGTATCCAGTATCCAGTTAAGAAGGGGATCTGATTCATCCGTCTTTCTTTCGCTGGTAACTCGTAACTGGAAACTGGGAACTATTTCCTTCATTTTTCTAAAAAGTTTGTAAAGATAGCACCATTGCGGAAGCGTTCATCATGGAGAATATCTTGATAGAGTGGAATCGTAGTTTTTATGCCTTCAATCTGGAATTCGGATAATGCGCGTTGGAGACGAGCGATTGCTTCCTCGCGGTCCCTACCGCTTACGATAAGTTTCGCCACCAGCGAATCGTAGTGTGGTGGCACAGTATAACCTGTATAGATATAGCCATCGACGCGAACACCGATACCGCCGGGCGGATGATACGCAGTGACCAGCCCCGGTGAAGGCATGAAGTTGTTTGCAGGATCCTCGGCATTGATTCTGCATTCAATGGCGTGTCCTTGAAACTGGATATCGGATTGACTGTATCCGAGCTGTTCCCCCATTGCGAGTCGGATCTGCTCTTTAACCAAGTCAATACCGGTGATACATTCCGTGATGGTATGTTCAACCTGTATCCGCGTGTTCATTTCCAAGAAGTAGTAGTTATCATCTTTATCGACGACAAACTCAACGGTTCCCGCACTTACATAGCCGATCGCTTTTGCGGCTTTTGCTGCGGCTTTAGAAATTTCCGAACGCAGTTTAGACGAGATAGAAGCGGCGGGGGCTTCCTCGAGTAGTTTCTGCTGTTTCCGCTGGATAGAACATTCGCGGTCGCCGAGCTGGACGACGTTTCCGTGCGTATCTCCTAAAACCTGGACTTCAATATGCCGTGCCTCTTCGATCCATTTTTCGATGTAGACATCCCCGTTTCCGAAAGCGGCTTCGCCTTCTGCTTTCGCGGTGTGAAACAGGCTCAGCAGGCTCGGACGGTTCTCGGCGATGCGGATCCCACGTCCGCCGCCACCGGCAACCGCTTTGATACCGACCGGATAGCCGATCTTCTCGGCAAGTTGCACCGCTTCTTCGGCGGTATCAACGGTACCTTTTTTGCTGCCCCTACGTCTACCACTTCGGCTACCGGGGACCAGTTTCAGACCAGCCTTGGCTACCGTTTCGCGCGCTTTTACCTTATTCCCCATTGTTGCTATATTTGTGACCGTGGGACCGATAAACTTTATCTCGTGTGCTTCACAAATTTCGACAAATTGGGCATCTTCAGCGAGGAAACCTGCACCTGGGTGGATAGCGTTGACATTCGCAAAATCCGCAACGGCAACAATATTCGCGTATTTGAGATAACTTTCTGCGGATGGCGGGGGCCCGATGCAGTACGCTTCGTCTGCGTATTTAACGTGCAACGCCTCTTCATCAGCAGTTGAGAAGATGGCTACCGTTTTGATCCCCATGTCTTTGCAGGCTCGGATGATACGTACAGCGATTTCTCCGCGGTTTGCTATGAGTATCTTTTTTATCATGTATTTTTTCAGTAACCAGTAACCAGTAACCAGTAACCAGTTAAGAGGCGTGTTTTTGATAGGGTGTTTCCCCGGATAACACAACATCTCTTTTCTGGTAACTGTTAACTGGAAACTGGTAACTATTCCCTCTGGTTTTTTATACTTGCTTCACACGGAACAGTGCTTGCGAATATTCAACCGCATCGCCATCTTCAGCAAGAATTTCTAAAATCTCGCAATTGAACGGTGCTTCCACGGGGTTGTAAGTCTTCATCACTTCGAGTACGGCTACAGGTTCGCCTGTATTCACAATGTCCCCAACTTGTACAAAAGGTGGTTCATCAGGTGCAGGAGAGCGATAGAAACGTGACGGCATCGGCGCACTGATATAGGTGCTCCCTTCTTGACCGTTCTCTACCTCACCAGCCTTTTCGGAAGGTAGACCTGAAGCCCCGGATATTGTGCTCGTCTCCGGTGCTTGTAGCGATGGCAGCGGATTAATGCCCACCGCAGTCCCGTGGTTCCTGGAAACTTGCACCTCAAATTCGTTGTCCCGAATGCGTACTTCGGTGAGGTTCGCACGGTCAAGCACCTCTACTAACTGCTCAACGAACGCAAGGACATCGCTGTAGTCTCGCTCAGCGGATTGAGATTGATCCTTGGATTTATTTTCACGCATTTCTGTTTTTAATAGTTATAAGTAGTAGGTTATAAGTGGTAGGTTAAAAATGTTATTGTGGCAGTAATAGAAAATGTACCAGACACAAGTTCTTAACTTATAACTTATAACTGGTAACTTATAACTATTATATCCTTTCTACATATTTTCCGGTACGCGTATCAACTTTGATAACGGTCTCATTTTGAACGAAGAGTGGAACGTTAACAACGCCCCCTGTCTCAAGTGTAGCACGTTTTGAACCGCCGCTGACGGTATCGCCGCGTAATCCCGGATCGGTCTCAACAATTTTAAGTTCAACGAAATTCGGGAGCTCCACCGCGAGTGGCAGCTGCCCATCCATCTTGACGGTGACTGTTTCACCCTCTTTAAGGAACTTCAGGTTCTCTTCAAGCAGCCTCAGCGGAAGTGAGTGTTGCTCGAATGTTTCGTTGTCCATAAACCACAAAATGTCGCTATCTCGGTACATATATTGCATCTGGTGATCCATAAGCCTGACTGTTTCGATAGTTTCATTGGAGCGGAATGTACGATCCAAAACGGCGCCATCGGTGACACGCTTGATCTTTGTCCGTGCGAAGGCACTGCCCTTACCCGGTTTAACATGCTGACAATCGACTATGGTGTAAACTGCTTCATTGAGTCGGATAACCAACCCGTTACGTAAATCGTTAAGTGATGCCATTTTATCCTTTAGTAGTGGTCAGTTTCCAGTTAACAGTTTTCGGTTAAGAGGTTCGGATTAACCGAAAATCTCCTAACTACCGACTGAGAGGTTTCGTAGAAAACTGCACTGTTAACTATTAACTATAATAAGGCGATTGCTTGTTGCAGCGCCTTTGCTCTGTGACTGATTTTATTTTTGATGTTTTCTCCCAATTCCGCGAAAGTTTGCTCGTAACCGTCGGGCACAAACACCGGATCGTAGCCGAACCCGCTTTCACCTCTCGGTGTATGTAGAATATGTCCGTCACAGACCCCGAGGACCCCTTCAGGATCGGAGCCTGGATGTACGACTGCAATCGCTGCAACAAAACGTGCACGCCGATCTGTAGCACCCTCAAGTGCTTGGAGGAGTTTCGCGATTCGGATCGCATCTGTAGCGTTTGCGCCTGCCCAACGTTTGGAGTGGATACCGGGCGCACCGTTAAGGGCATCTACCTCTAACCCTGCATCGTCGGCAAGTGCCATAAGCCCTGTATATTCGGCGATAACAGACGCTTTTTTGACAGCGTTTTCCAGATACGTCTGTCTGTCCTCTACGACTTCCGGCGCGTTCGGATAGTTCTGCAAAGAGATGACTTCTACCGGTTCACCGGCACCGGCACGGTTGTGGAGCATCTTTGTCAGCTCGCGAACCTTCCCTTGGTTATGCGTCGCCAGTACAAGCTTCATCTAAGTTCTCCAACATCATCCGGTTCTGTAGTCGGACAAGTTGCTTAATACCGCCGACAGCGAGGTCTAACATCTGATCGTAATCCGCTCGCGAAAACGGTTTCTCTTCTGCTGTGCCTTGTATTTCTATAAACGTCCCGCTCCCTGTCATGACGATGTTCATATCGACATCTGCCGTTGAATCTTCGGTATAGCAGAGGTCTAAGAGTGCTTCACCGTCGACAAGTCCGACGCTGGTTGCGGCGATGTTATCGATGATAGGGAAATTTTTGATCTTTTTCCGTTTGACGAGTTCCTGACAAGCATCCCAGAGTGCGATGAACGCCCCTGTAATTGCTGCAGTGCGTGTGCCACCATCGGCTTGTATAACATCGCAATCGATCCAGACGGTCTGTTCTTCTAAAGCATATAAATCTACAGCGGCGCGCAAAGAACGGCCGATGAGACGTTGAATCTCCTGTGTTCTGCCACTTGGACCCCCACGCGTAATCTCGCGTTGCATCCGTTCAGAGGTAGAACGCGGTAACATAGAATACTCGGCTGTTACCCACCCCTTATTTTTAATACGCTGATCGCGCATAAAACGCGGTTGTGAATCAATAACGGAAGCGGTGCATATAACATGCGTATCGCCAGTCGCTATGAGAACTGACCCCTCCGCGTGTTTGGTGTAGTGTCGTTTGATCGTCACCGGTCTTATTTCATCTGGCCGGCGTCCATCTTCTCTTGCCATCTTTCTCCTAACCAGTAACCAGTAACCAGTAACCAGTAACCAGTTAAGAAGTCCGTAAAGTGTTTTTAAAGTGTAAAGTTATCAACTTCGCAACTTTAGCACACTTTGAAACTTTAGCATACTTTCTTTAACTGGTAACTCGTAACTCGTAACTGGAAACTATTTATAGTGTTTTTAGTAGGTCTAATGCCTTCGTGTAACTTTTACGTTCAAGATAATGACACAGCATTTTCGGTGCAGTTGGCGCGACTTCCCGATGGAGGACATTAATGCGGTCCAACTGTTCGAGTATGTCTTCACCCGCAGCGATCTGATCGAACATCGTTTCCAACGCTTGTCTGAGTTCAGCCATCTGCGTCGCAAACTTCGGCTTGCGCGCTGCGTCAAAAGACTCAACTACCATCTGATGCCTCCATTTCTTGAACGGCTTTGCAGGTACGCAGTGAAACATTTTTAGGCGGTGCGTCATAACCTTTCCAGGCGTAGGGATCGACCCCAGAGACGGGCACAATGCATCGCCGATCTGCGCTGGCTGGACGTTCACCTTCTCGAATCGACCAAGGTAGCAACGACCAAGCATTACAGTAATGGTTCACCAAAACCCGACGAAACGTATTGCCGCGGTTCTTACGCGAGCGGTGGAGCAGATACCCGTTGAAGAAAACCAACGCCCCGGTTTTAACTTCAACCGGTACCTCACTGCTGTCATCAAAGCCGTAGCTCTCTTCCGCAAAATCGAACTCATCTGGGTTCTCGTGCGCTTTCTGCGGATAGAGATAGCCTCGACGGTGTGAGCCTGGGAGGATCCATAAGCATCCATTTTCCACGGTCGCATCGTCCATCGCGATCCACGCGCCGATTAGGGAGCGGTCACGCGTCGGGATATAAATTTCGTCCTGATGCCATGCCTGCCCCTGGAAATTCGGCGGTTTGACGAAAAGCATAGACTGCATACACTTGACGCTTCCATCCCAGTGTGGAAGATGCGCAGCGGTTATCTGGCTCAAGATGCCACAGATCTTCGGATGCTTGACATACTTCTCAATGATTGGACTCACGTAATGCGGTTGATGGATGCAAAGGATACGGCTGATGGCTTCGACATCGCTCATATCGTCAGGCAGCGGTTCGATGTTGTCACACGGATGTCCACCTTTCGCAATTTTAACAGCGTCCTGCCGTAGTTCCTCTATTTCATCAATTGCGAGCAGATCAGGAACAACGAGGTAGCCGTTGTCTACAAAGAACTGGACCTGCTCATCGGATACGATTTTTGGCACCTTAATCGGTGCACCTAATTCCAAACTCACGGTTTCTCCTTGGAAGGAAGGGGTATAAGGGTTAATTAAGCGGTTATAAGTTAAGACGTGAATTGTTACTGTCTGTCTCTTTCTTATAACTTATAACTTATAACTTATAACTCATAGGCGATTGGCAAGGAACATCTCTGTCACCGCCAAAGCGAAGACGGCTAACATAAGATACGCCCAGACATTTTGGTTTTTCTCAACATCTTCTCGGTATTGCGCTACAAGTTCTGCGCTCGGTTTCTCCTCAACCGATTCGTCCGCAGCGCCTTTCAGCATACTCGTCAGTTCCTCTATATCGCGTGCTGCGAGATCAGATTCCGATGTGTCAATATTGACGACAAAATATTGTGTATCTCCGCCAGATATATGCGCGGAATAGATACCTGGAACCGACGTGTCAGCGTAAAAAATGCTGTTTTGTGAAGGGCCTTCCGGTGCATTCTCGTCCGGCTGTACGCGTGTCTCAACGTTGTTCGGATCGAAGATAGCGATCTCCGGACGTTTCGTCGTGTCGGCTACCTCTTCATCGTCGAAAATCTTCAATTCAACACTATCGCCGATACGATAACTGGGGGTCGTGTCTACACTCTTAAGCGCGAGATATTTAATAGATTCATGTAGGAACGGCAGATAAACGGCACGAATCGGTAAATCGTTCCATTCTCTATCTATTGTTGAGGTGAAGCAGAGGACACGTCCGAGATTTCCGTAAGATTTTTCAAAGAGTGCGGGGCTGCCATCATCATAAGCGGCGATCACGGTTGCGTCTTTTGTCGGTACAGCCTGAAAGAGCCTATAAAACCGCGCTTTACCGAAATCTCCGTGGTTCGGTTCCTTGAAAGGTGTGAAAATCGGATGATCGTACTGCACCGTCGCGATAACGCGGAATTGATCCCGATTGAATGCGTCCCCGACAGCTTGCACAAAATCACAAGGCATCAATCCGTCCTCGCCGCCGAGGTGTCGCTTATAGGTATCCGTCTCTATATTGTCGCCCACTGTCAGAATCAGACCGCCGCCGTTAGCGACGAAATTTTTTATACGTTCCGCTTCACCGGCATCCAATTCTGCAACATCCGCAAGGATCAGAACGTCCACGCGCGCAAGTGTCGCTGCGTTTGGCACTGAGAAGGTTTCGTTAAAATCGATCCGTATAGCCGTATTTTCAACTGAGGCTAACGCTTTTTTCATGAAAAAAGTTTCGTCGTAAGGGTTGGGTAACCCAACCCCTACAGATCGCTCTCTTTCGCGAACGGCGTGGACTTTAATCGCCTGTAGGCTTTGCAACATAAAGTACCGTTTGTTATCAACAAGGAGCGGATCCTCTGAGATTTCGACCCAGCCGGTGTGTGTCGCTTCGTCTTGGAACTCAATGCTGAAGACAGCATCCGCGAGATCGTCGGGTTCAATATCAAGTTCAACGGTATCAATCATATTATCATCTATAAAGAGACGAACTGGCAGATTTTCGACAGGTTCAACACCGAAATTACGGACGCGTGCAACCAAACGTGCGGCTTTCTGCTCTTTCAAAACAACTGGCGGTACACTGATCCCTGTAATCGTGAGGTTCTGTGGTTTTTCCGCGTGGACATCAACAAAATGGATTTGGACATCCGCGCTGAGTTTATCTGTCTCAATGAAGTTATCCCAGCCGCGTTTTTGCATATCACTGATGAGATAGACCTGTTTTTCACCGATCGGGATCCCGGCAAGGATCTCGTTCGCGGTTTGGAGTGCGTCCAAGTAGTCTGTCCGATCGTTCGTAGCTTCTGCTGTATTCAACGCCGTCCGAATGTGTGAAAGTTCTGAACCGAGCGGTGCGACGACACGCGCGTTATCGGACGAAAGGATTAGGCAGGCAGCGTCGGCTGCGTCGAGCCCGTCCAAAATTTTGACAGCCTCTTTTTTACCGTTCTCAAATATCGCCGCATATTGCATGCTGTAGGAGGTATCGAGAATAATAACAGCGTTGCGTTTGCCGCCGGTTTTCTGTGTCACCACAAACGAATCAGCGAAAAATGGACGTGCGAACGCGAGGCCGAGCAGTGCCAACATCAGGATGCGCATTAGCAGAAGCAAGAGCCGTTTCAACTGGTGCCGCCGCACGTTCGTCTGGTGCGACATCTGGATGAAACGGACAGTACTGAATATCAGCTGCCTTGCGCGTTCTCTATTCAGGAGGTGGAGGATGATCGGAATCGAAGCACCGATGGCACCCGCCACTGCAAATAAGGGGGCTAAAATGTCTAATCCAAACATCCTAAAAAATTCCTTGCCGTTTGGCGAGGTAAGAAGCGAGTGCGAGATCGATCGGGGTCGCTGTTGTGATTATGTTGTAATCAATATCTGCTTGTCGGAGCGCGAGCCTATAAGTGTCGATAAATTCATTGAAGTTGCTAAGATAACTCTCCCGAATCGCTTGTGGCGTTGTGATAATCTCGGCATCGTTTTCTGCATCAATAAAGCGGATAAGTGCTTCTGAACTCCGTCCGCTCTCGAAATCGGTAAACTCCAGTTCCTGTTTCGCGAGAACGTGAAAGACGATAACCTCGTGTCCATCATAACGTAGATGCTCCAGTCCGGCGATTACCTCCTCATGATTTTCGTCGTAGAGATCGGAAATGAAAAGTACCAATCCACGTTTGGTAAGCCGTTCAGCGATCTGATGGAGCGGCGTTCCCATCTGAGTGTTTTTTGTCGTCTGTAGCGTCTCCAAGGTCAGTAAAATTGAGTGTAAATGTGATGTACTACTTCGTGCTGGAAGGTACTGATGGAGCGCATCATCGAAATACGCGAACCCGACTGCATCCCGCTGCTTTGCCATAAAATAAGCGAGCGAGGCGATAAGATAACTTGCATATCTCAATTTTGTGAGTATCGGCTGTCTCGGTCTGTCGCGTTCGGTATCCTGTGTATCCTCTGTTTCAGTTTCCGTATCTGTCGGATGCATCATAGACTCGCTTGTATCTAAGAGCAGGTAACAGTTGAGGTTCGTCTCCTCCTCAAACTGTTTAATATAGTATCTGTCGGTCCGAGCGTAGGCTTTCCAGTCGATATGTTTGGTGTCGTCTCCGGGCATATATTGCCGGTATTGCGAGAATTCAACAGAAAATCCGTGATATGGACTCTTGTGTAGCCCTGAGATGAACCCTTCAACGACGTATCTGGCAATTAGCTCAAGGTTCCCGATTCGGGCAAGTACTGTTGGGTCTAAAAATGCGCGTCCGACTGCTGAATTCTGTTGCATCTATATCCTTTGGCGAGTACGCAGTTAACAGTACGGAATCGGGTACGATTCCTTTCAGTTATCAGTTGTCAGAAAAGAAATATTGGGTGATTCTAATGTCTCTTAACTGAGTACTGAAAGGTTGCGCAGCAACCGTACTGAGTACTGTTAACTAACTATTTTTTTCTTAAAATAAGTAATGTGAGATCATCAAATTGATCTGCTTCCCCTTGAAAATCCATGACTGCCTTGTGAAGCGCAGCACGTATCCCGTCAGCATCTTCATCTTTACAGGCGATAGATGCCTCAACAAGTCGTTCTTCGTCATAGTAATCGTCTTCGACATTAACGGTTTCTGTGACACCGTCTGTATAATATACAACGACATCGCCGCTCATGAGTTCGACATGCTCGGCTTCATACTCGGCGATGCTTGAAACCATATCGTTTGGGAACATTCCGAGCGGGATGCCACCTACTTCCTCACCCAACCATTTGTAGGTGCCGTCTTTTCTAACGAGTAGGGGCGGGTTGTGTCCTGCGTTGAGTGTCGTGAGTATGTCGGTTTCTGGGTTAAGATGGCTGTAGAAGAATGTGGCGTATTTTTCCTCTGTACCACTCGCGTAAAGCAGCGAGTTAAGCGTCATAGCCATATCAGCGATTTCGGCGTACAAGGGTCCCTGCGTAGATGCGTCCTGTTCGACATTTTCGAGGGCGATATTTTTCACACGTGACAATTCGGAGATGAGGCCGGCGCGTAAGGTCGCCATGAGTAGCGCGGCTTGCATCCCTTTTCCAGAGACATCGGCAATCGCGAGGCCCCAGCGTCCGGTAGGCAGAGCGATACAGTCATAATAGTCGCCGCCGACGGGTCCGCGGGGTTCATAATGTCCCGCGACTTCGTATCCGGGGATGTCAGGGAGCATGTCGGGAATAAGGTTCTCTTGAATTTTGCGTGCTTCTTCCATTTCAGCCTGGAGTTGACGCGCTTCAAGTGCCTCCTGATGGAGGTGTGCATTCTCAATCGCGACCCCTGCTTGTTTCGCGAAAGAATCGAGCAAGATGACATCTTCATCAGTGAAGGCGGTGATTCTGCCGCCGCGCTCCTCTTTATCGCCGACAACAAGGATCCCTAAGATGTCGCCGTCGCGTCCAGGAATCGGGACAGCCATCAGGTTTCTGCCGCCGAAGAGCGTATCGGACTCCGGTAGACAGTGTCCGGGCAGCCCTTCCGTAACAACAGATTTCAGCATATCTACGGAAGTTTTTAAATTTTCCTTGCGGTTCGTCAGGTCGGTTTCAGGTTCAACGTTCGCTTCCGTATATTCGCTCTCCATTTTATTGGATGTTTCTTCGCCGTAAGGGATGCGTCGTCCATTCCCGCTGTCTGGTTCTGCTGTTGGTTCGAGCAAGGTCTCAGGAAACGCGTAGTGCATCTCAAGTTCTTGTTGGTCGGTGTTCGTGAGCATGAGAGCCCCGGCGTTCGCGTCGAGGAGTGAGACGGCTTGGTGTACCACCTGCTCTGCTGCTTCTTCAGGTTGAAGGAGTTGACAGATCTGGGGCGCGCTCTCCGCAAGCATAAACAGGCGGAACTTTTCGCTTTGAATCCCTTCGACCATCTGCGAGTACGCAATCGCGATTGATATTTGATGTGCGAGCGTCGTCAGTAGCTCCTTTTCCCAAGCTTCTAACGTATCTCGCGCCAAAAATTTGCCGAGACCGATCATCCCCAAAAATTCGTCTTGAATCTTTAGCGGAACCCAGAGGTGTATGTCTATAACCTCGGCGAGTTTAGGGCTCCGGTCAAAGAATGGTTTAAGCGGGTCCGGCGGTGCATCGTTCTCAATGAAAGCGTGTTGCAGTAAAGCCGTGAGTTCATCCGGCTCAACGGGGATCGGTGGGAATACCTCATCCGGTGTCACCGCAACGACATCAAGGTTTTGTTGTGTCGAGTGATAACGGAGTATGGCGCCGCGCCTAATTTGCAAAGTTCCGAGCGTGATGCGGAGGTACGTTTTGCTTGAATGATTGAAGTTCGTGTGTCCTGAGATGAGTGTTTGTCCCAGATTTTCCAACTCGGATAGACTAAAGATGAGCCGCTCCATCGTCTGTTCGGCGGTGCTTTGCGTCTTATGGGTTTGCAAATTGGCTCCTGATGACTTGCTCAGGTCTTTCATAATGTTGTATCCACAAATTCGGTTCTAATTTTTATAATATTAATGATTACTGATGTCAAAAGGCGCGGGTAAAAGTCTACCGACAACACGCCAGAAAATTTAAGAGAAACTAATCTTAATGGACAACCGCATTCGATTCGGTTCTCAGCCAAAACTTATAAATTCTCGATTGCGGATTCTTCATCCGGGTAGATGCCGGCATATTTCGCGAGTGCCATCATCCGAAAAGTGCGTTCTTGCGTAGCGGACAACCCGCAGAAGTTCAAGGTGCCTTCGCGCTCCTCAAGCGCTTCGATGATTTCGATAAGTATGGATATACCGATGCTATTAATAAGCGTTGTTTTTTCAAGGTTGATGACCAGTTGTGTGTGCCCGCTCTGAATGAGTTCCCGCGCTTTTTCGGAAAGTTTTTCGCCGAGCGCATCGTTGAGATACCCAGCCGTTTCAATGACCGCGTGTTCCTGTCCCTCGCGGATTTGAATATCAAATTTGTTTAGCAAAGTGCTTACCTCCTTCGTCAACGCTGAATATGGAATGCAAACCGTACCACGTAACCTAAAGATGATCTGTAGAATAGTGCATCGCTGTTAATAACGAATTTGCGTGCGGGCTTGTAAACAAGGGGTCCCGAAAGCAAAATCGTGCTACCGATATAGCGAGAACGGCATAACGTTTAGGCGGTTTTCCGACTCTTTCTTTTGATGACGCTGACAGTTGTGCCGTTGGAGCTGCTTTCTATATCTACTTCGTCCATTAGGCTTCTAACAATT
Source organism: Candidatus Poribacteria bacterium (assembly GCA_022823085.1). Taxonomy (GTDB): domain Bacteria; phylum Poribacteria; class WGA-4E; order WGA-4E; family WGA-3G; genus WGA-3G. The sequence goes on from JAJDXV010000094.1 coordinate 33,286, forward strand.
TGTAAACCTCTGCCGCGCTTACGCAGATCAGGGTGTACACCTGGGGTCCCGAGTAAGCGGGAACCATCCAGAATATCGGGGGTTATACCGACGCCTCGATCCATAATTTTGAACTGTAACTGATCCTCAGAAAGTAGGAACTCAATATGAACCGCGTTATCATCGCTCTGGCTGTGCTCAAAAGCGTTTATGCAGGTTTCAATAATCGCGAGTTGAATCTCTTCAACCTGTCCCTCCTCGAAATCCATCAATTCTGCAAGGACAGAGGCAGTTTTCGCTGCGGCAAGCTCCATATCAGGGTACATCGGTATAGTGAGGAGTACTTTGTGTTCTAATGACACGTTTTTTCCCTCCTTGCTATCGCTCATGTTTTACATCTGAAATCTATAAATCCGTTCTAACTTCATACATCTTCGTTGACCTGAATTAAAAATATACTATATCTTTCCAAATTGTGTCAACACTTTTATTTATGCAGGGCTATTTTAGGGAACCGGAACCTTCGTCGCGTCAACAATCCAACGCGCGTCAACTATACTGGCGGACGCTTCCGCAACTCGCGGCTGATAGGTCGCAAATTTTACCCGATCGCAATTGGCGAGTACTTGCTGAACCCGGTCGATATATTCGGTACCTATCTCAGCACGCGACATCGCTTGAAGGAGTGCTGTCGTTGTTAGTTCTAACGCCGGAATCTGATAGCGTGCGCTGATATATTCTCGGAGCGCGTGTGCGACTTGTGTGTGATACGTCTCCATATCGCCGTGCGCGAGCAGTTCTGATGTCTCAATCGCTTTCAACCGTTCGTATGCCACCGCATGCGGCAGCGGAACATCTATCCCTTCATCTTCAGATACTGTTAAGGTTTGATACCGTTTTTGGAGATAGAACCATACGGACGCAGCGATAAGTCCGAGTATCACCACAGCACCGATAAAATGAGGGAGTAGACTCTCGGAGACCTCCAGTGGCGGTTTGATATCGCGTAAGCCTTGTCCGTTGACCGCGCCTTGCATAAAAACTTGTGTAAGTACAGACATATTTCCTGCGAAATGGTGCGCTATAGGGCCCTGTATCTAAAAAATTTCCGAGTGCGCCTTATGTTAGACGTGGTTCAACGATTATCGACTTCGGAGATGTTGGGCACGCATACTGACATACGCCGCACCCTGTGCAGCCGGACGCAAGCACCTCGACAACACCTTTGGTTGTCAGCTGAATCGCATCCTCTCCCATCGGACAGGTGTCGATACAATACGTGCAAGCGACTTCTTTCGTCCGGAGGCACGTCTCAACATTGAACACTGCCAGACCGATCCTAATATCTTCGGCGTAGACAGGTTTTAATGCGCCACTCGGACAGACATACATACATGCCAACGAATCACAGATAACACACGGTTGCTCGTCAGGGTCAATGTAAGGGGTGTTGGCGATAGCAGATTGAACGTTTTGCAACGGAAGAATGGCGTTTGCGGGACAGTTTTTGATACAGTTCCCACACCGATGACAGGTCTCCAAGAATTCCGGTTCAGGTGCTGCGCCGGGTGGACGTAAAATATAACCTCTGTCCGGTTTTTCAGCCGACAAATATTCAGGCACCTGGTTGTCAAGAAGTTCGGCAACCGGTTGCATGATTTGGTTGAGTGCTTCCTTGAAAAAACCGCGTCTCCCTGTTTCACGAGCCATGCTATGATTTGTCCTCAAAAATGGTGGGGAGTTCTGACCCCCGGACTACTCTTCAGAGGTTTTCGGGATCCGATAGCAGCATCTATGGCTTCCCTGCATCAGATGTTCTACCCGAACGATCTTGGTGTCCAAAGATTGGCGGAAGAGTGCCAATTCAATCTCACATACGTGCGGGTATTCCTCTGCAATGACTGCGATCGGGCAGTTATGCTCGATTAAAACGTAGTCGTCTTCTTCCTCATGAAAACGCGCCATGTACCCCTCTTCATCACGGATACAGGCAAGTTCTTTGACACGTTCAGGTAACGTTTTGCCTTTAAGCCGGAGTTGATACGCTGTCAGCTGCGATTTCATACGTTCACGGAACACTTTATTGATGAAGCCGGGACCATTAAATTTCGCGACCTCATTCATCAATCCGACAGCAAAACTGGCGTAGGTGGTCGGGAAGAGGCTGTTCGCTTCATCGGTTAATCGATAGACGTACGGCGGACGACCACGTCCCTGTTTTTCTTGGTGGTGTTCAACCAATCCTTCTGATTCAAGTATTGCAAGGTGTTGTCGGACTCCCATCTGGCTGATATGCAACGCATCTGTCAGTTGACCGACAGTCATGCCTGCACGCATCTTCAGTAGCTGCAGGATTCGCATTCGGGTTTCGCTCATTTCGCAATTCACGTGGCTACCTCATATTGGGTTAATATCACAGTTTTATGTCTTTTCTATTTTATATGACCTTACAAAGCATTATACCACAACTGCATATCGCAATTCAAGTGTTATCTGAAAAGGAATTTGAAAATAAACTCTTTTTGACTATTTTTCGCAAATCTGCTATCATTTTCGCGATTGATGTCGTGGTACACAGTTAAGAGTCTTTTCGTTAGTTCCGAAACCACTATTTAGCCAAAACCGTCTGTTTTCGGCTAATTGTATAAAAGGAGTTTATCATGAAAAAGGTTCTTGTGATTTTCGCGGTGATGGGTCTGATGATCGGTTTCCTGCCGTGTAGTCAAGCCAATCCACCGGAAGGATTAGTGCTGCATCTGAGTTTTGACGAGAATACGATTCAAGGCGACACCGCAAAGGATCAGTCTCAGGAAGGGAATGATGGGATCATTAACGGTGGCGCGAAAACAGTTGCCGGGAAACACGGCGAAGCGTTAGAATTTGACGGTCAAGACGATTTCGTTGAAATACCACTCGAAGATTCGATCACCTTTTCCACGGGTGATTCCTTAACGGTCCAGGTGTGGATAAAAACGGACGATGAGCCGCCACAGAACGATGGGATCGTCGGGAATTATCGTCCTGCGACTGATGCGGTTTGGATACTCTCCGTCAGAGGCGATGATCCTGCGACGCGTGGCAAGATTGGGTTTAGTGTCCGCGATGTAGGGCGTGCGAGTAGTGCTGGACTCACGTCTAAGGATTTCCTGAACGATGACAAATGGCATGTCCTCGCGGGGGTCCGAGACCAGAAAGCAAAAAAGATACGACTCTACGTGGACGGTGAATTGATGGGTGAAGCCGACGACAATACAAAGGATGTCAACAGCGGACAGTCGGTTTGGATTGGAGAGCATCTGAACCGATTTTATAAAGGGCTGATTGATGAGGTGAAGATTTGGAACCGTCCGTTGACCGCTGAGGAACTGAAACAGTCGGAGCTGCAACCGTCATCAGTTGATGCCTCTGGAAAGTTGACGACGCTATGGGCGGCAATCAAGGCGGCATATTGATCTTGAAAGGTGCGGTTGATGAAGTTTCAGAAAATAAATCGGTAATCAGGCGAGGATACAATCCTCGCCTGCAATAATCAAGAGATCGAAAAAACGCTTACTCCTCCCGATTCGTCACCGACAGCAATATACTGGTCATTCGGTGACCAAACGAGGCTTGTGACTCCGGCTGTCAGAGCGGCTTCGTGAACCGCCAGAGAGCTGCGTCTGCCTCGCAATTGCCAGACGTAGACGAGACCGTCGGCACCGCCTGATGCCAGCAGTTTTCCGCGGTGTTGAAAACGCACAACGCTTAGAAAATCTTGATGCCCGGAAAGCGTAACGGGTCTGGTCCCCTCCGGTCCGCGACCGGAACAGTCCCACACCGTAATTTCCTGACCCCCTCCTGTCGCCAAGTATCGACTCGTGGCATCCCACGAGATTTCTCGCACTTTCGTCAGGTAGCCGGACATTTGCAAGTCGTCCCCGGTAGACATAATCCAGAAATGTACGGTTGAATCTTGGTCTCCGGTGGCGATGTGTTTGCCGTCAGGGCTCCACACAATCACCAGTGATGAGCCTCTCCATTCCAATCGGCGGAGGGCTTCCGCCTGTTTCGGGTCCCACAGTGTGACACCGCCGTAGGCAATCGAGGCAAGTTGCCTTACGCGTGGTCTCCATTGGATACCAGAAACCGTGCTCTGATGGTCGGAATATTCGCGAACGAGATCGCCGCCAGCGTTCCAGAGTTTCAACTTACGCCCAGCGGCAGAGGCGAGTATCGGTTTTTCGCCGCTGCTCCAAGATAGATGCTCAACCCATTCGGCGCCCCCGTCAAGCGAATGGGTCGCTTCGCCACTTGTTATATCCCACAACCGAATTTTCCCATCTTGTCCTGCGCTTGCGAGCACCTTGCTGTCTGGTCGCCACGCGATTGCCATTGTGCCGAATTCGTGTCCTTTGAAAGCGTGGATAATCGATCGACGGTGTCCTTCAAAAATGGTCACCGGCCCGAGAACGGACGCGGCAGCGATGTATCTCCCATCAGGTGACCACGCCAGATCAATGACGTGGTCGCTGATGGTTGATGCCCAATTTTCGCGGAGTTGAGAGGGCTGGAAAAGGCGGTTGCTGAAGTTGTTTAAGCGAGACATGCTTCAAATCCTTCAGTCAATTCGGTCCGGTTGAGGTTGCGCCCGATGAAGATGAGGCTATTGTAGCGCGGTTCCTCGCCCCACGGGCGGTCGGGACGACCGTCGAAGAGCATGTGAACACCTTGGAAGACGAATCGGTCCGGCTGCCCCTTGATGCTCAGAATACCTTTCATGCGGAAGATGTCGACCCCTTTTGTCCGCAGCAGATTGCTAATCCAATCGTTTAGCCGGTCGGGGTCGAGGTCGCCGGGGGTTGTGATGCCGACCGATGTGACTTCGTCATCATGTTCGTGGTCTGGCTTAAATTCGCGTTCGACAACTGGCTTGACGAGGGCACCGCTGCCAGAGAGTTGTGCTTGAAATTCGTCGGGGTGATGCTCGGTAAAGAGCGCGTAAGCACCGGAGCGGTCGATCTGCACGTCAAAGCGTAATTCGTCTGCTGTGAGATTCAACGCAATGAGTCGTCCACTCGGTTGAAGGGTGCCTCCCGCCGAAAGTTCATACGCATCATCGGAGAAAACCATAACGACCGGCTCAACAGCGGCTTCCAAAGCTTCATCGGTTGACGCATTTACTGGCACCAAGGCGACTTTCATCGCCGGGTCAGGCCCTTCTTGAAGCACCAATTCATGCGTGCCTGCCGAAAGGTTATAAACGCCAGCCCATTCAAAGGGGTACTCCGGTTCCATAAACTGTGGGTCAACCTCCAATGCCCGGTCCAGATCGAATCCGCCGACATTGAGAATCTTGTCCATTTCAACGACGGCGTCTTTCGTTCGATAAATCTTCGCTGCACTGTTCATGTTGCGAATTCTGGCTTCGAGTTGCTCTAACTCTTCCTCGGTCACAAGGTCAATCTTGTTCAACAAAATGACATCGGCAAAGGCAATCTGTTCACGCGCCTCGTCGCTGTCATCGATGTGCTGCCAGATGTGTTTGGCATCCACCAGCGTGGTGACGGAATCCAGTTGCAGTTTCTCCTGCATTTCGGTGTCCATGAAGAACGTCTGAGCAACGGGTCCAGGGTCCGCCAGCCCTGTGGTTTCGACCATGATGTAGTCGAACTTATCGCGACGTTTCATCAGATTCCCCAAAATACGGATGAGATCACCGCGCACCGTGCAGCAGATGCAACCGTTGTTCATCTCGAAAATCTCTTCTTCGGCACCGATGACCAAATCATTATCGACACCGATCTCGCCAAATTCGTTTTCGATGACGGCGATACGTTTGCCGTGGTTTTCGGTGAGAATACGGTTGAGAAGCGTGGTTTTACCAGACCCTAAAAAGCCCGTCAACACGGTGACAGGGACTTGATTGTTTAGTATGACTGTGTTTATCATCTTTCTCTCCTTGTTGAATTTAGCCAGCGGTCAAGCTAACGATGTCTGTCTGCTTTACCTCCGCCAGCGGTTTGTGAATCTTGTATTGCCGGGGCTTTCCCGGTGTATCAAGGATTGCAATGACCGTTTCAATAGGCGGGCAGCCTTCTTCGGTGCATTGCAACTGCGTAATCATCACGGAGACATCTTCTGATAGGTCAAAGGCTTGGGAGACCCACGATTTGACTTCGGCGAGTTGCCGTGGGTCACTCTCCTTTTGCGAATTGAAAAAATTTAGCACTATTGTATGGCCTCCTTTCCTCGCCCATTTTTTTCAAACCCGGACGAGGGAGATCGAAACCGATCAAAACGGTGACTATCAAAGGCTGAGGGTAAGGGAAGTAGCGCATCTGTTCGCGCCACGGCTTCCGCCCAATCCACGAGTCGCGCATAGTGTAGATGGAGTTTTATCTCTCCTAACCACACGACATCGTGCGGTGATGTAATACAGATGACATTTGCGAGATCGCACGGCCCGAGGCAGCCTTCGCTGATTGTCAATGTTATTGAAGGGGACAGTCGCCTGCTCCGCCACTCCTGTTTGAGCCACTCGACCGGTACAGACGGTTTCCGTTTCTCTGTCACGCCACAACAACACCCCTTACAAACCAGTATATGCATTAAGACACGCCGCCTTGATGCCAGCTTGGGCGACGATTCGATTCTATCTGCTTTCATACCTTTGTTACACTCCTGCGAATATACAGGTTCATCACTACCCAATGACATTCAAGGGTAGTGATGAATTTTCACGGCACTTATTTCAAAATGACCATCCGCTTCATCTGATGGAAAGACGACGTGGACAATCGGTAGAAATAGACACCACTTGAAACCGGTTCACCGACATCATTTCGACCATCCCAATAGGCAGCACGTGCCCTGCTTTGATAGAAACCCGCTGGCTGGAAGCCAATCGAAAGCGTTCGCACCAGTCGCCCTGTCGTATCGTAAATTGATAGCGTCACAGGGGCTGGCTCCGAAAGGTGATAAGGTATCCACGTTTCGGGATTAAACGGGTTGGGATAATTCTGCAACACGAGGCTCTGCTTGGGTATGCCAATCCCCTTAAGTGTAATCGGGAGAACAGCGTTGGCAAGTGCCTCTGGCGTCACGACGAAATTCAGTTTCTCCGAAGCGATCTCTCCGGTTGCATCCGCAACGGTGACTTCGAGGGTGTCGCCAACTTGGACAACGCTCTGGCGTGAGAGGTCAGCGGTCGCTGCGGCAAAGTAGCCGTCTCGTACACGATTCGTCATAATAGCGTTCGTCCGCAGGTTTCGTACAGTGACCAGATAGCCATCAAGGTTCTGCACACCTTCTAATTGCCCGCTGACAACGAAAGCCCAAGTGCTATTTGGCGTGTCAATTGATCTTGCAATCGGTGCCGCAGGAACTTGCGGTTGATTGGTCCAGGGTGCCCCGACAAAGGCAGCCTGTCGGGCGTGCGGCACGTTGACGATGTATCCCTTTGCACCTTCAATTGGGAACCCGTTGTCTGGTGCATTCGGTGTCCAGCCAACGAATTCTTGGTTGACATCATCCAGCTTAATTACCGTCGTTGCGCCAACCATCTCCGCCAGCGACCGAGCGTTCATCGGCGTGCGAGGCTTCAGCGGTGCGGAGATCATGTTCAAACCTTTGGAGAGAGAAGCGTAGTAGACGAGACTGAAATCATCTCCGTCTGTGGGTTCCTCGGCGACAGGTTCATGGCTGTGGTCAGCATCATGTTCTGGCGCGGGTCCCAGCGGTGCAACCCAATCCAAGGCTGTCATATTCACTGGCTGCCCCTCGACAGAAAATGTCCTGCTGACTGATACTGTGTCAAGGTCAACCTCAAGAATCTCACCGGCATTCGGGTTGCTGACATAGGCGGAGCCACTACCGACAGCAAGCGCGGGGCGGGGACCTTCCGCGTCACTGAAATCTTCAACCACTTGTGTCGATCCGAGCAGCGTCCAATCGCTTGGGTTGAACACCTGCAACAGCCCGTCAACGGTCAGCACTGCTAACCTATCGCCATGTTCCTTGTCAAAATCGAAACCCCTGTAGACTGCTGGGAGTTCCTGAATGTCGTTCGGAGTAATCGCGGTCGAATCGGGGTGGATACGGACGAGGGCGTTGTAGCCCGGATCCGGGTTGCTACCGTAATTGCCGATGGCAAACGGCTGGGCGTGATGAGACCTGATGATGCTCGTTCGCAGACCGTCAGGATAAGCAATCTTGTGTGTGGAGAACAGCCCGGTTACTGGGTCGTGGGTCATCACGAAAATGCCGCCGTCCCCTGTGCCATCCTCGCGTTTCTCATTACAGCCGGCTAGGAAATGCTCGCCGACTATCGTTTCACCGTGCATACCGAGACAGGATGCCTGGAAATTTTCCTTGTCGTTGAACGTTTGAACGACATTTCCGTGTTCATCAAGGACAGCGAAGCCGCTCGGAAGTGAACCAAACTCACGATCAGGATCAGGTTCCGAGAAAATTATCTTCCCGCCGGGCACCGGTATTCCGGCACCGTGCTGCTGCGCAGAGGTCAATATGAGCGTGTCCGGGTTCGGTGAGAACAGATCTTCCTCGCGCACAATGATGTTCTTTGAATCCACACCCTCACCAAAATTGCCATCGAAGTGGATGCTAACGCGCCCTGCATGGGAAACAAAGTGAACTGGGTTTTGGGAGTTTGCGATTTCGCCGGAAAGGCTGAACAACAGCAAGCTCGGTCTGCCTTTCTTCCTATCAAAGTGATCGCCGTGCGCTTCAAAGTACAGACCGGAGTCGATGAAATCGACGCGATTGGCACCGCGTTGAACAACGCTTGCGATGCGACCGCTTTCGGTTGTGTAAACACGCGCAGGGGCTTCCATCATGAAGGTTTCGATCACTTCTCCATGGTCGAGGTCGATGAGTTGGAGTAAACCGGTTTCGCCATCTGCGACAAGTAACCGACCAAGCGGCTCATCATGCTCTTGATACGCTTGATCCTCTTGTGCGATGGCTTGCATTGAGATGATTGAACAAGACATCAAAAACATAAGCAGAGCCAGTGTGGCTCTCATGCAAATAAGCATAAATCGTGAAATAGCGGCAGAAAAGTCGCGCTGAAAAACATACGTAAACAATGTATTCTCCAATTTTTTTTATTTAATAAATATAGGACTTACGCAGCTTGCTCCTTTGTCGCCCGATGCACTTCGCATCTGGGCGAGTACGCCGCAAAACTTCGCAGTTTGTGAACGAAGCGTCATAGGCTCAAAATTGCGTAGGTCATGAATTTAAATGAAATTACACTTAACGGCGAACATGCCAAGTGAAACGTATAAAATAGGTGTTGACATGTCGCGCGTACCGGATGCTTTGTTCGCGGAATAGGTGTGCATATAGACATCCTGAAAGCCGACCACGCATGGGTCCACAATCAGATAGCGTCTACGACAGAAACGCTACGATACGTTACAAAGCAGCGGTGTACAAAGCGCGAGGTGCGTCATAGGTAACCCCGCTATATTTGTACAATCTAAGGATATAAAGGAAAAACAAAATCTGCCTTTAAAAGGCATAATTTGCGAGTGCAGTGGAGAATACAGGTGGCGCACGACTTCGCGTGTGAATGACCGGTTTTAGCAGGATAAAAGTGTCTTCATAAAGTCGGAGTATCGTATGAAAGCAGAAGGGTGCGTTGAGAGCAAAGGGTTCAATCTCGACACCGACGTGCTGGCTGCAAAAGAAACAGGCTGCGCAGGTATCCTTGCTCTGCGAATGTTCGGTATGGCAATTATGGCAATGCGAATGTTCGCTATGATCGTGTGCCAGTCCGATAATACCCAGCAGCAGGACGTAGCAACATAAACCTGTTAAAACACAGATTTTCAAACTACGCCCAAATATTAACTTGTTGGGAAAAGTTGTGCCGTTTCTCATACACCAGAACCTATGGTTATGATTTAAAAAAATGAGTGCCAATAAACTTGCGATAAATTATAGCATGCGATTGTGTCAATGTCAAATAGAAGAAAAAGTTGATTCGGATTATTCCTTATGTTTATCAATCGTTTCCAGGCTGTGAAAGCAAGTATTCGACGAGTTCATGCCACTTTGCAGCCATCTCGTGTGCCGGAATACATTTCTTTTTCCATGCGTCAGTACACCGTTGGCGATAGTCAAGTCCGTATTCAGAAATAATCCACCGCTCGTAGTCGCCTATCCATGCGAGGCCTTGAGTAAGTAAGCTGAAAACGCGACACCACGCTTCCACATCACGTGGATGCGTAAGCTCAGGGAGTTGCTCTGATTTCCAGATGGGCAACGAAAAATCGACTGCTGCTGTCTGTTTAGGCGCGAATTTGTAACGCTGCAAAAAAAGCCCGCCTCGGTCCCCATCGCCATAGAAAAACCCGAATCCCCATAAAATAACTCGGCTTCTGCCAGAGCCATGCCACTCATAAGCGGTACTTCCGTGCTTGCCTTCCGGTGCTCGATGTTTGGTAAAACCGTAGGCGAGTAAAGGATTCCCCTCTACCCGGCGAATGTCCTGTCCCCAACACCACAACTGTTGGTCCAACAGCGTCGTCCCGATCTTCCTCACCTTGTTCAATGCACCTGACCAACGCGCAGATTCGTCGTTAGTTCTGCCAGACATGACTTATTCTCCCATAAGAAGCCGTTTCTACTTCTCACGCAATTCAAAAGCAGTGTCAAGTATTGTCGGTTTCTTTGCACTATTTCTTACCAGGCATCAAAGTTACGGATACCGCTGTTAGATGTGTTTACATAGCACTCCGCTGGAGTGCAGCCGATCCTCAATGAATAGACTATAGACATGTTGCTCCGCTGGAGCAAAGAGACTTCTTGGCACCGAGCGGCGTGGTGTGGTTTTTTTAGGAGCGAGCTGTGCTAGCGAGTGTTTTCGTGTATAATATCACGGATCGCGAGTAAAACTCGCTCCTACGCCCTGCCTTGATAGAAACCCGCTGGCTGGAAGCCAACGGGTTATAACCCCGATTTCTCAATCAAGGCATGTACGATCGTATCAATATTATATCGGATCATCCCGATGTAGGTGCCTTCAGGTGTCCCCTCATTTCCCATAGCGTCTGTGAAGAGCACACCACCGATCCGCACATCAAATCCTTTTGACTTCACAGCGGCTTTCACCGCTTCGAGACTCCGTGAAGAGACGGAGGACTCTACGAACATAGCAGAGATACGCCGCTCCGCAATAAACGTCGCCAATTCCTGTACATCAGCGATACTGACTTCTGACGCGGTGCTAATACCTTGTAATCCGCGTACCTCAAACCCGTACGCCTCTCCGAAGTAGTTAAAACAGTCGTGCGCCGTCACAAGGACGCGTTGCTGAGATGGCACGCGTTCCACTTGCGACTTTACGTATTCATTGAGTTCCATAAGTTTCGTGAGGTAGCGTTCGGCGTTGCTTCGGTACAAGGCGGTATTATCGGCATCGTATTCACTCAGGGCATCGCGAACCTTTTCGACCGTTTGCATCCAAAGCTTCACGTCAAACCATAAGTGCGGGTCGTAGAGTCCGTCGTATTCTGCGGATTTTAGCAGTAGACTGCGATCGACAGCGTCTGTTACGGCGACCGTCGGCGTATCCTCTGACATCTTCGCGAGGATGTCCCCCATTTTTGCTTCAAGGTACAGCCCGTTATAGAAGATGATGTGTGCTGAACCGAGCCTTTGCACATCTTTAGGTGTCGGGTTGTAAAAGTGTGGGTCTACGCCAGGTTCCACCATCCCGGTCACCTCAACGCGCGGACCGCCAACATTTTTAACAACATCAGTAATCATACCGATCATGGTAACAACGCGAATTTTATCGCCTGCGGTAGCCCCCGGTTGTTTCTTCGGATCACAGCCGGACCCGACCAGTATCGCTATTAAACATACCGAAATGTATAGTCTTTGCATAATTTTATACATCTCCCGGCTCACATACTGGGCAGGTCTTACAGAGGTGCCGATTTACAAGGTGTGCGGAGGCGAGTAAAACGCCACCGATACTGTAAAAGACCACTTCAAAAGTGCCTTCAACGGCTGTCCGAGCGGTGGCGATGAATGCCAATGCCACTATCAGTACCAACAATGCTCGCCAGCTTCGGTGGTGTCGAACCCCCCACGCTAAGCTCCCGATTGCCAGGGCAATTGCGCCACTGATAAGGACCAATTCAGCACGCTCAGTCGCAAAGAACCCCAACCCAATCAAAGGCAAAACTGCTACTAAAAGCGGCATGGCGAGGCAATGAATCGCGCATGCGACAGAGAGGCACGCGCCCGTCGTATCCACTAATTCTTGATTAAAATACCTTTTCAATTTTATCTCCTTAAATTTGCTAAAAATTAAGTTTATACAAGAGTTTCACATTCCGCCCCGGTTCCGGCATCACTGCTTTGATCCGTGACAGATGTTCGCGATATATTGTATCAAAGAGGTTTTCGACTTCAAAAACGACCCTGTTCTCCAGCTGCCACCACGAAAAATTGAGGTAACCTCCAATATCATAGACGAGATAGCCGTCTGTCGGTGCCTCAAATTCGCCGAGCCGTGTCTGGCTGCCTGAAAAACGGGATGTAACATGCAAATGCAACGGTGTCGGTGTGTAGCTGATGACGAATTTACCGTTGAGGGGCGGGATACGCTCCAGCGGTCGCCCACTGGTTTGAATAGTTCCGTAGATGTAACTCATATTCAACTGAAGATGGACCCGTGAGAGGACTTCACCGCCTATTTGGATTTCAGCCCCATCCATCACAACATCGTGTCCCATGTACTGATAAATCCATAACCATCCCGCTGCCCCGCTGCCCCACTCCTTTTCACCGCTCTGCGTCGGAATGAGGTAGTTCTGTATCTGATTCCTGAAAAGCGCGAGATTGAGTCTGAACCTGTCATCTCCGTATTTGACGAAGAGTTCAGTGCCATATCCGTTTTCGGGTCCCAGTTCTGCATTGCCAATTTCGTAGGAATAGACAGCCAAGTGGGGTCCATCACTGAAGAGTTCCTCAATACCGGGTGCGCGAAACGTTTTCATCAGGGTCGCACCCGTGCTCAACCTATCTGTCCAATGGTAAATTCCAGAGGTAGCGCCGGAGAAACCGTTGAAATCACGGCGTCGGACGGTTCCCGCTCGGACGACTGCTCCGGGTCTAAAGGGTTCCGAACGTCTCAGGTCGTAGCGGATAGCCCCCTGTAAGGTGAGTTTGTCGAAGTTCCGCTGGTTTAGATAAAATCCCGCCAACGCGAATTCACGGGTGTGGGGTGTCCAATAAAACCCGCCTGTGGCATGGTCTCGGTACTCTCCCCAAACCCCCGCAACGGCGTTGTCTAATACGTACGCCATCGCTGAGACATTGTAGGTTAGCACTCCGAATTCGACACCGAGTGTCCCGTTCGCTTCCAGCTCTTGATGCTGATAACGCGTATAGGCAGTCTGGAGTTTTACCTTTTCAAGTAGCCTTGTATTGAAGCGGTATTCCATTTGTCCTTCATAACGTTGCTTGTCAAGTGCGATGTTAACCCCACTCAGATGCCCTTCAGGGGAGCCGGGAACGCCGTAATCCGAACGATAGCTGCTTCCAGAAGCACCGATGAAACCCCACGGCTTAATCAGCGAGGCACCGCCTGAAAAATTGACGTTTGAAAGGGCGGTGTTTTCGAGTGCTCCTACCGGCGTTTGTGTGTCGGATGCGCGCCGCCGATTCCATTCTACATTGCCCGCGAAATCACCAATAGGGAACGTAAGACCTGTCATTCCGGTCAAACCTGAGTTGACAGATTCACCTTGGAACGTTAGACGCATATCGAGCCGTCTCGGTAGAATTTGGGGGATGTGATTGCTTTTGACATTGATAACACCGCCCAATGTGCTTGAACCGTAAATGAGCGATGCAGGACCCCGCGTAATTTCAACGCCCTCAGCGGTCGTCGGATCAATGGATACGGCGTGGTCGGCACTCGAGGCGGATTTATCGCCGGTGCGTTCGCCGTTTTCAAGAATGAGCAGCCTGTCCCCGCCCAATCCACGAATCACTGGACGGGCGACCGCACGTCCCATCGTTCGCTGAGAAATGCCGATCTCATTTGCCAATGTGGTCGCCAAGGTCATACCTAACCGTCTTTGGAGTTCTTCCTCATCCAATGCGAAGTCGGTTGTTGCCTCAAACTGTGAAAGCGTGCGATTTGAACCGTATACCGTGATGGTTTGCAGTTGAAATGACAAGGCCGCCAGTTCAACCTTGAGGTGAGGCGTGGCGGCGTTGACCTTAACAACCTGTTCAAACCGCTGATAACCAACCTTCAGGAACTGAAGCGTCTGCTGCCCTTCCGGCACTGCGTCAAACTTAAAACGACCCTTTGAATCGGTCCTCACACTTCTCTCAAGTCCCTTAATCTGAACGCTAACGCCACTCAGGCGCGCATGACTCCGTTCTTCAGTAACTTCTCCTTCCAAAGACTGCGTTGTGCCGGAAGCACTTTCGACATCCTTGAGATAGCAGAACAAGCATCCTACGACTCCAAATACGAACACCAATAGGTGAGGACACTTTCCAAGCGTCCTCACCGTGGGAGACCTGTGCGAACAAGCACAAGTGCTTAACATGATGTCCCCCTTATTCCACTGTTACTGGTATCGGGAGTGCTGCTGTGAAGTCCGGATGATCCCCGTGAAGCAGTTGGAGTTTGATTTCCGTTTTTCCTGCTTTCAATCCTTCGAGTCCAAACGGTAACGCGTCAGCGTGTTCCTCGTGTTCCTCGTGTTCCTCTTCGTGTTCATGTTCGTGTTCCTCGTGGTCCAGATGGATCGCAATGATAGAGGCATCGTAA
>JAJDXV010000089.1 GCA_022823085.1 Candidatus Poribacteria bacterium
CACCTCTGCTAAAGCATCTTCAAGAGAAGCAACAGTCGCCTCGGTTGCAGCATCTAACGTCTGCTGGATCACCGACGCATCCGCACATCTTTGGTAGCCAAAACCACCCAACAAACCACGATCCGGGCGAACTTTCGTCTGGATTTCAGACACCGTCTCCGCACCCGATAGCATCCCTAAGACCACAAAAACTAACTTGTCTGTCGGACGATACACAACTGTTTTCTGCCCGATATGCACTTGGTCATGAATGGGTTGAAAGACTTCACGAGTGCGCAACACCTCACCGAAGGCAGACAACGGGGCTTGAGGCGTTGAAACCCATGTTTTACGATTGCGCTTTTTCCGTTTTTTTGCTATACTTCTTTTAGCCATTGAGACCCTCCAAAAAGGTTAGGTTATCTTATAAACTATGATAACCTTTTTAGCGTCTCAATGGCACGTTATTCCTACTTCTAAACACCCTAAAGAAAATAATGACTTCACGCATTCATTGGACAAAAACAAGGAAACTAACAGTTTGTGGTACAAAAAGATCAGCATGCCTAAGTCCTATTAGTGTTGCAGGTTATATTTTTTCAATTTCCGATAAAGCGTGATTCTATCAATACCCAACTGCCGTGCGGTATCGGCAATATTATTATTGGTCACTTTGAGGGCGTGGACGATAGTTCTCCGTTCAACTTCGTCAAGTGGAAGAATAACAGTGGCATCCGTCGGGCTGCTTGCAGCCGGTTGTGAACTCTCTTGTGTTAGATGTGAAGGGAGGCTTTGTGGTTGCAGCTGGTCTGTAGTCTCAGACAAAATGGCACTTTCGATGATATTTTCCAGTTCGCGCACATTGCCGCGGAAGTGTAGCGTTATTTGATACCCGTTTGTTGGGAACGTCCTCTATTTGGAAATGTGGTAGGGTTCGCTGACATGTTTATTGCGGTTGTAAATGCATATCTATTTCTGGGACCCCCGTTTTGAGGTATTTCAGATCGGTCTTGATGTCAGGTGGATAGTGTATCTCCCAAACTTTGACATCAGTTTCCCCAGTTTCTTGAACCTCGTAAACAGGCTTAAACGCGTCACTTGGAATACCTCGTAGGAACAAACGGATAGCGAAGTTATCCCATGCAACTGGCGGTATATAATAGCATTTTTGAAAATTATGATGTTCGTCAAAATAAAGAACGATACCGCCAGTTTTTGAGCCATCCTGATTATTGGAGACGCTGCGTTCTTTACCATAAACAGCGACGTAAGGGACATCTTTGACAGCCCCATTTGTGTGTGTGGCTATAGCGAAGATGATTTTTTTCTTTTCAGGGTGAATATTTATTTGGATGTTATTGAAAAAAGGTGTTGATTTTGTGGGCAATAGGAAGATATTTTCCTTTTCGTGTATTCTGTTTAGGAGTTCAATGATTTCAAAAGGTTCATCGTGTTTTCGATGGTTTCCAATAACAGAATAGATAGGTGAATCTTTCACAATATCGAATTCAGTGAGCATCAAGTGGGTTGCCCGATGGGTTTTTAGGAATTCAAGTGCTTCTTTTTCGGATTCTCCACAAAAGAGGTATCGGTAATAGAGGTGGATCCAGTGCTGTATGAAAGTGTCTTGGTCCGTAATTGTTTTAACACCGCCAAGGACGTTGAGTTGGCTACCGTATATCCAGTCGGCTGCGACGACAACTGTGGTTGGGAGTTGTGCTTTCACCCATTGAAAGGTTTGCGCGATGGTACTTTGTTTTGGAACGCTCTGGCGCAGATGTTTTGCCGCCGGAACCGTATTCCATGCGTATCCGTAGGGAAAAGGAAGCCATACGAGAAGGGCAAGAATTGCGATGGAAATGCTTGTTTTCAGGATCGGCTGCGGTATCTGTAATCTGACTTTTCTGAGCCGTTTCATGTTACAGAGTCTCACACTACAGAATTGTATAAATTCCGCAGTAAAGAAAACGATAGCGGGGCTGCTAAAACAGGAATATCGTTCCGCGTCCCGCGAAAGGGATGTCCAAATGAGAAACCATGAGATGGCAGCAAGAAAAGTCAGTTCGTTTTTAGGGTGAAAGTCAAGCTTCCATGCGATGATCACTAACGTGATTATCGTGACAATGATGGCAATAAAAAAGAGGATATTGTTATTCTGTGCACCCCACAGTCTCTCTAGAGATTCTCGAAAAAAGGTAGTTACCGTAAAAAGAGTAAGAGATATTACAAGTATAGTGCCATAGTTTCCCCACCGATGTATCGCTGAAATCATGAACCCCATGATGCTCAATACAAAGATATATCCGTAGAGGATCATCCAATATTGTGAATCCGTGTCTTTGAGTTCACCAATGGATTGCATCACGACATTTTGACTCAGTGGCACGGTTGTTTCTGCGAAAGTGTTTCGTTGGATCAAAACATAGGCGGTTGCGATTGCAACGGTTACCAACGTCAATCCGAGTGCGAGGGTGCGAGCATGCGGTCGGAGTTTTTCGGCTTTAGTCAGGAGAAGCTGTCGGAGTATGCGGATGCCCAGAAGCACAACGGGCGGAACCAGGACAAAGGCGAAAAGGTGTTCTGCAAAACCGTATCCGCTCTGATAGGCAGGGGATGCCAGGTAGAGTGTCGGAACGAAGGTTAACACCCATAGGAAATAATTTCCTAAGCCTTCTTCTGTTTCGGAAGTGAGGAACCGCCAGATTTCAAGAAAAAGAATGACACTCAGGAACACGCCGAAGCCTTCCCATGAGAGCCCACCAAGAAAGACAGTTATCCCACTTGCAAGCGTCCAAAACAGGCGTTTTCGTGAGGTTTTTGTTTCAAGGGATGCAAGATATGTAACAACTGCAAGGATACCGAGCATCAGAGACCAACTATCCCTGTCGCTGAATCCAGCAGTACTACGATCAATAGCACCAGGCAGGGTTGCCAAAAGTACGCCCACGATACTCGCAAAGAGTGTCCCGTAGATGTGATAGAGAAAAAGACAGAGGGCACCCAATCCGAGAAGAAAACAAACCGGAGGTGCGTAGACGGAGACCTCATAGAGTGAAATGTTGCGAAAGAGGACGTTTATGTTTTTATGTGTATAGGCGATCACATAAGAATAGGCATTGAGAGTTTGGTCGAGATCCCTGCCGAGGGGGAGCCAGCGGTGCATATCCCGCGCTGGCAGCGTCCCATTTTCAGACACAATTTGTGCCTGCCAATAATAAAAATAGGCATCGACTCCGGTAAAATGTCCTTCGGGGAGGATGTCCATACTTTGGATCCGAATCCAGAAGGCGAAGAGCAATATTGTACAGAAAAGGGTCAATTTCAGCAATTTTGCGATATGCGTCATCTGTCGGCAAAAATCAGTGTTTCTCTCCGTTGACAGCTGTTTTTTTATCATTCCTATCTTTATTGAGATTCAACTCGCGGCGTTTTTCTGGTGGGATGATGGTCGGGTCGTTTGTCAGACGGGGATCACTGATGATTTTTGTGCCATCTGGCAGAATCCTTGTAACGTTGTCGCCACGCACGAGATTATGTTGTGTAATACCGGTATACCGGAAAACAATCTCATCGTCAGGCTGCCCGAATGCTTTATTTGTCTTTTTCGATTTTTTCAGCCTATTTAGGATGTTCCGTGAGTAATCGTATTGATACAGGTGTAGTTCCGCAGTAAAGTATGCGATTGCCTCATCTGCGGTAAGACCCGATGTGTTGACGAGTTTTTGCTTTAACCGTATATAGGTGCGGACTTCGGGAATATCCCCGAACCTCTTGATGAGTGGATTGTGTGGACTTGGATTGTCTGGGTCGTCTCGAAAAGGGTTGACGATGACAAAAGGTTCTTGGGACTCTTGTTGATCAGGTGCAGCAGTTGTGTTGGCGTGCCTCGTGCTGCAACCGGATAGCACGGTTAGGATTAGAAAACAAACGAGTAAAGCGAACAAAGTTTTCATTGTGATCACCTCACGATTTTCGTGCTTCTTGGATACTCAGTGGCTCTTTTCTCCAAGAAAATATCAAGGGTTTTCTTGGTTTCGGGATGAGGCCAGAGATGTAACATGGCAGCGGTATAGTCAATGCGCTCATCCAAGGAGAGCGGCTCCTTCTTCATTTTTTTTCGTTTTAATGCCATAAATGTGTGTACCTGCGGAATGTCTCCAAAACGCCGCAGTAGTCCCTTATAAAACATATCTGCCAGTTCATCTGGAGGGATCTCACTTGTATCTCTTATTTCTCGTCCAAATGGATTACTTGTGGATTGATGGTTATGCCCGTCTTCGTCATCCGTTTTCCAATCTTCACTCACTTGCTGATCTTTATCCGTTTGCGACGTCCTATCAATATTATCAGTGGATGGTTTTTGTGGAAACGCCTCTGCAGTTTTAGACGTTTTGTCAGTGATCTTTGAAGATATTGCAGGCGCATCTGCTTCGTGATGATGGGGATGTGTGTCCTGATGAGAGTGTGTATCAATAGGCGTTTCGGCGGTTGGCGGTTTAGGCAAAGTATTAAAAAATCTTCTGTTACCGCGCTCTGTATAGACAATAATGCCACTGACGAAGACTATAAAGAAAATTATGCCGAAAATGAGTTTCTTCATTTCATATCTCCAATGAACATGTGGTCGCTAGAGATGTGTGTCTCCAGCGACGCGCCGTTAGAAAACACTTACTACGACTGGCAGTACCCACAATCTGGGTAGACTCTTTCTACGGAGTCATACTCTCCTGTGGTACGCGTACGGTGCCAATGAAAAGTAGAATTTTTTCTTGGGTGATCTTCCATGACTGTACGCGTTGTCACTGTGAAAACCCTACAAATGATATACCCGATCATAGAATCTTCAGCAAGGCAATTGACTTCCGTATATTTATATGCAACGTAATAAGGATGCGCTTGTACCTGTTGAGTAAATGATACGATCCCTATGAAGCCTACAAAGAGGATACAGACAATAGCGATCATTGGGCCCAAAGACAATTTCATTATATTCTCCTTTAACGTGAGTTTGAAAAAAGTTTGAGGGTTTTTCCTAAAATGATGATACGACCATGGTACCTCTAACCGTTAGTGTATCATACGCAATTATTTAACAAAAAGTCTAACATATAT
>JAJDXV010000135.1 GCA_022823085.1 Candidatus Poribacteria bacterium
CGCATTGAGCATTTTATCGAACAGGTGTATCATCTCAAACGCCCACATGCGGCGTTAGGGTATTTGACACCTATCGAATTCGAGCAACAAAACTTGGCTTAACTTTGCCAAATTATGGTCTAAATAAACGTTGGCACTTCAATGCTTTCGTTGTTCGGGGTGGTAAAAACCAAGCACACGACATACTACGAGGGACTGACACACATCCCACTGGAATTACTGGTGTGTCGGTGCAAAGTGCCGAAGGTGTTCCTGTTGTGGAATTGGCAAAAACCATTCCACATAGGCAAATTGGCATCACAACCGTTGCGGAGGTCCGAAAAGCAGGCGGTGATGTGGTGCGAACTGCTGGTCGGAGCCCTTATCATGCAACATTGACTGGACTTACGCCCGAGCAAGTTAGTAAATTGCTGACACCGACGGTTTTAAATCCTGGGAAAAAAAAAAGATGAGCAAACCAAGAATTTTCGCAGACTTCCACAACGCAGATGTCCAAGGCAGATTGCGGTTGAGCTGCGTTGGTACAACAGCAGATCTCAAACGTCACGGAATTGAGCTGCGAGAGGGGCAATCCCTTATCATCTATAGCGAAGAGTTGGAGGTTGAGGGAATCGTTCACTACTCAGAAGAAGAAAAATTGTGGACAGCCGTGATTGATTGGGATGCTATTCGAGAAGTGGAACCTATAGTTCCTCAATCCGCAATTCAGGCCATCAGCGATATAATGGAGCCAAAATGGGCAAACGGTGGCTACATTACCGAGATGAAAATGAATACTATATAGGTTTAAAATATGCGTATTACGCAATTTTAGGTCGAAAAGTCCGAAAATCAAGAGGTTGATTCACACAACCCACTCACGAATTCAAAAGCGGAAGGCTGTGACAAAATAGCCTCTTCAATCCGCGAAACCTGCGTCATCCGCGATAATCCGCGATTCAGACAGTTCCGCAAACTTGAAATTGACAAACGGGCTCGAACATGGTATGATTTAAGATAGAGGCGGGACATTGTAGAAGGAGAAACAGAATAAAGTGTCAGAATCGCGGATTGCATGGAAGACTCAGCTTGCTAAGGATTTAAGGGGTGCCCAAAATGAAAAAATACGATGTTGCACTATCGTTTGCTGGAGAAGATAGAGAACATGCCAAAGCGTTGAGAGATCTTCTCACAGCAGCAGGGTATGAACCTTTTTATGATGAAGATGAGTTAGCTGATCTGTGGGGCAAAAATCTCTATGACTACTTGTCATCCGTTTACAAAGATCGAGCGCGCTATTGCGTGATGTTCCTGTCTAAGCACTACGAGCGAAAGTTATGGACAAACCATGAACGCCAGATGGCTCAAGCAAGAGCATTTCAGGAAAACCGGGAGTATATCCTTCCCGTCCGGCTTGACGATACAGAGATCCCAGGAATTCCACCGACAGTTGGATATCTGGATTTACGTTCAATGAGTATTGAAGAAGTCTATGAAGCCTTAGTAATGAAGTTATCAGGCTCAACACCAAAAACCACTGCAACGGATCGAATGGCTTCCAGTGTTGTTGAAAAAGATACAACCGAATATGTTTTGTTAGTTTCTGAAGATGGAAAGTCCTATTTCATGCCATTTCAAAATGCACGTTGGGATTCAACAGAAATTTCGCTTGAGTTGCTTCCAGAATCCCCCGAAGAAACCGCTTTTCTCCGGACATTAAGAAGGCATATCAACGATGCATTTGCAAGGGATGCTCGTATTGCACTCGCGCTCAGAGAAGATGCAGCGTGGGTAAAGCCCCAGGAAATTGTAGAAACCGCCTCCGGTTCTCAAATCGTTTGGAAAGTTGTTTTCAAAGAAGAAAGACACAGACAAAATGGGGATCCTCTTGGTGAAATGACATTTGGCAGCCTTTCACCGGACAAGATGGCTGAAATGCGTGCAAGGCGTATCCTGCTTGACGAGAAATTAGGCGAACTCCCACCAGATTTCCAGAACCGAACAGGTCCCGCGGGCCTATTCAATGAAGCCACGTTGGAAATGTTTGTTCGTGGACGGAACAGATTTCAAATTTCTGCGTCACCTATTCCATCTGTATACCGTTCGGTTGGACAAACAGTCGAACGTTTTGAGAAATTTGCTCGTTTAACATCGGTGCTCCAACTGAAACTTTCAAATGCAGTTGAAGAGATACTCCAATTTGATTTGAAACTTTTGAATTCTAAACAGGTAGAAGTCAAATTTAAAGGGCGTCGACACAAACGGTTTACAAGCGTTGAACCCTATATTTTTGAAGTTAATGGCACCTGTCAACTCTCTGAATAACCCGCCTTTTGAAAACTCAAGATGCCTGCTGTTTAAATAGAATACTGATCTGAATCCACTGATCCGTTTCATATAAATTCAAACAAAAGCAAACTTGAATGGGAAGAAATAATCATTTTGGAAGATAAAAATAACACCACTGCTAAAACCATAAATGAGTTTATAGAATGGGCGGCACAATTCAGCGATGGACAATATCTGTTTCGTGGCGTTTCAACAGAAAGCTACAAAATAGAGGCATCCGCTTATCGTCGCCTTCCAGAAATCGATAGAAATGATCCAAAAAAGTTGCTCAAAATCAACAAGGATTTGATAGAAAAAGCACGAAGTCTGGGACACGACCAGAAAGATGCCCAACAACTTTCGGATCTGGAACTCCTCGCAGAACTCCAGCACTTCGGTGCCGCCACCTGTCTGATAGATTTTTCACGGAGCGCCTTGGTCGCTCTCTGGTTTGCTTGCCAGCAGGCTTCAAGAGGTGGAGCAAATGGAAAAGTCTATGCTGTACGGCATGACGATATGGTCCGACTAAAAACGGTTAACCCCGATTTAATCACAAAAGATATTGATTATTTTCTTACACCGGATGAAAACGATAGATACTTGCTATATCAATGGCAACCTAAGCTTCAGAACAACCGTATCATCGCCCAACAATCTGTTTTCGTATTCAGTGGCACCGAAATTAAAGAAGAGTCAGTGTGTGTCATAGAAGAAAATAGCAAGCAAAACATCCTAATCGCTCTCGATAAAATATCAGGTATCACCGAAGCTAATATTTATCCTGATTTTGACGGGTTTGCTCGTCTACATGCCCACAATGAACCGTACATTGAACCCGATCCCCAAGACTATTTACAGCGGGGTATTGACGCTCACCAAAATGACAATCCGGATGATGCAATTGCGTACTACACCGAAGTCATACGGTTAGATCCAACGGACACCTCTATTGTTTCCATAGCCTATTATAGTCGCGGTCTTGCCTACGCTGAAAAAGGCGAGGTTGACTCCGCTATTGAAAATTACAACGAAAGCATACAACTGAATCCCGATTTTGCCGATGCTTATAACTATCGTGGCATCGCTTACAGGAATAAAGGCGAGATTGACCGCGCCATTGAAGACCATGACCAAGCGATACAGATCAAATCGGATAATGTTTTGTTTTATAATGATCGCAGTATGGCACTACTGCAGGCACAAGAGTGGGAAAAAGCCAGATCGGACTTGACCATTGCCAAAAACATGGGAGAGGATATTATTACTTTATTTCTTAACACTTACGCGAGCGTTCCCGAATTTGAACAAGAGCATGGGGTTAAACTACCAGAAGACCTCGCCGCAATGCTAACACCCGCGCTGGCATAGTAGTAAAACAAACTGTCCGTTTAGCAGATGACTTAATGTTACAGAGTGCCAATCCGCGATCCTGAATAAATTTGACTTTCTACATTATATATGTTATCATATATAAATAGATTATCATATATAATGTGGCACTTATGAAGAACCGAAGTAACCTTGCCTATAAGATGAGCTGTATACCAACCAAATTAACAAACGTTAACCGGTAGAATTCGCGTTTCATGAACAACTTGAAAACAGACCCGATCCATCAAATGCCACCAAGCCAAACAAACACTACACTTGTGGCACTTTGAAAAAAGATAGACAAAATTAAAATTGCCCAATTGTTCACGAAAATTCCAGAGACATAGAATTCAAAAACGTCGTCAACCCGTGTTCTGACTGCGTTCTCTCTGCTTACAAAGGACAAAAAAGAATCGTGAACAATTTCGTGAACATTTATGAACATCTTGGCAAAAAGATCATCGTGCTCAGAATCCATTACGCTCACAAACCCACGCCTTGAAAGGGTTCACAACCTCGTATACCGCGAACACAAAAATTGAACAAATCGCGAATGTTCATGAATGTTCATGAAAATCCGTGCCATGTTCACGAAATGTTCATAATTTACGTCCGAGAAACCCATTGTCCACGAAACAAGAAAAAATTAACAACGAGTTAATTTTTAGGACTTACGCAGACAGGCGATAAAGAGTTTCCTTACGACAAGCGGATGCCTACATTCGGAGCTTTAATTATCAAACTCACGTTATCGTTAATTCTGAGAGCCACTATAGATCCAATCTTGGTAGATGTACCGCTAACACCGTTTCTAACCCGATGTGGTAGCTTGTAATGCTATAATTTCATAGTTTTCACAGTAAATCTGAAAAAACATAAATTCCGATATATGCCATAAACCTACACGCTCACTGGGTTTAGCCGAAATTTTTGCCGATTAGTTTTTCATAGTACTGTGAAATTTTTATATTTTTGCTATGCAAGATTGTGTCGATCGGAACGTGAAACACAACAAGTTTAGAAATCACAAACTAAGTCTCACGCAACTCACTCACAGATTCAAAACAGTCCCGCAAAATTGAAATTGACAAGCGAATGAGAACATGGTATGATTTAATATCAGAGGAAATTCGCATCGTGGAGAGCAAAATTTGAACACACGGACAACCGAACTAAGCAGAATTTTAGAAATAATCGGTAGGATAGCCGAAACAACTGACCGGGGCGATTACATTTACCGTGGCGAACCTCAACACTATGAGCAAGTTTCCTCAAGCCTGTGGCGCGAATGTCGGAAAGAAATTGGAGCAGAGGAATTCAATATAGAAGCCATTCAAAAGAAAATGTTGGAGGTATCTAAAAATTACACCCATGAAAAAGACGAGTTTGAAATTTTAACCGAACTCCAACACTTTGGCGGTTATACCAATCTAATAGATTTCACGACTGATAACCACATCGCCCTCTTTTTCGCATGTGATGGTTCCCTTGACAAACCCGGCAGGATTATTTCCTTTGAAAGGACGGAGGAGATAGATGAAAGATACAGAATCAGGGTACCACAGAATCCAAGAAACCGTGTCATAGCACAGAAAAGTATATTTGTTCGACCTCCCAAAGGTTTTCTCGAATCAGAACAGTATGATACCATTGACATCCCTAAATTGCTTAAAGAACCAATATTAGATCACCTTCAAAAACAGCACGATATTTCAACGCGAACAGTCTATAATGACCTCCATGGGTTTATTAGAGACCAGAGCACTCACCTGAAGGAATGCATAGAAGTTTACGAGGTCGAAATGCTGTCAAGGAAGGATGTCTTCCAGACTTCTCTGTCTCAACCCGGCAACGACAAGGGGACGTAAAACATGCAAACACAAACAGATCAGGCATCTTACGAAAACACCATCCAACGTTTTACCAAACTAATTATAGAAAGACCCAGTTTTGCCAGGCCCTATAACTACCGTGGAGTTGCTTACGGCAATATAGGCGAAATTGATCGCGCTATTGAAGACTTTAACACGGCTATTAGACGCAAGGAAAACTATGCCGAGGCATACAGCAATCGTGGCAGTGCATACCGTATCAAAGGTGATTACGAGCGCGCTATCAAAGATTGTAACACAGCAATAAGATTGGATCCTGATTTGCCAGAAGCATATAATAACCGTGGGATAGTTTATAAACTCAAAGGTGATTACGACCTCGCTATTGAAGACTATAACACAGCAATAAAACTTGATCCAAGTTTTGCTTATGCCTATTACAATCGTGGTATTATTTACTATGAAAGAAAAAAGTACGATCTTGCAATCATAGATTATACCAAAGCAATAGAACTCAGACCCGACCTTGTTGATTCTTATAACAATCGTGGTAATGTTTACAATAAAAAAGGCGAGTATGAATGTGCCATTAAAGATTATAACGCAGCGATAGAACGCAATACTGATTTAGCAGAGCCATACTACAATCGCGGTATGGTGTTTGTACTTCTACAAGAATGGGAAAAAGCTAAAGAAGATCTTACGACTGCCAAAGACAAGCAGGAGAATATCATCATTGAACAGTTTCGCAAAGAATACGAAAACGTTGCCGACTTTGAGCAGAAGCATAACGTTAAACTACCAGCAGACATCGCCGAAATGCTAACCCTCCGGCAGGCATAGCTGCCTAATAGAAAATGCTCTCCCCAGCAGATACCTAATTAGAGCTTACGCATCTCCTCTTAAAGGCCCTCTACCCTCCCTCGCCCTCTTTCACGCTCTCCATCATCCGTGTCACCCGTGAATCCTCACGATTCAAATTTGTTTGCAAAATTGAGATTGATAAACAAGTCTATCCATGCTATGATTTAATATAAGAAGAATTTTGCCTTGTGCAGAAAGCAGCGGTGGAATAAATTATTTGAATCAACGGAGAAACACAATGGTAACACAAGAACAGATCGATTTTTTTCAGGAGAATGGGTATCTCAAATTCGGTAGGGTCTTAGATAGTGATGGCGTTGAAGCCATGCGTGCTGGGTTAGATGCTGTCATTGAACTTGAACTCAACGAAGGCGACGACTCGTCACCGGAGTTCAAATATGGACACGATCGGCGTGAAGATAAACTCAATCGCGGTAGTGGTCACCCGCGCGCGATTCATCAGTACGTCAATATGTGGAAACGTGAATCCAGTTACGAGGCAGCTATCCATAATCCGCTTATTGCAGGGACAGCGCGTGCATTACTTGATACATCCGAAGTCCGGCTTTGGCACGATCAGATTATCTCCAAACCGCCAAAAGATAACGGACATTTCGGGTTTCACCACGATTTCTTCTTTTGGCCTCTGAGCCCGCCAAACATTGTCAGCTGCTGGCTCGCTTTAGATGATGCGACAGTCGATAACGGATGCATGCACGTCATGCCGAAGAGTCATAAAGATGAACGGTTCTCGGTCGAAGCAAGATCGGCATTCGATGCAGCATCCGCAAAAGCGAGCGAAGAAGACAGCGAACCGCCGCCGAACCCGTGGACAGAGAGACGCGGATTGGACATCAGTCATGGGGTCCCAGTGGAGTTGAAAGCAGGCGAATGTATGTTTCACCACTGTCTCAACTGGCACGGCACGCCGCCGAACGTCACGGATCGTCAACGCAGAGCATTTGTTATGATTTTCATGGCAAAAGGGGTTCGCTATAACAATGCGCAATCACCGGGTCATATCCTCGTCCCGACCATCGAAGTTCCGGACGGTGAACCGCTTGTCGGGAATGGATTCCCGGTAGCGTAACCCTGTATGAAATCGGGGTTACAAACCCCTCCTACAGCAGAGGTCCAACGACATGAAAAATTCAACGTTTATTACAAGAGTTGTTCTAAAGAATTATAAGAGCATTGCTGCATGTGACGTGCAGTTGGGGCCCTTGACATTTCTTGTAGGACGCAACGGTTCGGGCAAGAGCAATTTTCTTGATGCGCTGCGATTTGTTGCCGATGCGTTGAATTCAAGATTAGAACACGCAATAAACGATCGTGGCGGTATCAATGATGTCCGTCGACGTTCCCGTGGCCACCCAAACCATTTCTTTATTCGTCTTGAATTCATTCTACCTGAAGGTTTAACCGGACACTATGCTTTTCGTATCGGGGCCCGTAAACGCAATAATGGTAAACGTGACAAATATGGTGAATATAGGGTTCAGACAGAAGAGTGTAAATTGCAGAATGAGAAACTTCTGACCCCTGAAGTATACTTCCGTGTTGATGAAGGCGTGGTAACCGATACAAGTGTAAAGGTTGCACCGGCGGCTGCAACAGATCGACTCTATTTGGTAAATGCGTCTGGGCTGCCTGAATTTCTGCCTGTCTACGAGGCATTTTCACGGATGGGATTTTACAATCTCAACCCCGATAAAATTCGAGAACTCCAGGCACCAGATCCCGGGGATGTCCTTGTTCGGGACGGTGGGAACCTTACAAGTGTGCTTACTCAACTTGCACCGACTGTGAAGAGATCTATTGAGGAATATTTAGAAGATGTTGTGCCCGATGTCCATGCAGTTGATGTTAAAGCATTGGGGCACATGGCAACATTAGAATTCAGGCAGAAAATTGCAGGTGACAAGGACCCATGGCGGTTCCTTTCAAATAATATGTCTGATGGCACACTCCGTGTATTGGGGATCCTGGTGGCATTGTTCCAGGGAGATCAGGACATGCAGAAACGTGTACCCCTCGTTGGGATTGAGGAACCAGAAATCGCACTTCATCCCGCAGCAGCGGCAGCCTTGCTTGAAGCCCTTCGGGATGCTGCCCGCAAAAAACAGGTAATTACCACCAGTCACAGTCCAGATCTGCTTGATGACAAACACTTGGATGTGGATTCAATTCTTGCTGTTGAAGCTCACGATGGAAATACGGTAATTGCCCCTATTGACGAAGTTGGCAGGTCTGTTGTGCGCGATAAACTGTTTACAACAGGAGAGCTTTTACGCAGAGATCAATTGCAACCCGATCCAGCCTTTGTCGTTTCGGCTGAAAAGGAAAAACAACTTCGTTTGTTCGATTGAGAAAACCGGGTTTCTGGTCCAACAAAAAATAAGGAAAAACGTAGATGACAGTTAAAGTCAGTTGCATTGTTGAGGGGGAAGGGGATGTAGCAGCTGTACCGCTCCTGATTCGACGCATCGCAGCGGAACTTTATCCAGAATTAGCGATTGACACACCACGTCCTATCCGTGTTCATAGGAATCAAGTTGTTCAACCAGATAAACTTGAACAAGAAGTTGAATTAGCAGCTCGGAGAATTGGCGGACAAGGAGCTATATTTATTATCCTCGACAGTGATGATGATTGTCCGGCGGAACTAGGGCCTGTTCTCCTTGAGCGAGCGTTGCGAACTCATGGCAATTTACCGATTGTTGTCGTATTGGCAAAACGTGAGTTTGAGGCATGGTTTCTTGCAGCAGCAGAATCCATTCGTGGGAGGAGAGGGTTAAGAAATGATATTCATTCTCCAGACGATCCAGAGGCAATCCGGGACGCTAAGGGATGGTTGAGTGGCCGAATGGAAAATGACAGAAAGTATCATGAAAAGCGTGACCAGCCTGCTCTTGCAGCTAGTTTCGACCTTGAACAAGCGCGTCAAGCCGATTTGTTTGATAAATGCTATCGCGATATAGTGCGCCTCCTTGAAGAATTGCAAAAAGCAGTGATCCAATAAGTGAGGAAATATAAGAAAAGAAATAGAGTCTATTATACGAACTTCACCAATGGAATGGAGGATTCAATATGGAAAATAGACCCAATGTCATTTTTATCTTAACAGACGATCAGGGACCGTGGGCTGCAGGCTGCTGCGGCAACGATGAGGTACGGACACCCTATCTCGACCAACTGGCTTCAGAAGGCACCCGTTTTCCGAATTTCTTCTGCACAAGTCCTGTTTGCTCACCCGCACGCGCGAGCCTTATGACGGGACGTATCCCGTCAGCACACGGTGTACACGACTGGATCCGAGATGGAAACATGCCACCCGACCCCGCTCGATACCTCGAAGGTTTGACATGTTATACGGATGTCTTAGCCGACAATAACTATACCGTCGGATTGAGCGGTAAGTGGCACCTCGGCGATAGTTTAACACCACAACACGGGTTCAGTCACTGGTTCGCGCTACTTACCGGAGGCAGCAAGTATAACGATGCGGATATGATCCGAGAGGGTCAAGTAGAGATGCAACCCGGCTACCTCACGGATGTCATCACCGATGACGCGTTGAACTTCATCTCAGCGAACAAAGAGGGACCGTTCTATCTTAGCGTCAACTATAATGCACCGCATACACCGTTTACGGGACACCCACAGGATATAGTTGACTCCTATGACGATTGCCCGTTCAAGACATGTCCACAAGAGGCATTGCATCCGTGGGCTGTTCAGGGCGCAGCGGCGCACATGGGTAACCGTGAATCGTTGAAAGGCTATTTCGCAGCGATAACGGCACTCGATCTAAATGTCGGACGAATTCTGGATCGGCTTTCGGCGTTAGGCATCCGTGAAAATACACTCGTGGTCTTCAGTAGCGACAACGGCTATTCGTGTGGACATCACGGATTTTGGCATAAAGGCAACGGCACATTCCCACTGAATATGTACGAAAACTCTGTCAAAGTCCCGTTCATCGTCAGTCATCCGGGTAGCGTCCCAGAAGGACGCGTCAGTGAAGCGATGGTGAGCCAATACGACTTTATGCCGACACTGCTCGATTACCTCGGTTTACCGGATCCGAACGACGATATGTCGCCGGGTAGGAGTTTCGTTCCCGCGCTTTCTGGTGAGACGAACGATGCGAAAGACGAGATCGTTATTTACGATGAATACGGTCCCGTCCGTATGATCCGGACGCAGGAGTGGAAATATGTGCATAGGTATCCTTACGGTCCGCATGAGTTGTATGACCTTGTGAACGACCCAGGCGAACGGAAAAACCTCATAGATGACAAGTCTCAGAATGCGCGTATCGCTGATATGCGTCAACAGATGGGCGCATGGTTTGAACGGTACGTTCTTCCAGAATTGGACGGCGCAAGATGTTCTGTTACCGGTGGCGGACAAGCAGCAAAATTAGGAGAAGGAAATTACGGTGAAAATTCCTTCCATCCAAGATACGCGCCGCCTCAACGAAATGTGTAGACGACATATCTTCATCTGAATCAGATATGCTGAATGCTGTCCGCGCATTTAGCACCGATTCAGTCACATCAAATGGAGGGAGGTATGTCAGATCAGGCGAAAAACCGGAGCCCGAATATTTCGCGCAGGCGTTTTTTGAAGAACGTCAGCACTGGTACTGTTGCTGCAGCAGTTACGCCAGCGGCCTTTATCGGTGCAGAGAAAACTGGAGGAAATCAGATGCAAAACCCACCCAATGTCATTTTTATTTTGACGGATGACCAAGGCCCCTGGGCTGCTGGGTGTTGCGGTAATGATGAAGTCCGCACACCTTTTATTGACCAACTTGCCTCAGAGGGGACACGTTTCCCCAATTTTTTCTGCACGACTCCTGTGTGTTCACCGGCACGCGCAAGCCTGATGACCGGACGCATCCCTTCGGCACACGGCGTACACGATTTTTGCCGGGACGGCAGCATGCCACCCAATGCTGAACGGTATCTTGAAGGGTTGACCTGCTATACCGATGTACTCGCTGACAATGGCTACACTGTCGGGTTAAGTGGTAAATGGCATCTTGGTGATAGTCTAACACCACAACACGGGTTTAGTCACTGGTTCGCTATGCCTTTAGGTGGAAGCAAATACAACAACGCTAACATGATTAGAGATGGACAAGTAGAGATACAACCCGGTTACCTTACAGATGTCATTACTGATGACGCATTAGATTTCATTTCAGCAAATAGCAAAGGTCCGTTTTATCTCAGCGTCAATTATAACGCACCACATACCCCGTTTAACGGACATCCAAAAGACATTGTGGATTCTTATGATGATTGCCCATTCAAGACGTGCCCGCAGGAGGCATTGCACCCGTGGGCGGGCCGAGGCACACTCCCTCACATGGGCAATCGCGAGTCGTTAAAAGGTTATTTCGCTGCCATAACGGCACTTGATCTAAACGTTGGTAGGATTTTAGAACGACTTTCTGAGTTTGGGATCCGCGAAAATACGCTCATCGTTTTCAGTAGCGATAATGGATATTCGTGTGGGCATCACGGATTTTGGCACAAAGGCAACGGCACATTCCCACTGAATATGTATGAAAATTCGGTTAAAGTGCCTTTTATCATGAGCCACCCCGGTAAGATACCAGAAGGACGCGTCAGCGAAGCGATGGTGAGTCAATACGATTTCATGCCGACACTCCTCGATTACCTCGGTTTACCAGATCCGAATGACGATATGTCACCCGGCAAGAGTTTTGTCCCAGCACTTACGCGAAAAACAGACGATGCGCAAGATGAAGTTGTTGTATTTGATGAATACGGTCCTGTCCGTATGATCCGAACACAAGCGTGGAAATATGTTCACCGCTATCCTTACGGACCCCATGAGTTGTATGACTTAGCGAAAGACCCAAGAGAACGGAAAAATCTAATAGACGACAAATCGCAGAAAGCATTGATAAGCGATATGCGGCGACAGATGGGGGCGTGGTTTGAACGGTACGTAGACCCACGATTGGATGGCACAAGATGTGCAGTTACCGGCAGAGGACAAAAGGCAAAAATTGGAGATGGAATGTATGGAGAAGATGCCTTCAATCCAAGATAGACAACACTTTGAGGGAATGTTTAGGAAATTGATTTTGCGTTCTTCCAAGTTATTTCGTTTCCAATTTTCTACGTTGACATCAGAACAGACTTCGTGTATGCTATGTAACAAGCAACTGAAACCACAAGGACACAGATTTTCTGTCCGTTAAGGGAGAATACCATGATGGCTATTGCTGTGCAAACCCAACTGACACCTGAGGAATACCTCGCTTGGGAACGCAAAGCACCCTTCAAAAATGAATATCTCAGCGGACAGATACTCGCGATGTCCGGGGCAAGTCGCGCGCATAATCTCATTACAGGCAATATATTTAATGGACTTTACAACCAATTGATGGAACGGGATTGTGAGGTCTACACTGGCGAGATGCGTGTGAAGGCGAGACCCATAACATCTTACTTCTATCCGGATGTTGCTGTCGTCTGTGATGAACCCCGTTTTGAAGATGATGTGTTCGACACACTCCTCAACCCAACTGTTGTCGTAGAGGTACTTTCCCGCTCAACTGCGGCTTATGACAAGGGAGAGAAATTCGAGGCTTATAAGCAGATCACGTCCTTGCAAGAATACATCCTTGTTTCGCAAGAAAGGGTAAACGTTGAACGTCATTTTCGCTTGGGAACGCAGTGGAAAGCCTTTGAATTTCGGGAGCCTGCAGAGGTATTAACCCTGGATTCCATTCGCTGCGAACTATCTTTGGGGCACATCTATAGACGGGTCAAATTTACAAAGGAGTAACCAGTGGCCAGTGGCCAGTGGCCAGTTAAGAAGGTAACGGATGTATTAAGTCTTTCTCTTACTGGAAACTGTTAACTGGAAACTGTTAACTGATAATGGCGAGAGCTTATGCCCCCGGCAACATATCGTGTGTTTTCAAGGTTATTCGGCACGCTGATCCGGCGCGTATGCACTCGCTCGGCATGGGTTTCACCGTTAAAGAAGGTGTAGAGGCTATCGTCTGCAAGTCTCATGAGACGGCAGTGCTGTTTAATGGAGAACGTATCAACTTTCCGACAGTCCGCGCTGTTGTCAAACGACTCACCCAAAAGAGCGGTATCGCAGGCGTAAAGGTAGAGCTTACCTCTCCATTGCCGCTCGGTTGCGGTTTCGGCCTCAGCGGTGCCGCATCGCTCGCGACAGCCTACGCGCTCAATGAACTTTTGTCGTCACACAAAGACGATGAAGCACTCGCTATGATCGCACACGTCTCAGAGGTTGAAAACCGGACAGGGTTAGGCGATGTCTGCTCACAATACCACGGCGGCTGCCTCGTCAAGTTGAAAGAGGGGTCACCTTTAACTGCTGACAGATTACCGATTGCAGAACAGCCTATCTATTACCGTTACTTCGGACCGATTCAGACCAGCGAAGTGCTTGCGAACAGAGAACAGACGCTGCGTATCAATCGGGCTGCGGACGTGGCATTGAATGTCTTGAAAACACTCACCGATGCGAAACCGAGCGCCGACCTCTTCAACGCCTGTTGTGTCGCCTCAAAACATTTTTCGGTGGAGAGCGGGTTACTCAGTGATGCCCGGGTGATAGATACAATCACACATATTGAAGCAGAAGGGGGCGTTGCCTCAATGATTATGTTAGGAAACGGTGTTTTTAGCACGCACCCTTTTCAGGACGCAGTGGAGACAAAACTCGTTCATAATCCAGCACGTCTTATCTCATAGCGAGTACACAGTTTTCAGTACGGCGAGTACGCCTTTCAGTACTCAGTTAACAGTTAAAAGAGGGATACGATAATTCTAACACCTCTTAACTGAAAACTGAAAGTGAGCGCAGCGAACGTACTGAGTACTGTTAACTTCTAAAACTGAAAGTGAGCGAAGCGAACGTACTGAGTACTTATAACTGCACACTCGCTAAACGAAGTGGAACGATGCACAGAAGCCAATTATTTAAAATTTTCCTATTACTTTTTTCGGTATCCGTTGTCTTCGGTGTAGCGGAAGCTGCAGATGTGGATTTCGGGTTCAATGGTCGCTACAAAACCGGCACCTGGGCGCCTTTACGTATCACCATTGAAAGCAAGGATCAACCGACACCCTTTATCGGAGATTTGGTAGTCGATGTCCGAAGTTTTTCGTCAGACACACATATTGAACGCTACGCCACCGAGCTGCGTCTCCGCACCACTGAAAAAAAAGAGAAAACTTTCTATATCTATTGCCCGAAAAATGCAGCACAACTCGTCGTTCAACTTGTACCGAGAACATCCTCAAAGAACACAGCGTTGGGGAATGGGCAGCCGAGCGTGATACAGGAGGTTCCGTTACAGACACCTCTGTCACGTAAAGATTACCTCGTCCTGGTGCTAACAGAGAGCGGTGATAAACTCAAACGGTTCATTGATAAAAAACAGTTAGCGGGTTCTGATGGCGCGCAGGTATACGTCGAAAACCTTCAGAATTCGACATGGCTGCCACAAGACTGGATAGGCTACAACGCAGTTGATGTTCTGGTAATCCGTAAGACGGTCTTGACAGAGAGACGTATCTCTAAAGCACAACAAACAGCATTATTGGACTGGGTCCAGCGCGGTGGCACACTCATTCTATCCGGAGGGAACAGCTTTAGTATCCTACAGGGCAGTTTCGTAGAGCCTTTCCTCCCAGTTGAATTGAAAAGCCTACAGAAAACAGATAGACTCCCAGACACCGTGCGTGAAAAACTCGGCTTTCAAGGATTGGATGCTAACAGCACTGTGTTTGAACGTATCCAATTTGTTCCAAAAGTCGGATGTGAAACGCTAATCGGCACAGAAAAACACATATACGTCGCGAAACGGAAATTGGGAGATGGGCAGATTATCTGCCTCGCGTTTGATTACAATACACCGCCATTTTCGGCGCAGCAGGTAGGCGAAACATTCTGGCACGGATTACTCAGTCGTTACGGAAAATCGGCGCGGCACTTCATAGATCAATACGCCCTTGTCCTTCAACACGAAGAAAAAATTCACGAGGAATTCCTCTCAACTTCGGCAAAAACTGGTCTCATCGGGGTGCCAATTGTAAAATTGTTGTTTATTGTCTTACCTATATACTTACTCAGTTTTGCGGGGGTATTGTTCTATTTTAGGAAGTCAAAACAGAAGATATGCAGCTACTGGATAGGCGGATGTGTATTGGTTTTATTGTCGGTAAGCACAATTGCGGCTGCTCGAAATGTGTTGCCGAACAGCATTACAGCAGATCGGCTATCAATTCTATCAGTTTACCCTGAGCGGCAGCGGGCACACTTATTAAGCTACACCTCCGTTAGGGCTACAACACGCGCTGAAACATCTATCGGTTATACAAAAGACAGTTTTATCCGTCATCAGGAAGTCGAGGATTCACGCGTTGAACATCGACAAAAGATTGGGACCCTCTTTCAGGATTCACAAGTTCAACTCCGCGAACTGCTTGTGGGTCCGTGGTATCCTACAACGTATGTGAAAGAAGTATTTTTGGATGTCTCCGAACTCCCACGTACCCTTGAAAACGCGTGGTATGTTACAGGTAGAGAGATGACCTACTTAGGAAATATTACGCTTGGTGCCGAACCTGAACTTTCAATGGCAACACCTCAACTACCAATAACACCGCAGTTACTCCCTGATAAAGAACTGAACGGCAAGCGGAAATGGTTCGCTCGAATTCTACGACAAGAATATGTGTTACGACATCTGGAGGCAGAGGCGGAGGCGAGCCTGCCGCCCTACTTGATCGGATGGACTTCGCAAGGCTTTACAAATATAGTAGTAGATGGAAATGTTAAGACGGATGACGAAACTTTAGTGATTTTTCGTCCAGGCGTTAACAGTAAACAGTAACCAGTTACGAAAAAAGAGGAAGGAAGGGTAGAAGGATGCCCCCAATCTTCCAATCTTCCAATCTTTTCTTCCAGCCTCTTAACTGGGAACTGGAAACTGGAAACTGGAAAATGAGGAAAACTATGGATGTGCTATCGCTCGGTATTTATGTCGTCGATGTGCTTGGACGCCCGATAGATCAGTTCCCTGAAAAAGGGAAATTAGCACTCTTTGATGAACTCGAAATCCATACCGGAGGCTGTGCCAATAACACAGCACTCGCGCTCGCGCGCTTAGGAATCTCTGTCGGTGCGATAGGTAAAGTTGGTACCGATACTTTCGGCGATCTGGTTCTGCAAACGCTTTCAGACAACGGCGTTAACATTACTGGCATGCGTCAAGACACCGACGTTAGCACATCATTTACATTCGTCGCGATTGCCTCCGATGGTGAACGGACTTTTTATCACTACATCGGTGCGAACGGTGAACTCTGTGAAGGAGACCTTGATTGGGAACTGATTAAAACCGCCAAAATTTTGCACATCGCAGGTGCACTCGTCATGCCAAGTTTTGACGGTGCCCCGATGGCAAACGTTCTCCGAGAGGCGAAGGCACAAGGTATAACCACCTCGCTCGATACAGCGTACGATGCTACCGGAAAATGGATGGAAACGTTAGAACCGTGTTTGCAACACGTAGACCTCTTTATGCCAAGTATTGTTGAAGCGCAACACCTCACTGGTCTATCCGAATGCCGTGAAATCGTCCAATTTTTACGAAATAACTACGACATTGATACCATTGCCATTAAGATGGGCGAAAACGGTAGTTATGTCTCTACACGGGAAACAGAATTCTCTGTCCCTGCCTATCCTGTCAACGTCGTCGATGGGACAGGTGCGGGTGATGCGTACGTCGCCGGTTTTCTCGCTGGCACCATTATGGGTTGGGACCTGAAAGCGACTGCTGAATTGGCATCCGCGACTGGCGCAGCATGTGTCACGGCTATGGGAACCAGTGCAGGCATCCAAAATCTTGAAGAGATCCTGAAAATAAAGGAGTTAACAGTAACCAGGAACCAGTAGCCAGTAACCAATAACCATTTAAGAGGATGGAAGGAAGGAAGGGTGGAAGGGTGGAAGGATGCCCCCCCAATCTTCCAATCTTCCAATCTTTTCTTCCAGTCCTCTTTTCTGGTAACTCGTAACTGGAAACTGGTAACTGTTAAAAGATTAAATGATCGTTCAAACAGAAAATCTATCCAAATGGTACGGCGAAGTCATGGGTGTGAACGACGTAACACTTGCAATTTATCCCGGAATAACCGGTCTACTGGGTCCAAACGGTGCTGGTAAGACCAGTTTAATCAAACTGATGACAGGACAACTTAAACCGAACCAAGGCACCGTCAAAGTGCTAAACCAAGGGGTATGGAACAACCCGGAGTTGACCCGGCGCGTCGGCTACTGTCCAGATATAGAACTCGCATATCAATTCATGAGCGGACTTGAGTTCGTTACTTTTTTCGCTACGTTAAGTGGATACGATGAAACAGAAGTCAAATCTCGGAGTCTACAGGTATTGGAAACGGTAGATATGCTATCGGCAAAGGACAAACCGATTGGGTCCTATAGTAAAGGGATGCGGCAACGTATCAAACTTGCACAAGCCCTGGTGCATGAACCGGAACTCCTATTTCTTGACGAACCGCTCACTGGCTTAGACCCGAACGGCAGGCGACATGTCCTTGCCCTGCTGAAAGATCTTGCTGATAAAGGCATTAGCATCATTGTATCGAGCCATATCCTCTATGAGATCGAGGCACTAACGGAGACAATTTTGCTCATCCATCAAGGACGTATCCTTGCAGAGGGTACCATCTCAGACATCCGAGAATTGATTGACGAGCATCCACATAAAGTCTACTTGAGCACCGACGAACCGCGCCGTTTAGCGCAAGTCTGCCTCCCTTTTCCAGATATCCTGAGTGTTACCTTTGTCAACAATGGCGAGATTGTAAATGAACCAGAAACAGACGCAGCAGGCGATATTGTTATTGAAACCGCTAAACCTGACGCTTTCTATGCCCGGCTCCCCGAACTCCTCATCGAAAACGAGTTGAACGTTTCCCAACTCTACTCTCCTGATGACAATCTCTCCTCTGTGTTCAAATACTTGGTCGGGTAGTTTGCCCCCGTTCCATCCAGCAGGGACAATCTCCCAACCGCACCCGGTAAGAAAAGATCAGTAAGCAATAGAAAATAATAATCTTCTCATTTTTTTCGACGAATGCTGATGCCAACCGCGTAGGGGCTGGGTTTCCCAGCCCGCCATCAACGCACAATGTGCATATCTAATACCTAAACTCGCTTAGCAATTTGGGTTAAAATGGTGATCTATCAAATCCTATCGTCCGTCAAAAAAATAATTGCTCCACATCTATACCTCTGTCAGAATTAAGTAACCATCCGCTGCTAACTCGCGTCATTATATATTAATAGCATGTGAAATACCCTATGCCTTCTCTGATTAAGCAATTGACTACTTTTTGAGGTACCTGATGAAAAACAGAGATGTTGAATTAATAAACCGGATTCTGGCAGGCGATGAAAACGCCTTTGCAAGTTTAGTCAAAAAATACGAAAAGCAGGTTCACGCACTCGCTTGGCGGAAAATAGGGGATTTCCACATCGCTGAAGAGATTACGCAGGACACCTTCCTTAAAGTCTATCAGAAACTTTCTACATTGAAAGATCCGAACCAGTTTTCAGGATGGCTCTATGTAATTGCCACCAACTTATGCCGCGCCTGGATTCGCAAGAAACGTTTGGAAACTGAACCACTTGAGAATACAGAGATTGAATCCATAGACGAAACATATTCCCGATATGTCGCAGAAGAGCAGACGAAAGTTACAGTAGAAGCGCAACGCGAAGTGGTTAAAAAGCTACTTGCGAAACTAAAAGAGAGTGAACGCACGGTAATGACGCTTTATTACTTCGGTGAAATGACGTGTGAAGAGATCAGCCGATTTTTAGGTGTATCCACCAGCGCGATTAAGCTTCGGCTTCACAGAGCCCGGCAGCGACTAAAAAAGGAGGAACCGATGATTCGAGAGGCACTTAACAATTTCCAATTGTCCGCTAATTTCACCGATAGTATTATGCGAGAAGTTGCACGTATCAAACCCACTGCGCCATCAGGAGGCAAACCGTTGGCACCGTGGGTGATAGGCGGGGTATCCAGCACTCTTTTGGTTGTGCTAATGTTTAGCATAGGCAACCAATACTTAGCCCGTTTCCAGCAACCCTATAATTTAGATGCACAGTCTGAAGCGGTGGTTGAACTGATTGATGCTCCGATTGTTCAGGATATTCAAGCGAAACCGGATGTCCGAAATCAGTTCGGAGAAGATTCCGATGATCGCGGCAGAGGTAATAGGGCTGGACAGGCATCGAATGAGGTTTTGTCCGATAACGGCAATTACACGCAATTAGGTTTGCCCAAAGAAGCCAGAGCTCGCTTCGGAAAAGGTGCCGCGACCGAGATACAGTATTCACCGGATGGCACTCGATTCGCAGTCGCGAGTACGATCGGTATTTGGCTGTATGATGCTGATACCGGTCAAGAGATCGATCTACTTACGGGCCATACGGAGCATGTCTTATGTATAGCGTTTAGTCCGGATGGAAAAACACTCGCAAGTGGGAGTCAAGATAACACTATCCGTTTGTGGGATGCAAACACAGGACAACAGAAAAAAACACTCGCAGGACATACAAGCGGTGTCTATAGTGTATCGTTTAGCCCGGATGGGAAAACACTCGCAAGCGGGGGTTCAGTTTTAGACGCAACAATCCGTCTATGGGATACAGCCACAGGCACTCACAAACAAACGTTCAAAGGTCATACAGCGTATGTTAGCAGCGTATCATTTAGTCCGGATGGAAAAACACTCGCAAGCGGGAGTGCAGACTCAACAATCCGTCTGTGGGATACAAACACTGGAACAGCAAAGAAAAGAATCACAGGTCATAAAATAGGCATACTCAAAAAAGTACTCGGGAAAATAGGATTACTCGAAATACCTTATGAAACGTATGTTCTCTGTGTAGCCTTTAGTCCGGATGGAAAAACACTTGCAAGTGGGAGTCGGGATAACACTATCCGTTTGTGGGATGCAAACACAGGTGAGTCCAAGCAAATTCTTAGGGGGCACGGGGGATTTACTGATAGCATTGCCTTTAGCCTTGATGGAAGTGTGCTGGTGAGTGGCGGTTGGG
The DNA here is from genome assembly GCA_022823085.1 of Candidatus Poribacteria bacterium. Classification (GTDB taxonomy): domain Bacteria; phylum Poribacteria; class WGA-4E; order WGA-4E; family WGA-3G; genus WGA-3G. The sequence goes on from JAJDXV010000135.1 coordinate 20,565, forward strand.
ACAAAATAGGCTTGTGGGATGCGACTACGGGTGAACTGAAGCGAACGCTTCCAGAGGGTCAGCCAGCGTTCACAGAGGGTGCCAGTAGTATTTCTCTCAGCCCGGATGGAAAAACACTCGCAAGTGACAATCTTGGACGTTACAATCTTTCTCTGTGGAATGTAACCACGGGAGAAAAAAAGAGAACGATCGCTGGATATATGGGTCAGGTTAGAAGTGTAGCCTTTAGTCCGGATGGAAAAACACTCGCAAGTCGGAGTCTGAGGGGAGAAATCTATCTATGGGACACAAACACAGGTGAAAAAAAACAACAACTCCTCAGAGGAAGTCGGACAATAAGTTCTATCGATCTTGGGTGTCTTTCCTTCAGTCCGGATGGAAAAACACTCGCAAATGGAAATGGGATGGAAATTGACTTGTGGGATGCAACTATTGGGGAGCTAAAGAAAACACTCACGGGTCATGACAAGGGTGTTACTAGTAGTCTATCCACTTTGATTTTGTGATAAAGTTTTTTGACTTTTTGCGGGTTTTATGGTAGACTCTAAGTTCTATCTATATCTCCTATCAGAGAGGACACGCATGAAAAAGAATAAAAAATATCAAGTTGAACTCAC
>JAJDXV010000069.1 GCA_022823085.1 Candidatus Poribacteria bacterium
CAACGCGGGAATCGGCGTATCCGAAAGAAATCTGTCCGTCAAATGCTAACGCTCTCACACTATCAATTTAAGCAACGTTTGCTTATGAAAGCAGAACAGTGTGGGAAACATGTTATTATTGTCAACGAGGCTTACACCTCAAAGACAGTCTCTTGGACAGGCGAAACGAAGGACAAACTCGGTGGTTCTAAAATCATCACTGCCAAGAATGGGCAATCCATGCATCGTGATTTGAACGGCGCGCGTGGTATCCTTGTTAGATTTCTAACGTGGATTCACGCTTTGCTTGATGAAGCCTGCTATGTATAATACGTAGTTGCAAGACCGTAGCTCCGAAACGATAGGCAGTTGACCTATCGCAACAGTCCAAAGTCTGTTTCTACAGATATGTTCGGAAATCTACAGGTTTAATTCATCGGTCTCAACATAATCTGAGGGTTGCTCGTAGGGGGTCGCACATCCAACGCTTGGAATAATGCACACCGCTCAATTAGATGAACAATTTAACGCGGGAACGTTCCGACGCGGGTAAGTAGTTGTAAACCTTTTTCCGGATGAGTTCCGGTGTGTAGCGACGGGAGAAATGCGTCAGCACGATATGTTCGCTCTCAATATCGGCTAACATCTCGGGTAGCATCTCAAGGTGTAAGTGCATCGTCTTTTTCGCGCGTGTCCGATGCTCCGGTAAAATAAATGTGCATTCACAAATCAGTACTTTACACTGCTTCAGCAACGGATGTGCGTCAATCGGGATACTCCGTGTATCTCCGAGGTAAGCGACTAACGGCAATTGTATCTCTGTCGTGATTTCAACACCGGACTGTTTCAGTGACGCAATGTCTGGCCCGGACAAATGCTGAAACTCCGGTTTCAATTTTTTGCGTACCTCACAAATCAGGTAAGAAACAGCGGCGACACTGTGGTTGCCGGGCAAAATGTGTGCGACTAAATTCTGCCGAAACGGGATTACGTCGCCTACCCGAACGGGTGTAATTTGGTATGCCCAGCCTTTGCCGGTATCCAAGGCAGCGATCCTATCGAGGATCTGCATCAGCTGCTTAGATCCGCTCCACGGCACATAGATATTTCCCGGCGGTATACCAGAAAGCCACCGTTGGCTAATATAAATAGGCAGTCCGAAATAGTGATCCAAATGGAAATGTGAAATAAAGACATTGCCGATCCCGATGAAATTCATCGGGCATCTGCCTAAGTCGAAAACAAGGTCAAGTTCCTTCACCCGGATGTATGTGGCGACAGCGGAACTCGATTTTCCATCAAGTGTTAAATTATCACAGTTCAATAGTGCCATATTAGATAGTTATCGGTTGTCAGTTATTAGTTTTCAGAAAATAGTTATACGAAAGGATAAAAAATGCGTATCGGAATTATTGGTGGCAGCGGTTTTTATCAGATGGAAGGTTTGACAGATATTGAAAAAACCGAGGTCGAAACCCCGTTCGGCAAACCGAGCGATGCTCTTATTCTCGGAAACCTTGATGGGAGACCGGTTGTTTTCCTGCCGCGACACGGTATCGGTCACCGGCTGCTTCCGTCTGATATTAATGTCCGCGCCAACATCTACGCGCTGAAATCGTTAGGTGTCGAATGGCTTATCTCCGTGAGTGCTGTCGGCAGCCTCCGTCAAGATATTGAGCCTCGCCACTTCGTCGTCCCCGATCAGCTCTACGACCACACGAAAGACCGAAAATCGACATTTTTCGGTGGCGGTATCGCTGCCCATGTCAGCCTTGCACATCCGTTCTCCCCAGAATTAGGTGCCATCTTGTCCGCGGGAGCTACGGAAGTCGGTGCAGTGGTTCATAACGGTGGCACCTACATCTGCATGGAGGGGCCGGCGTTTTCAACACAGGCGGAATCTGAACTCTACCGACACTTCGGTTTCGATATTATCGGGATGACCGCTGCGCCGGAAGCCAAACTCGCTCGCGAGGCTGAGATATGTTACGCTGTCCTCGCATGTGCCACCGACTACGACTGTTGGCACCCTGAACACGATAACGTGACAACCGAGATGATCCTCGACAACGTCCGGGCGAATGTAGAAACCTCCAAAAAGGCAGTCAGAGCTGCTGTCGCGAAGATTCCAGACGGTCAACGGACGTGTGCGTGTGCGACTGCGCTTCAATACGCGATCGCCACCCATCCGGACGAGATACCGACAACGAAACGGCACCAGTTAAAATTCTTGCTCGACAAGTACTTGACGTAGCGTCTCGAATATCCGATCCGCTTCCGCTTCTGTCAAGATAAGCGGCGGTGCGATGTAGATAATGTTCTCCGGCTCTTCAACGGCGTGTCCGATCTTCCCGACAATAATCCCTTTTTCTCGGAGTTGCGCACTGATCAGGTTCGTTTTTGCTGTTGTGAGGTGTGTGCCATCAGGTTCAATGAACTCCACGGCGAGCATTAACCCTTTGCCGCGCACATCTCCAACGATCGGAAGTGTGTTTAATGTCTCTAACTTCGAGAGCAGATGCGTCCCGACTTTCTCTGCATTCTCCGAGAGGCGTTCCTCTTGAAGGATTTTCAGGTTTGCGATGCCAGCGGCACATGCGACGGGGTGTCCACCATAGGTACAGACCTGAGCGAACTCCCTGTTTTCGTCGGTGTTGCCGAGGAATGTATTGAATACCTGCGTTGAAGCGACACAAGCACCAAGGGGTAGATACCCACTCGTCAATCCTTTTGCCAATGTGATGAGATCGGGTTGTACATCCCAATGCTCACACGCGAACATTTTTCCTGTGCGTCCGAATCCAGTGATGACCTCGTCAAGTATGAGGAGCAAGCCGTAATCGTCGCAGATTTGCCTGAGTTTCGGGAGGTATTCATCGGGCGGGTCAATGACACCCCCACCACCGATAATCGGTTCTGCGATGACGGCAATCACGGTTTCAGGGCCCTCGCCTTGAATGATCCGTTCGATTTCATCAGCACACGCGATACCGCATGAGGCGGGTTCTAACCCCAATGGACACCGGTAACAGTACGGCGGGTGCGCGTGCGGGAAACCCGGAACAAGCGGTTCAAACGCCTTCCTTCTACGTGCCTGTCCCGTCGCGGACATCGCGCCGTACGTGAATCCGTGATAGCCACGATAACGACTGATAATCTTGTAGCGATTCTGCCCTGGATACGTTTGTCTGCCATACTGTCTCGCGATTTTGATGGCAGTTTCATTGGCTTCCGAACCGCTGTTGCAGAAGTAGACATGGTTGAGATCACCCGGCAGGCAATCGGCGAGCTGCTCTGCTAACAGCGTCGCCGGGACGTTAATCTGCGAATGTGGGTAGTAAGGCAACTTCTGTATCTGTTCATAGACAGCGTCTGCGATCTCTTGCCTTCCGTAACCGACGTTAACGTTCCATAGCGCGGCGTAAGCGTCTAAGTATTCTCGCCCCTCTGTATCGACAACTGTTGTGCCGTGCGCCGACTCAAAGACGGCTAACGTCGTCTCCTCAAGACGTTGATGCTGAAACAACGGATGCCACACGTGTGCTTTATCGACCTGTCTGTAGTCTTTTGTCATGTTTTTTCCTGTAATAGTTATCGGTTTTAGTCGTTATCGGTTATCGGTACGATTTTTTCTACAAAAAAATCTTTCAGTGTTAAGAGACTTTAGAACTATCGAAAACCTCTTGTAACTGTTAACTGTTAACTGTTAACTACTCTTACATAGCTTCAGGGGCAGAAATACCTAAAAGCGTCAATCCATTTTTCAATACTGTTTGCACGCTCTGAACAAGGATAAGCCGTGCGTATGTTTTTTCCAAGTCTTCCGAATCCAAGACTCGGTGTTGGTTATAATACGGGTGAAAAATTCCTGAGAGTTCATGTAAGTAGTGTGGTACACGGTGTGCTTCGCGTGTCTCCGCACTCAGGTGCACGATTGACGGGAATTCGGCTAATTTACGGATGAGTTCATGCTCTATCGGTTCGGTCAGCCGTTTTAGTGAGACCTCCTCGATCGGCTTTGCAACGATTCCGTGTTCAGTTCCCTGCTCGAAGATGCTGCAGCACCGAGCGTGTGCGTATTGGATATAGAAGACCGGATTTTCGCTGGCGTGTGTGAGTGCCAATTCCATATTGAAATCAAGATGGGTATTGTTGGCACGCATAAGAAAGAAATACCGCGCAACATCCACAGCAAATTCTTCACCGACGTTCTCTGCTAAATCGTCAATAAGCGCGTCAAGCGTAAAGAACTGACCGCGCCGTTTAGACATATCTAACCGATTGCCTTCTGCATCAACCAGGTTCACCTGTTGAATGATCGAGATTTCGAGCCAATCATCGGGCAAACCGAGTGCTTTCACGAAATTTTTGAGCCTACTGATATGTCCCTGATGGTCGGGCCCGAACAGGTCAATGACTGTGCTGAATCCGCGGTCAAACTTATCTCGGTGGTAAGCGGCATCTGGCACGAAATAGGTATATTCACCGTTCTGCCTTATGACGACGCAATCCTTGTCGTCTCCGAAATCTGACATTCGGAACCATGTCGCGCCTTCCGCTTCGTAGAGATACGATTTTTCTCGGAACGCTTGAATAATCTCTTCCGGTTTCCCGCTATCTCGGATCGCTTGCTCACTCGCCCAGACATCAAAATTGACTTTGAAACGTTCTAAGGACACTCTCTGTTGCGACAAGATGTGTGCGATACCTTTGTCGCGGAAGAGTGCGACGCGTTCGCTCTCCTGAAGTTGAAGATGGCTATCGCCCTCCGTTTCAACGATCGTCTGTGCGAATTCGGTGAGATATTCACCTTGGTAGCCGCCTTCGGGGATTTCCAATCCTTCTTCGCCGAGCAGTTGCCGGTAGCGGACATCAATGGATTCACCGAGCCGTTCAACCTGTCCACCGGCATCATTGACATAAAATTCACGGATCGCCGCATATCCGGTCGCATTGAGCAGGTTGACGAGTGTATCTCCGACCGCTGCGGCGCGTCCGCTGACGATATTAAGGGGACCCGTCGGATTGGCACTGACGAATTCTATTTGTACCCGCTTTCCTGCACCCTTATCACTGGTGCCATAGGCTGCCTGCATCGCCGCGATTGTCTGGAGTGTATCATAGAGATAGTTATCGGAGAGATGGATATTAATAAAGCCTGCACCGGCGATCTCAATGTCACGGATGATAGGATGCGTATCGGAATTTATGCGCTCGAGCGTATCAGCATCTATGTGTTTACGAATTATTTCGGCGATGTTTCGCGGTGCCATCCGTGCTTGTTTCGCGAGCCCTAATGCGATCGGGGTAGCGATATCGCCGTGTTCAGGCGTTTTCGTAGGCGAGAACGGAATCGTGGGTACTTCGGATATAGCGAGTTCTCCGGCTGCAACGGCAGCACGGATCGCGTCTTCTAAAATAGTATAGATTTCTGTTTTTATTGTATCCATATTAACAAATTGGGTGTATATCAGCCAGTTTTTCTTATAGCGTTCACGTTTTCAACAAGCAAAATTATATCACAACAGCAGATGTATGTCAAATCAGAAGTACGCTTCATTTACCCCCATTTTCTTTTTACGGGTTGTGTTGAAGGGGTATTGATAAAAAAAGTATGCGGAAGTCAGGGGTGTTGTGATAAAATACCTCCATACACAGATTTTTTTTACCGTAAAGTGTAAAAAAATATATGGAGGTATTTTATGAAATGTGGATACACCCGAAAATGGGTCCATCCAAAGAAAATGATAACACAGTTTTCAGAAACTT
>JAJDXV010000127.1 GCA_022823085.1 Candidatus Poribacteria bacterium
GTTTTTGGCAGCACTCCGTTATAAAGGGATTTTCCGCCGATCAATCCTTCGTCAACACATAGCACTCCGCTGGAGTGCAGGACGAATACTATTGATTTCTATAGACATATCACGCCTCTGGCGTGAAGAGGGCTTTATTTCTAAAGAGGTCTCTTTGCTCCAGCGGAGCAATATGTCTATAGAAAAAGAGGGTTCCTTCTCTTGCACTCCAGCGGAGTGCTATGTCCACAAACCTATCCTGTCGAAAAAATGAATCCTGCGCCAAAAACTTTACACACCCCATCTGCCCGTTGTCCTTGACAACCTCACCAAAATCAACTATAATATATATTGGAAGTTTATGAGATATTTTCCGCTCTTTACAAAAGATTTCGGCACAAGCATCCGCTAAAATCTGTTTAGGACTTACGCATGCTTCTCTTTTGTAGCATAGACTGTTAGTCTGTGCCCCAAGAACGCTGTGTTTTCCGAGAAATATCTGCGAAAAAAACTGGCTATCGTCAAAATTGCGTAAGTCCTGCTGTTAATAAATGCTCTGTTTTTCATCTACTTAATGGAGGTAGAAATGTTAGATAATATTGGAAATATAGCAGGTGCTATCTGGCACTATCTTAAAGAAAACAACGAAGCCACAGTTACAAAATTAACACGTGAACTCGGTGAGACTGAGCGGACAACCCTAATGGGTATCGGTTGGCTCGCTCGCGAAGGAAAATTGGATTTTGAAAAACGGAAACAAGGCACTTACATCACACTGAAGACACAGTATTCAGACGCAGAAGCGGCGTAGATGTCGAAAGGAAAATGCAATTAAATGAAGCCTCTTCGCCAATTAACAGTGGTGCCGACTTTACCACAAAATCTTGAACCCCTGCGAGAACTTGCCCTAAATTTGTGGTGGACATGGGATAATGAAGCCCTTGACCTCTTCCAGCATCTTGATGCAGAATTATGGCAAAAAACCTATCATAATCCTGTCGCAATGCTCGGACAGATTTCACAAAGAAAGTTAGATGCCATTTCAAAAGATAACACATTCCTCGCTCGCCTTGATGTCATCTACCAAAAGTTTAAAAAATATCACAAAGCCCGTTCATGGTTCGAGACAAATCACAAAGATGGGACGCTTACCGACCTGCAAATCGCCTATTTTTCGATGGAATATGGCTTGACGGAGTGCCTACCGCTCTATTCCGGTGGCTTAGGGGTCCTGGCAGGCGATCATCTAAAATCCGCCAGCTACTTAGGAATGCCTTTCGTCGCAGTCGGGTTGCTCTACCAACACGGCTATTTCCGTCAGACCCTTACCGCAGACGGTTGGCAGATGGCGGACTATCCTATCAATGATTTCTACAATATGCCGATTCAGCCGGCGAAACGTCCTGACGGTTCCCCGCTCTTAGTAGAAGTCGAATACCCAGAAGGAAAGGCGTTCGCGAAGGTTTGGTGTGCACAGGTCGGACGCGTCTCGTTGTATCTACTCGATACAAATATCCCCGAAAACCAGAACGAAGAACTATGGAACATCACCGACTATCTGTACGGTGGTGATAAACGTCTACGTATTAAACAGGAGATTCTGCTCGGAATTGGCGGGTACCGCGCGCTAACGGCACTCGGTATCCAACCGACAGTGTGCCACATGAATGAAGGGCACGCTGCGTTCCTTGCGATTGAACGCATCCGACAGATGATGTCGCGAACAGGTATCCGTTTTGAAGAAGCCTGTGAGGCGACGCGCGCAGGAAACGTCTTCACGACACACACGCCGGTTCCTGCTGGCATCGACTGGTTCCCGCCGGATTTAGTGAATCAATACTGTAGCGTTTACTACGCGGAACTCGGTATCTCCGCTGACACCTTCCTCGGTCTCGGTCGGACAAGCCCATCGAATACACAGAGCGAATTCAGTCCTGCCCTCCTTGCGCTCCGGCTTTCGGCGATGTGCAACGGCGTGAGCCAACTACACGGACAAGTTGCCCGTGAGATGTGGAAAGACCTCTGGCCCGGCACACCTGTCCATGAAGTACCCATCACAGCGATTACAAATGGAATCCATACGCGTTCTTGGGTCTCAAGTGATATGCAGAGTCTTTTCGACAGGTATCTTGGACACCGTTGGATTGTCGATCTCACAAATCAGGATGTCTGGACGCAGATTTCACACATTCCAGATCACGAGTTGTGGCGGATACATGAACGACGGCGTGAACGCCTCATCGACTTCGCACGCCAACGCCAAGAACAGAAGCAGGCAACCGGCAGCACAGTTTCAAAGCGTACACCAGAAAACTTCAGCATGGCAGCGAAAACGCTGAATTCCGCAGCGCTCACCATCGGCTTCGCACGCCGGTTTGCAACCTATAAACGCGCGACCTTGCTGTTCCAAGACGTTGATCGGCTCGATAAGATCCTTAACAACCCGGAACGTCCGGTTCAACTCATTTTTGCCGGGAAAGCGCATCCGCACGACTATGAAGGAAAATTGCTCATACAGCGTATCGCTCGGATCGCAGCGGAACCCCGTTTCTACCACAAGATCGTCTTTATCGAAAACTACGATATTTGTGTTGGACGTTATCTCGTTGAGGGTGTCGATGTGTGGTTGAACAACCCGCTACGACCGAACGAAGCCAGCGGCACCAGCGGTATGAAAGCAGCAGCGAATGGCGTTCTCAACCTCAGCATCGCAGACGGTTGGTGGGCTGAAGCCGACCATTTAGGGGGCGGATGGACGATTGATGCAGGCATCGTCTCATCGGACGCTAAATCGGCAGAAAAAGCTCACGCCGATGCCATTTACGATCTCCTCGAAAATGAGATTGTACCCCTCTTCTACGAGCGCAGCCCTGTTGACGATGTACCGCACCAATGGGTCACACGGATGAAGATGGCGATGCAAAATCTCGCACCTATCTTCAATACGAAACGGATGGTATCAGAATACGCAGAGCAGTTATATTTTCCCGCACATCGGCGTTGGCAGAAACTTAACGAATCGGAAGCAAAGCGTAGCATCGCCTTGGCGCGCTGGAAAACCCACATCCGAGACCACTGGGGGGCACTTCAGGTTGAGGAAAAACGTAGCGACACGCCCTCGCCAGAATGCCTCGAACTCGGTGTCGGTGAATCTACAGTCGTTCAGGCAGTCGTCCGAACCGACGTTCTATTTCCTCACGAAATTACGGTGCAAATCTACCACGGACTGTTAGACGCGGCGGATGAGATTTCCAATGGCGCTGTGAGTCCAATGGAATATAAGGCTGACCTCGGCGGCGGTGCCTATCTCTTTGAAGGCGTGCTCACTGTTCAACAGACAGGTTTGTACGGCTACACCCTGCGCGCCTTACCATACGATGATGACCTACAATCCCCACACGAACTGGGGTTGGTAACATGGGCTTAACGGTATACTTCCCGTCCCTTGGGCGGGAGGCCTCAGGGCTATTCAGTCCTCGGTTTTTTCGTCTAATTTTGGACCCCCCAGACCCGGTAGGTGCGTGTTTTTAACCGCACCGGATTTGTAACAAAAAGCATAAAACCCGCGAATTTCTTAAAACTAAATAACCCTGCGGGAGGTCTGCTTTTGCGTTGCGAAAAACCATTTTTAAACGTATAATAAGAGTATACGATAAACGGAAAAGAAAGTGAAACCCAAAACCAACCTGACCGAACCGCAAGGAAAAATTAAAGAATGGACAGAAAAGCAGAAATCGCCCGCGAAACAGCAGAAACCCGTATCCAACTCCGTCTTGACCTTGACGGAAATGGGACATCAGACATTAAAACCGGTGTCGGTTTCTTGGATCACATGTTGGAACTCTTTGCTAAACACGGCTTCTTTGACTTGGAAATTGAAGCGAATGGGGATTTACATGTAGATGCACATCATACGACCGAAGATGTCGGCATCTGCTTAGGGCAAGCATTTCAAAAGGCAGTACTCGACAAAGCAGGGATGCAACGGTTCGGCAGCTTCGCTGTTCCAATGTACGAATCGCTGGCTAAAGTTGACCTGGATGTCTGTGGACGACCGTATCTCCACTTTCAGACGACACTTGTTTCCGGCAAAGTCGGCGATTTTGACATCGAACTCGTCGAGGAGTTTTTTCACGGGTTCGTCAACCATAGTGGTACAACTTTGCACATCAACGTCCCCTACGGCACAAATCAGCATCACATCATAGAAGCGATTTTCAAGGCAGTTGCGAAAGCATTGCACATCGCGACACGTCTCGATGCGCGTATCACAGGCGTGCTATCTACTAAAGGAAGCTTGTAGTAGGGAATAGTCAACAGTTGTCAGTTGTCCCTTATCAGTTAAAGAGAACTCTTGTGGCAGCAACACGAAAGGTAACCACCACAAGTCCTTAACCGAAAGCCGAGAGCTATTCCGCCGCCACAATGTCTTAACCGAAAATTAAGAACTAAATGAGGAGAACGTTTATGAACAACGAGAACGTTGTTGCAGTTATTCTTGGCGGCGGCCGTGGCGCCCGTCTATTTCCATTGACACGGGACCGCGCGAAACCGAGTGTACCGATCGCAGGAAAATTTCGACTCGTAGATATACCGATTAGTAATTGTCTACATTCAGGACTCGAAAAAATCTATGTCTTGACCCAGTTCAACTCCGTCTCGCTGAACCGACATGTTGTCCAGACGTACCGGTTCGATACGTATCGTCGCGGTTTCGTCCAAATCCTTGCCGCGCAACAGACGTTGTCCGGAGAGGATTGGTATCAAGGCACAGCGGACGCCGTCAGACACAATGAACCCTATATTCTCAACCCGCGTTTCACAGACGACCATGTACTCATTCTCGCCGGCGACCATCTCTATCGGATGGATTACCAAAAGATGCTGGCTGTCCATGCCGAATCCGGCGCGGATATTACCGTCTCTGTCATCCCTGTTCAGAAAGAGGTTACGAGCGGACTCGGTATCCTCCAAGCGGATGCCAACGGACGGATCGTCAATTTCGTTGAGAAACCACAAACGGAAGCGGAACTTCAGCAACTCCGTGTCGAGCCTGAAGTTTTTAACTCGCGCGGTATTGAAGCACAAGGACGCGAATATATCGCTTCAATGGGAATCTACGTCTTTAACCGAGCGGTACTACAAGACGTGCTGCAAGATGAATCGAACGTAGACTTTGGGAAGGACATTATACCCACGAGTATTCGAGAACGATCGGTTTTTGCCTACTTTTTCGACGGCTATTGGGAAGATATCGGTACCATCCGCTCCTTCTACTCGGCGAACATCGCACTCACCGATACCACACCGGTATTCGATTTCTACGACGAACACGCACCGATCTATACCAACCGCCGCCACCTGCCTAGCACCAAGGTTAACAACAGTAGTGTCCGGTCCTCTATTCTTGCAGAAGGCTCTATCATCGACGATTCCGAAATCGACCGAACGATCGTCGGCATCCGTAGCATTATTTCTGGCGGGAGCCGGATTTACCAATCCATTCTCATGGGAGCAGATTTCTATGAGCCAGAGGTAGACCGGAGCGGAGACTCACAGAGCGGTATCCCGCACGTCGGTATCGGACAGAATTGCCTGATTCAGAATGCAATCATTGACAAAAATGCACGGATCGGTGATAATTCAGTACTCGTCAACCGAGATGCGATTGATAACCATGACGGTGAAAATTACTACATCCGGGATGGCATCGTTATTGTTCCAAAGGATGCAACGATACCACCTGAAACCGTCATCTAAATAGAGTCGGCTTAAGGCTCAATAGCGTCTAAGTGGTATAGGTCTCATCAGCGCGCTTACAAAGCGTGCCCCAAGAAAGGCTAACCTAAAAAAATATGCCTGAATTAAGACAGAAACTTCTGGTATTACATTTGCACACACCAGATTTAAACAGTAACGTTGTCGCCTGGGCGATGTATGACGGCACCGGTACCAAACGACACACGACAGGTGATAGCGAAACACCGCCATACAACTCGGTGGTCGAAGCAATGCGAGATGGCTGGCGCGTGATTCAGTTCCCGCAACAATTCCCTGCCTATCCCGGTATGGAATATCATACCTCATATCTCAGGTTTGAATACGTCCTTGAGAAATTGGAGGAAATCCAATGATTGACAAAAAGCATTTACTCACTACGGAACAGATGGCGAACTTCGTCGCGGACGGTTACCTCCGTTTCGATGCGTTCATCCCCGATGAATTCAACAAGGCTGCACACGCGGAGATGGAAGACGGCATGATAGTCCGCGGTCGCGGCGGCACGGTCTTAAACGATGTCTGGACAGACGATTCTGCTGTCGGGAAAGTCTTCCGATTACCGGAGGTACAGGGAATCATTCAGAGTTTGGTCGGCGAGGACCCGCTTTACGATCACCACGCCGTTCACATCGTCCGCCCGCAAAATGAGGTCGGGCAAATTTGGCATGCCGACGCGATTATCGATCTGCGGATGCATTTCGACATCCAGTTCTTCTATTTTTCACACGACACACCGCGCGAAATGGGCGGGACAATGATCCTACCGGGGAGCCATTATCGTCGTGTCTGTGAGACAGACATCGCGCGGTATCAGAACTTCCTCGGACAGATGCCGGTCGTCTGTGAAGCAGGGACGCTCCTCGTCGTACATCACGGAATGTGGCACTGCGCGCAGCCGAATCTAACAGAGCAGACGCGCTATATGTTCAAACTTCGTCTCAACCCAACGGTGCGTCAACGTCAACTCTGGAACACAGAAGACCTTGACGCTGCACCTATTCACGGTATCTTAGGCAGAAACCACAGATGGTATGGAAACGATGTCCGGCTTGAGATCGTCAACCGGATCAAGCAGTGGCGTTTCCTCATCGGCGACGATTCGTTTGATGTCGGCTACTGGCTCTCCCGGCTTGAGAATATGCCAGAGGGTGCCCAAGAAGCAGCATAGTCATTAAAATAGACAAGGCGCGATAACAAATCGCGCCTTGAAAAAAATTGCGTCTATATCTTGACAGGAATACGGCGTTATCTATCGCGATCTCGCCGTCCCCTATCCCCGCCGAACTCTTTCCGCATCCATTGTATAATTTCTCGCCGCTCTTCTGGCGATCGAGCATTCCGCAGTTTCTCCATCGCTTCGCGTCTCATTCTTTCACGAGAATATTCACGCTTTCTCTGCTCTATCTGCCTGCGTTCTTCAGCCTCCATCTGACTGGCTCGGCTCTGCCCTTCATTATTGCCTGCTCTTTCGGAACCGCCTTCACCACGTCCGCCACCTCTGTTGCCCTCCCTTCCGCCCTTCGTTGAGAGGAGTTGGAGCGGGGCGGTATTGAGCGTTACTGTTTCTCCCGCTTTGTCCATGATAACTTTTTTCGCTTGGATGTCTTTTACGGTCATATCGTCGAGTTTCGTTCCTATCGTGACAAAGTGATAACGGTTAGACCGGCGCTCCAGCAACGTCGCTTGTGAGATAACGCCGTCCGAATTAACTGCCGTACTGACCAGACGATATGAAGGTTCGTTTTTAGGGGGTGTCCATCCGAGCGAACGGAAGAGGTTATATTCAATAATGGTCTTGTAAAACGCTTCACTCTCTCCGAAGTCAACACCACCGCCACCGCCGCGGTTTTGACGACCCCACGCGCTATTCCGTTGTGGTTGCGTCCGTTCTGGTGCCTTATCCATCGTTTGCCTTTTCGCAGCAGCCATCTCTTTCAGCTTCTCAATATCCATCTTAGGCTTTGTACCGATAAACTCCGCCTCTTTTTCCTCTTGCGCATAGAGCAATACCGCAGCCCCAAGGAATAAGCAGACAGCACAGCCGATTCCGAGTTTTGTAATGATACTGCCCCAATATGTGGCAATTTTCATTTATTTTCCTCCACTTTTCTACAGATATGTTTCGGAATTTGGTATAGACGTTTCTTTAATTTTACCGTTGATTTTGCCAAATGTCAAGTCTAATCAATCCAATCCGCCCGATTACTAAATAAAATGGACGCAAAATCAACAACAACAGGACTTACACATGTTACGCTTTATGTACCACAATCTAACAGATTGTGGTACATAAACGCTGGATTGGACGAAGGATTTCATCTAACCGAGCGGGTTACATCCAAAATTGCGTAAGTCCTATAGTAAAACAAAAAAGGCACGGTTTGAAACCGCGCCTGAAAATTAAACATCTATGACCTTGAAACTACGGGGACTTTACCGATCTCTACCTCGACCCCTTCTACCCCCGTCTCCGCCGCCGCGTCTCCGGAATTGCTGTATGAGTTCTCGCCGTTGCTCAGGTGAAGCGTTCCGCATCCGCTCCATCATTTCCCGTCTCCTCGCTTGTTGCGCAGCATCTTGACCTCCCCGCCCCGTTTGCTCGCGCTGTTCAGCATTTACCTGATTAACCCGATTTTGTCCGGTATTGTTATTACGTGCAGTTTCGGAGCCGCCTTCACTACGTCCCCCACCTCTGTTGCCTTCGTTCCCGCGCTTCCTTGAGAGGAGTTGTAGCGAGCCGGTATTCAGCGTTACTGTTTCCCCTGCCTTGTCCATGATAACTTTCTTCGCTTGGATGTCTTTTACGGTCATATCGTCGAGCTTCGTTCCTATCGTGACAAAGTGATAACGGTTAGACCGGCGCTCCAGCAACGTCGCTTGTGAGATAACGCCGTCCGAATTAACTGCCGTACTGACCAGACGATATGAAGGTTCGTTTTTAGGGGGTGTCCAACCGAGCGGACGGAAGAGGTTATACGCAATAATGGTCTCGTAAAACGCTTCACTCTCTCCGAAGTCAACACCACCGCCACCGCCGCGGTTTTGACGACCCCACGCGCCATCCCGTTGCGGTTGTGCCTGTCCTGGTGTGTTATTCATCGTTTGCCTTTTCGCAGCAGTCATCTCCCCCGTCTGAGTCTCATCCCCCTCAGTACTTGTACCGATAAACCTCGGTCTCGTTTGCTCTTGCGCATAGAGCAGCACCGCAGCCCCAAGGAATAGACATACAATACAACCGATTCCAAGTTTTGCAATAACGCTGCCCGACTTAGTGGAAATTTTCATCTGTTTTTCTCCAATTCTCAACGCACTTTTTTTTAATTTTGCTGTAACATCCCTTTAAACCTTAAGACAGACCCACCTGCGAAAAGGTTCTCTTTAATTTCACTATTGACTTTTCCAAACATACATTTAGACGAAAAAAATTGCTTATGCGTTTATTTTCTCTGGTCTCCCGCTGGTGTGACACTCACCCGTTTCCACAAACGCATGGGAAAATCATTCCACTTCTCAACTGTAAAAAGCGTTGACTTTCGGGAAAAAATGCGGTAAACTTTATAGAAACATATCTTTCTCGTAAAAGGAGCAGGGCTGATATGAAGCGTTATAGTCGAATTCAAAAGTTGATCGCACTTATAAGCAGTTGCCTTCTCATCTTTGTTTTAGCGAGTCAATCTGCGGATGCGGCGCGTCGGTCTCGCGTGCTATCAATTACGCTCTTCACCTCCGGCATGGGTCTGTATCTCGGCGGCACTCTTCTCAAATCCTCCGCCCAAGCGCGCTACGACACCTATCTCAATGCCGCAATCCAAGCAGACATCCAAACACACAAGGACGCTTTCCTTGTTAGACGAAACGCCGGCACCATCACGTCGCGTGTTGGCATCGGCTGCGTCGGACTCGCCGTACTTTTCTCAATTTATAACCAACTCAATAACCCATCGGAGTCGTCCGAAGCTGTAGAGGGTGCCGTCTCCGCGCTGCCGCCCTGGCAAACCGACAAGACAAATCCACGTGTTAAAAAAATTGATTTCACGAACCGCTTTTCTGGAAACAGGGGGCTGCTATCTCCAAATGCCTCGTTCCAATTACGACCCCACTACGATTTCCAAAACCAGCGTGCAAGCCTAAGGTTCCAACACTTTTTTTAGCCTTTTCGTTTATCCAACTCACGAGGCAATATCAGATTTCAATGGCGACAAAGCCATAATCCGTTGTTTTGAGGAGTAAAAATAATGCGTCCATTCCACACTGTATTCAACCCTAAAGGCAGCGTCCTGCGCCTTCTTCTGATCTTCACTGTTATCGGTCTCTACGCCTGTACCAATAGTGAAGATTTCGCGAACCCGCTTGATCCAGAGAATCTCCGCACGTCTGGTGCACCAGACGGTCTCACACTCTACGCTGGAGATAAGCAGGTACGGGTCACGTGGAACGATACAGGTCAGGAAGGCATCAAAACATACCGTATCTACAGACGCGCCGTAAGTGGGACGGATACACCCTTCGAGTTCGTCGGCTCTGTTGACGCACCGGCGAATGAGTTTATTGACAACCAGAACCTCGAAAATGACCGGCGTGATACCTCTGGACGGGTACTCGCTTATGAATATCGTATTACCTACGTTGATATCAACGGTATTGAGACACCCGATCCGACAAATCCACCCATCGAGGGCGAAGAGCCGTTCCGTGTCTGGAAGACAGCACTCGCAACACCGAGCATCCCACCACCTACACCTACTGTAACGCTCGGTGATCCAACCGATCTCACGATTAAACTCTTTTGGGACGGTTACGAATTCCCGCACGATTTTTCTATCTTCCGCGTCTATGCCGCACTAGACAGCGGAGACGACAAACCGCTCCGATTCAAACTGATTGCTGAACCGAAACGGGATCAACTCTACTATTTCGATAACGACTTTGAAACTGACGGGACCCGAAAGGTATACCGTATCACCGGTGTCGACGAATTTGGGGCAGAGGCATTTACGACAATCACGGCAGCTGTACCGAACCTACCACCCGCACCACCGAAAAATGTTCGGGTCATTTACCGACCGCGCTCGCTCGCTAACTTGAAGTACGATGCTTTCATCTCATGGACACCGAACACCGAATCAGACCTCGACGGTTATCAACTCTATACCAGAGACGCAGCCGGAAACTTGCTCACGCGACCATCACCCGGAAAAAAGGAGCGCACATGGACAATCACCGGCGAAGACCCGATTCTCGTCGGACAGTCGCTCGAATTTAAACGATATTACATAACAGCCTTTGACAATACACCCGGGCCCGATGGACGACGCGACGAAAGTGCACTCGTAGAAGCAAGATCACAATAGCAATTAAAATGCTTGCGTAAGAGACTTGAAAAATAACAATATAACCCTAAAGGACACATCTATGCACGCTAACTTTTCCAGACCAAACTTTTGGCTGACAAGTTACACCGAAAAGAAGAGACAACACACCCCACACATCTTTATCTACATGATCTGTGGTCTACTCCTGATCGGGACCGCGCGACCGCTCTCAGCACAACTGCCAGCGATCTCACAGCTTAATAGTATCCAAACCGCGGAACCTGTCGGCAAAGGAGGCTCCAGCACCACGTTTGGACTCCTCCAATACGCGAAAGTTGATCTCTTACCAGACCATCACCAAAAGGTAAACATCGGTGGTTTTGAAGAACTGCACCGCGTAACACTTGAGATCGAGACTTTTTTCATACCCGTCAGATTCGCTTACGGTTTAAGCGACGAACTGGACCTCTTGCTCGGGGGTACGTTCTCAACAGGGGGCGTGCGGAAGTCTGTTCTCGATTTCTATAACACCAATACAGAAAACAGTGGAGACCCAAGCAGTAACCGCCGTGTCTACGATCAACCCTTGTTTGATGGCATCATCGGTCTCAAGTATAACATCAAACCGGATCGGAACGATAATTTTCCGAGTATCTCCATCGGTGGAGACGTACAGGTCGGGTTCACCGCTGATGACCGGCTCAACTCAGATAACGAATTCCTCGACCACAGTCCCGCGGACGGCTTTCCATTTATGGGTGTCAATACCTATCTAATAGGTACGCAAAGATTCGGTAGCCTTTTCAAAGTTCATGCGGGTGTCGGTGTCTTCTTGACATCGAAATCACTGAAAACGACCGACTTTTTCACGCTCAATTGGCAGGCGGGTACAGAGGTTGCGGTCTCAGATAATATGTGGTTAGTCGCCGATTTCGCCCGCGAACTCCCGTATGCAGGCGTGCATCTGACGAACCTCCTCGGTCTCACACTCCGCTATGAAATTTCAAATACACTCGCTTTCCAACTCGGATTCAACAACCGTCCCGGATTCCAGTTTAATTTGACCTTCGGCGGCGAACAGGCACAGGCACTTCAAGGCGAAAATTTGCTGTTTTAGGAGTAAAAAATGAGAGCAGTCGTTCAGCGCGTAAAATCTGCAAGTGTTACAGTAGACGGTCAACTCGTTTCTGAGATCGGAGCAGGCGTGCTTGTCTTCCTCGGTGTCGCCCACGACGATACCGCAACCGAACTCGAATATATCACCAACAAAGTCATCAACTTGCGTATCTTTGAGGATGAAGCGGGCAAGATGAACCGCTCACTGCTTGACACTGGTGGTGCCGCACTCGTCGTCTCGCAATTCACACTCTACGGCGATTGCCGTAAAGGACGGAGACCGAGTTTCATTAACGCTGCCCGTCCCGAAGTCGCAAACGCCCTTTATGAGCAGTTCATCACGACGCTAAAACAGCAGAATATCCCGACACAAGGCGGCACCTTTCAGGCGATGATGGATGTGGAACTCATTAATGACGGTCCCGTTACCATTTTACTCGATAGCGACAAACAATTTTAATTTTCCTTGCGGTTCGGTCAGGTGGGTTTGATGCATGAAGTGCCTCTCCGTATATTTGAAGAAACACCCAAGCAAAAACCCTGCGCCGTTGTTGCAGGCTGCGTTTTTGTAGCATAGACTGTCAGCCTGTGTCTTGTAGAGACAGATCCATCAAGAACTTGCACGGAATAAAATGGAGAGATATCCATGAAACAGAAAATGCGTCTCGGCTTAGGTCAATTCAGTGAACTCAGCGAAGAACGGTTAAAATTCATCAAACAACTCGGTGTCGAAGATGTTTTACTCAACACGGCACAACTTCCCGGGACAGAACGGTGGGAATATGATGACATCCTCCGGCTCCGGACAGAAGTGGAGAACGCCGGGTTACGGTTAGCGGCACTCGAGAACGTCCCCGTAACATTTTATGACAAAGCCATGCTCGGTCTACCCGGCGGCGAAGCACAAATTGAGAATATGGCAACCACGATCCGTAACATCGGTAAAGCTGGTATTGAAATCTTCGGTTACCACTGGATGCCGAACGGGGTCTGGCGTACCTCTCGAACCACACCCGGTAGAGGCGGAGCTGCTGTCACCAGTTTTGATATGGACGCGGCTAAAGACGCGCCGCTATCGCACGGACGCGTTTTCACTGAAGACGAGATGTGGGAAAGATACGAGTATTACATGAGCAGAATCCTACCTGTTGCCGAAGAAGCAGGCGTTAAACTCGCACTTCATCCCGATGATCCGCCGGTCGAATCCCTTGCAGGCGTGCCGCGCCTGTTCCGTAACTTTGAGGGTTTCAAACGCGGCATGGAGATCGCTGACAGCCCGATACACGGACTCGATTTCTGCGTCGGTTCTTGGTCCGAGATGGGACCGGGTGTCACCGATGCAATCCGCTATTTCGGGGAACGCGACAAAATCTTCTACGTCCATTTCCGAGACGTGCAGGGACACGTCCCGAAATTCGCCGAATCCTTTGTAAACGAGGGCAACTGCGATATGTTCGAGGTAATGCGTACACTCAAAGAGGTCGGCTTCACAGGTTTCATGATTACCGACCATGTGCCGCACGTCGTCGATGACACAGGCTGGGGACACCGGGGACGCGCTTACGCTATCGGATACATGACAGCATTCCTCGAAATCTTGATGGCGAGTTAAATAGGACTTACGCATATCGCTCTTTTGTACCACAATCTGTTAGATTGTGACACCAGAACGCTGTGTTTTCAGAAGAATTTCATCTAACAGAGCCACCTATAGCCAAAAGTGCGTAAGTCCTATTAAAAATGAAAAAAAAAATGAAACATCCTGAATACATTGACACCATCAAACAGGGGGACTGCGTTGCGTTGATGTCCGAAATGCCGGATGAATGTGTTGACCTCATCATAACGGATCCGCCTTTCGCCATTGACTTCAAAGCGACGCGTCACAACTACAACCGAAAAGGGGATCGTGTCCTTCAAGGTTACAACGAAATCGAAGGAAGGGACTATCTCGCTTTTACGCTTGACTGGCTTTCCGCTGCAACGAGAGTCCTAAAGGATTCTGGTAGTATGTACATCTTTTCGGGTTGGAACCATCTAAAAGACCTTCTCATAGCAATTGATCAGTGCCAGCTCACGACCGTCAACCATCTCATTTGGAAATACCAGTTTGGTGTTGTTACGAAGCGTAAGTACGTAACGTCTCACTACCACTGTCTTTTCTTGTGCAAAAACGATAAGAAACGAAAGTTTTATCCCTATCGCCGATTTGACAAGGATGCAAAGACTGAAAACGGTGGGTCGGCACACTACAAAGACAAAGAAGATGTTTGGGAAATCAAAAGAGAATATTGGCAAGGCGCAATCAAAACGCCAACCAAATTGCCAGCAGAGCTCATCGATAAAATTCTTGATTATTCCAGTCAAAAAGGCGATGTCGTTTTGGATCCGTTTTTGGGCTCTGGGCAGGTTGCTGTCGTCAGCAAAATGAAAGGACGGCATTACATAGGCTTCGAGATTGTGCCAGCGTATTATGAATTTGCCCTTGACCGACTTGAGTCGGGAAAATACTTAATTCAAAAAACATTATGAAAAGGAGAACAAAATGGCTCAAGTTGTTCCTTTAAGATACGACACCGCTTTTAAAAAAGCGTTCAGCCAACCGGAGATCTTCTGTCAATTTGCCGAAGATGTCTTAGGTATCGAATTCCATACCGATGAGGTGCATCGCGGCTACAAATTCCTTGAACCTATCGGGCAGGTTGATATCGAATATGATCTGTTTGCTGAGGATTCGGAAGCTCGTATTGTCGTTGAGATACAACACGTCAAAGAGCGACACTTCTATGATCGTTTCTTATATTATCATCTTATTAACCTCGTCGAACAGGTAAAAAACAGCAAAGCGTACCAGTTCGATCGGACAGTTTACACAATTGTTGTCCTAACAAGTCCGTATAGCGAGAGCGAAATTGACTTTAGTGTTGCCATCACAGATTTCAATCCAATCAACGAATTTAGCCGTAAAGTCGATGTCTATCCGCATCAACTTGTGTTTGTAGTGCCGCGTATGGTCAACGATAAGACACCGTCTGGCATCAAAGCGTGGTTGGAACTCGTATTGGATTCTCTGGATGGAGAGATGGACGAAAACCGCTACAACTCCCCGATTTTTGAAAGGGTGATTGATGCAGTTAAATTGGACAACATTTCTCCGGCGGAGCGCAGGGTACTTAAGGATGAAGAGTCCTGGGAAGATACCCTAATAGATGAAAATCACCGGGGGCGGCAAGAGGAAAAGATTGCCATTGCCCGCGCACTGATTGCCGAAGGCATAAGCACCGAAGTTATTGCACGAACAACCGGCCTCACAGCAACAGAAATCGAAAAACTGAGGCAATCATAAACCCCGAGCCGTGCTAATAACAGGGCAATACGATAAACTACCTTAATCAAATCTCGCCAGTGAAAGCGGCATTTTATCCAATTGGCACAGAACGACCAATTCGTGCGGATTCATAGAGCGCATCAAAGATTTTCGCGACATTCAATACCTCTTCCGCCGGTACCGGAGACGGCAAACCTTCCCGAATAGCCGTGTGGAACGATTCAAACTCACCGGGCAACCCTTTCAACAGTTTCGGTTCGTAATTCACCATCTCGTCTTTTTTATCAAGATAAATCTGAAGCGGTTCGTAAGTCGCACCGGCTAAATCGCCCATAAAGAACGTGCCGCCGATATTCTGAATATGCGATGCCCAGGCCGTCTCCAGCGTCACTGTCAACCCACCTTCAAAACGGATCGTACCCATCGCGAAATCTTCGACTTCAAAATCTTCAGGATTCCATTTACCCCACGGGTTTATGACATTTTCTCTATGCCCAAACTTCGTCGCCGTCACTCCAAACGCCTCAACCGGTTTCGGACAACCGATCATCCAGAGCAACACATCCAAAATATGCACACCGATGTCAATCAACGGTCCGCCACCAGCAATAGCTTTACTCAGAAACGACGGCGAAGCAGGGACACCGCGACGACGCATCGCCATTGCGCGGGCATAATAGACATCACCGAAAAACCCTTCATCGTAGAGTTTCCGCAATGTACGTGCCTCAGCACGGAACCGAGATTGTAGACCGATCTGTAGGATTTTACCACTCGATTTCTGTGCATCCACCATCGCTTGCCCGTCAATCGCGTTGGCAGCAATCGGTTTTTCACAGATAACGTGTTTTCCAGCGTTCAACGCTGCAATCGTCGGGCCTGCGTGGAAATTGTTCGGTGTGCAAACACTCACCGCATCAAGCGCATCCATCGCAGCCAATTTCTCATAATCGGTGAAAACGTGCGGGATGTCGTGCTGTTTCGCGAACACCTTCGCACGGGTTTCGTCAATGTCGCACGCAGCGATAATCGAAACACCTTCGACCGCTTTATGACCGGGAAGATGTTTACCACCAGCAATACCACCACACCCTACGATACCTACCTTAACTTCTTTTACCTTCGTTTCTTTCATATTAATCCTCTTTCACGGTTTTATCATAAGTCCGCGCTTCCAAAGCGCGTCTATCAATAGTTGTTGGTATAATTTAGACCGTCACGACTTGTGGAGCCTGTTCTAAGTTCAGATTGTGCGTCGTTGCCCATTCCGTACCAGCCCAGTGAACACCGTTCGGGTCGCGTCTACCTTGCGTATCCGTAGATGCGCCGAGAAACTGCCTACCGAGGTCATCCAGATTTTCCACCAGAACCGCATCCGGTTGTAACGTGTCGTTGTAATACCGTAGATAATAATCCGGTTTAATCCAGCGATAATGGTAACCGTAGATCACCACTTTAGATACACTTTCTGTAAAATTCATCCCTGCTGCATGGTAGATACGGCTCTCAAACAGAAACGCATCACCTGCTTGGAGCAGCGGTTCATCATACACAGGCGGATCGACTTCACCGTCACGCATACGCAGCGGTTCACCGAACTTATGGCTTTCCCGAATAAACCACGTCGCACCCGAATTCGGGACACTGAAATCCGTTAAGCAATAACCGACCTTCAGACCGACACGCGGACACTTTTCGTGTCCGACATCCAAATGCACACCGACATCCCGATGCCAGTTCCGGTTGTCGGGTTTCTCGGGTGCCTGTGGATGTTTGTAGATCAGTGCTGTATTCGTGATATGGATATTCGTGCCGAGCAATTGAAGAATCAACGGCACAGCCTTCGACTGCGTAGCAAGATCGGCAAATGCAGACTCCTGCACCAACCCGTCTCGCCGATGCGCATAATACCCGTGATATTCAAACGCTTCCATGAGTCGGTCGCCTGCCTCGGTCAAGCGATTAATCATCTCGCTATCAATCGCGGAACGCACGATCAGGTAACCGTTCTCCTCAAATTCCGAGCGTTGTGCCTCTGTCAACTGAACAAATTCCATTTTTTAATTTTCCTTGCGGTTAAGGCGAAAGGATTATAGGCTTTCAAACTGTGCCCAGATAGAAGGTTGATAAACAAATAAAAGTATGCTATCATGAATGCAAAACTGTGTCTACTACGAAACGAGCCTATGAACAAATCACAATCTCCGTCTTCAAATACGACTCATAAATTTTTCTCTCTGCTGAATCGAAAGAAGTCAGAACAGCAAGAGCATGCCGATGTATGCGTTATCGGTTCCGGTGCCGGCGGTGCTGTCGTTGCGAAAGTGCTTGCCGAAGCCGGGTTATCTGTCATCATTTTAGAGGCAGGCGAAAATCACGATCCAACCACTTTCGGCAGCTACGAACCGGAGATGCTGCGCCGTCTCTTTTGGGATAGCGGTCTACGGCGCACCCGCGACGGCGCGATCGTCATTTCACAAGGCAAAGGAGTCGGCGGTTCAACCGTACATAACCTCTGCTACGCTGTCCGGCCACCACAGGCTCTATTAGACAGATGGCAGGTTCCAGACCTTTCGACACATTTTGATAGCGTGGAGCAGACTCTCGGTGTTACACAGATACAAGAGGCGGATGTAAACCGCTTAAACGCTGTTATCCGCAACGGATGCGAAGTGATGAAGTGGCGTGGCGTTGTGCAAAGACACAATAGAGGGGCATGCCATACCTGTGGATCACAGTGCCTTTTCGGGTGCCCACTCTCGAAATCAACTCAGGACAACCGAACAAGAATCGGCAAACAGAGCATGGCGGTTACCTATATCCCTCTGGCACTTGCTGCAGGTGCGCGGCTCTATAGCAACTGCACAGCTGAGAAAATCCACGTGGAAAAAGACCGCGTCGTCGGTGTTTCTGCACAACTGCCATCCGGTAATTTGTCCGTTCAAAGCAAAGTGGTCGTACTCGCCGCGGGTGCCATCAACTCGCCACAACTCTGGTTAAAAAGCCGACTGCCGGACACAAACCGGTGGGTCGGCGCAAACCTTCATCTGCATCCCGCCGTTTTTGTCGGCGGAATCTTCAACCAAACTATTGACGGACATCTCGGTATCCCACAAAGTTTCTATATTGATGAGTTTCTTGACATGGAAAAAAGATCGGGCAGCGGCTACCTGCTCATGCCTGCTTTCGGTTCACAGATGATAGTTGCCGCAAGCCTACCAGGGTTCGGCGACAACCACCGAGAACTGATGGAACGCTATCGCCACATTGCCGCGCTCCTCGTTCTTTTGCACGATAGAACAACCGGACGGGTATCGATAAATTACAAGGGTACACCGAACATCAGATACCGACTGCGGAGGTCCGATAAAAGGATGTTAGTAGAAGGCGCGATCAACGCCGCAAGCCTGCTTTTTGCTGCAGGCGCGACTGAGATTATGATGCCTTACACACAACACCTCCCGATTAAAACAGAAGCAAATCTCGAAATTATTCGCCAACGCGGTATCGTGCCAAATGACATCATGCTCGCTGCCAGTCATCCGCAAGGTACACTCCGAATGGGTGAATATCCGGGTAGATCCGTTGTTAAACTTTCTGGAGAATCCCGTACGGTAAACGGCTTGTTTGTCGCCGATGCGAGTCTGTTTCCAACCTCTATCGGTGTACCACCGATGTTAACGATCGCCGCGCTTGCTGAACACGTCGCAAGCCAGATAATCGAAAGTGGTCCCATATAACACGACACCTGTATTATGATTGAATCAATTCCACACCACTCGCTCGGTAACTTCCCTACACCCGTGCAGCGTCTCTCAAACTTGGAACCTGTACTTGGTTTCAAGTCGCTCTGGATAAAACGGGACGACCTGAGCGGTCCGCTCGGCGGTGGAAATAAGGTACGAAAACTGGAGTACATGTTCGCAGCAGCACATCCCGAAGATGGCGAAAGGAAAATGCTTTTCACAATCGGTCCAACCGGTTCCAATCATGTTCGGGCAACAGCAGTCTATGGCAAGGCATCCGGATTCCGAGTGGAATGTCTGCTCTTTAAACAACCGCCGACCACGTATTCGGAAACAAACTATCGTACAATCTGTGAACACGCCACAGCAGTCTACGAAGTCGATCGTATGACAACAATGTTCGTGCGTTACGCTTATGAACAGTTGAAAACAGCTTTCGGGGTTGGAGAGGAACGCTATTTTATTTCGGCGGGCGGTTCGTCACCACTCGGCTCTGTCGGTTATGTGAAAGCGGTCTCAGAACTGAAATCACAGATTGAGGCGGGTATCTTGCCAGAACCGAGATTTATCTTTGTACCGGTAGGGACCTGCGGCACGATGGCAGGTCTGGTGGTCGGAGTTCGGCTTGCGGGGTTAAAATCTCATGTCGTCGGCATCCGCGTCGCCGATCAAGTCGTGGCAAACGCGTGGGCAATCTCACGGATGGTCAGGCAAACCCGTCGTCTTATCGGAGCGGCGGATTCAAGTAGCATCCGCGCACAGCATATCGAACTCTGGCATGACGACTTCGGAGATGGGTACGCCATCCCGACCAAAGCGGGTGCCCGGGCAGTAGAAATCATGGCGGAACACGAAGGTATCACGCTCGAAAATACCTATACCGGTAAGGCGTTGGCAGGGTTAATTCATTACATAACGGCACACGGATATGAAGACGAACCGATACTCTTCTGGCATACCTACGGTACAACCTGACTTCAGCAAAAGGAAATGCCTAATGAAAACAGACAATGAAAAACCGAGTTTCGTTCAAGCCGGAACACCTATAATCGACTGCGACCTTCATAACCGGTTACCCTCACACCAGATGCTCTACCCGTACCTACCCGATTATTGGTGCGACTACTGCGAAGAATCCGGTTTCCCCGGACCCGATGCCGACGACTATCCTGATGGCGTGCCGACCGCAACACGTCCGGAGATTACACATCCTTCAAAAGACCGTCCAGCGTCGGATTTGGCACTGCTACGCAAGCATGCACTCGATTTCTGGAACGTTGAATGCGGGATCCTCACGTGCGGGTATCGGGTACAGAGCATCCACAATGAAGACCTCGCAGCAGCACTCGCCTCGGCAGTCAACAACTGGCAGATTGAACACTGGATCGAACCGGAACCGCGCTTACAGGCTTCACTGATTGTGCCGAGCCAAAACCCTGAACTCGCAGTCCGAGAAATTGAACGTTTAGGTGGACATCCGAGGTTTGTGCAAGTCATGCTACCTGCCCGATCACAAGCACCTTACGGCAATAGACGCTATCATCCAATTTACGAGGCAGCCGTGCGGCATCAACTCGTTATCGGTATCCATTACGGCGGCGCACCGGGATTACCACCCACATCTGTCGGGTGGACCTCAACCTATCTGGAGGAATACGTCGGTATGTCACAGGTATTTCAAGCACAAGTCTTGAGCCTTGTTTCCGAAGGCGTTTTCGACAAGTTCCCTGATTTACGCGTCGCGCTTATTGAAACGGGTGTAACATGGATGCCGTCGCTGATGTGGCGGTTCGATAAAGAGTGGCGCGGTTTAAGACACTTGACCCCCTGGGTCAAGCGACCGCCATCGGCATACATTCGAGAACATATCCGCATGACACTTCAACCCATTGACGCGCCACCAACAGCATCAGAACTGCTTCAGATCATCGGTCAACTCGACTCCGAAGACATGCTGATGTTCTCAAGCGACTATCCGCACTGGCATTACGACTCCCCAGAACAGGCGTTCCCCGCACAGCTACCACAATCGCTGACACGCAAAATCTTATCCGAAAACGCGCGGGATTTCTATCGCTTTACTTGACATTTGGATAAAACCTTATATAATGCAGAAATTAAGTTCATGAATAATGGAGTCAGCAATGACAAGTCACAATGGATTTGAAGATAAAGTCAATCAACTGTTTTCAGAATGGAACCTGTCAGATTCCCCCGGTGCTGCCCTCGCGGTTACGAAAGATAGCGAAGTCATCTATACACAAGGGTACGGCATAGCAAATCTGGAATACGATATCCCGATTACGCCGACGAGTATCTTCGATATCGCTTCAGTGTCCAAGCAATTCGCAGCGTTTGCTATCACCACCCTATCACACGACGGTAGACTTACGTTAGACGATGATATACGGATCCATCTACCCGATGTCCCGGACTTCGGTCACACAATCACAATCCGGCATCTCCTGCATCATACCAGCGGATTGCGGGATTGGGTACAGTCGCTTGTTATCGCTGGTGATATGATGGATGACGTAATTTCGTTTAAACATATTCTGAAAATGGTCCGGCATCAGAAAACACTCAATTTCAAACCGGGGGAAGAATATCTATACAGCAATACCGGATACAATCTACTGGCAGAGATCGTCGAGACGGTAACCGGAGACTCATTTCGAGCGTGGACGCATACCAATATCTTCAAACCGCTTGGCATGACGAACTCCCATTTCCACGACGACTACGAAATGATCCTGAAAAACCGAGCATATTCGTATCAAGCCGTCGAGAACGGTGGCTTTAAGCATTCCATTAACAACACGACTGCCCTCGGCTCAAGTTCGCTTTATTCGACAGTAGAGGATCTGGCAAAATGGATTCTGAATTTTGATAAGACACGTATCGGTGAACAGACAGTGATTGACCAGATGCACCAGCGCGGTGTGCTGAACAACGGTGAGCAGATCAGCTATGCTTTCGGACTGAGCATTGGTGAGTATAGAGGGTTGCAAACAGTCGGACATAGCGGATCGTGGCGCGGATTTCGGAGCCATTTAATCCGGTTTCCCAAGCAGAAATTTGGTGTTGTCATCTTGTGCAACCTAAACACCTTTAACCCGCTCCGTTTGGCAGAAAAGGTCACAGACATCTATCTCGCCGACATCCTGGCACCTGAAGAGACACCTGCACCAAAGAACGCATCACAAACCCCTGAAAAAGATAACAAGCCTGAACAGCTAACACCAGAACAGTTGGCAGAATTTGAGGGCGACTACTATACCGAAGAACTCGACACGACCTATACGATTGTTGTGAACGAAAACAGACTCGTCGCAAAGCACAGACGACACGACGACATATCGCTCACCTACACTGGCGATCATTTTACGGGGAATGTGTGGTTTTTCCCAGAAATCCGTTTCATACGAGACGACACAGGACGCATCACAGGATTTAGACTGACCGGAGGCAGAGTCAGAAACCTACACTTTGAGAAGAAAACGCATTAAGAAGCAACAGACACACAACCTAAACGATAGGCGATAAACGAACCGTAGATCAACCGCTTTCTAAACCGTGCGCGTCGTTTTTTTTTTTTCAAATATTGACAGTTCATAAAATTCATGGTATACTTAAAGCAATTATCGCCTCGCTAAAGTGGATCGTTGCCTTACCCCGCCGAAACGCTTTTTCTATTAACACAAGCAATAATGGAAACCGACCATGAAGAAGAAAAAAGAAGCATTACTACAACAGATCGCTGAAAACAGGAGAGAATCTATAGTCCTCTTTGCGATAGGACATGCTATTGAAGAACCACTTGAACGCTTGGAGGGATACGACGTACTCTCAACATACATTGATACAGGCACCGGCTTTTTTGTAGAACCGGACAAGGTCGTGACGACTATGGAAGTTCTGGCAGGTGCCAATACTGTCTCCGCTATCCCTACGAATCAGTTAAAAAAGGTGCTCAGCGATAGGAATATCCGGTCATTCAATGAAGACAATCAATATCAAATTATCAAAGAAGCAAAGGTTGATATTGAAGGGGTTACCGCATTTGATCCGAAAAACAATCTCGTGATTCTGAAAATTGCCGAGACAGGCACGCCACTTCCGCTTGAAAACAGTGATACGGCTCAGATAGATGGGACAGTTTATACCTTAGGTTATCAAGAGGAAATGAAATACATGGGGACAGCAGGCACGCTCCAGAATAGGTACAAGGACAATAAATGGTTCCAGATAAAAACACGATTCTATTCGGGTAACGGGGGCGGGCCCGTCCTAAATGGCAGCGGCGACGTTATAGGGGTGCTTGCTTATGGTATGGGATCTGTTACCGGAGATAATAGTAGCGCAACAGTCGCAACCGCGATATCTTCAAACGTGCTTAAGGAATTGCTTACGAATTCGGGAGAAATCATATCGCTGGAACAGCTGCAGAAGTACTCACGTATCAGAGCCTACTCCCTTGAAGCACAAGCCAACGCAATGGCAGAACTATATGACGACAGAGAAGCAATAAAATACTTTAATACTGCCCTCAAACTTAACCCCGATTTAGTTGAGATCTACGCCAGACGCGGGGTGATAAAGGCGCGTCTTGATAATTTTGAAGGCGCGTTCAGGGATTTTAATAAAATGATCCAGATTAACCCAGAACATATTTTCGCTTACAACAACCGCGCCACATCAAGAGTTAATCTCGGAGATGAACAAGGCGCATTTAATGACCTTAATAAAGCAATTGAGCTTGCCCCTAACTATGTAATGGCATATACTAACCTGGGGGGAACAAATCTTTACATGGCTGATAAGAAAAGGGATGAAGGAGATATTGTTGAAGCACGACAATACTATCAAGCAGCCATTGACACTTATAACAAGGCACTGGCATTAAATCCGAAAAATCGTATGGTCCGTAGCAACCTAAAGCACGCGAAGCGTATGCTCAAATCATCAAACTCGCGCACGGAATAGGACAGCAACGCAATCCGAATGCACCGAGCGTTAAAAAAGAAGGAATTTCTTAATCGTATGACACTTAAGAAACACTATAGTTTGGACAATTTTAAGAATTAAGATGACAATAAGCAGAAAAAAGGGTATCCTTTCATAATAAATCATAAACCTTGAAAGGACATATCTAATGACCCCTCTTTCCTGCTTAGAAGACATGTTATCAGACTTTAG
>JAJDXV010000100.1 GCA_022823085.1 Candidatus Poribacteria bacterium
TCACTATTTTCCTCAATAGTAGGTATGGCAAAACATTAATAGAGAGAGGCAGATACGGCAGCAGCCAGCCTGAGATTGCTCCGCCTTTTTTATATCAAATTCCTGTCCCGAATTTGGAACACCTTCAAACGGAGATAGAGAAAACCTATCTCCGATCAAAAGAACTAACAGAATTATCAAAAACCCGATATGCCGAAGCCCAAGCCCTTCTCCTTGCTGAACTTGGACTCGCCGACTGGCAACCGAAGCACACATTATCCTTTGCCACGGATTATGCGAGCATGCAACGCGCAGAGCGTATTGACGCGGATTACTTCCAGCCGAAATATGACGAAATCGTCAACGCGGTGAAAAATTACTCAGGCGGTTGGGATACATTGGAAAATCTCGTCGCCCTGAAAAAATGCGTTGAGGTGGGTAGCAAAGCGTATCTTGAGGATGGTATCCCTTTTGTTCGGGTGAGTAATCTCAGTCCTTTTGAAATCACATCTGAAAAGTACATCTCTGAAGAATTATACGCGGAGATTGAGGAGCACCAGCCAAAACAGGGAGAGATCCTTCTGAGTAAGGACGCAACCCCTGGCATAGCCTACTATTTGCGCGAGGATCCCGAAAAAATGATCCCCGCAGGTGGTATCCTCCGACTGGAAAGCAAAACAGATAAAATTGGGAATGAATACTTAACATTGGTGCTTAATTCCATTCTGACCCAAGAACAGATTAATAGAGATGTAGGTGGTTCCGTCATTCTCCACTGGAGACCCGACCAAGTCGCAGAAACAGTTATTCCTGTTCTGCACCAAGAGAAACAATCTGAGATCCAACAGAAGGTCATCGAATCCTTCAACTTACGCAAGGACGCTAAAAACCTTCTGGAATGTGCAAAGCGGGCAGTCGAAATCGCCATTGAACAGGGCGAACAGACTGCTATTGACTGGTTGGGATCTGTTTCACAGGTCCCTTGATGTTTCGGATGTGCGAACCTCGCGTGTTCTTTATGTTCCTGAAGCCAGCAATTTCGCCTCAATTTTCTGCCATACTTTAGGTGAAACGCGCCCAGCGGCTTATTTTGGTGCAGATGCCAAGCAAAACCTATTCCAACAGCAGCTTTGCCATCATAATAAAAAATACCGTCTATTCGGTAATGAATCTGATATTGATGTCGCTTTGGTGTCTTCAGCATTATTTGATAAATTTTGGGAACAAGTGTTTAGATATAAGTATGAGGGTTCATATTGGCCCGAATATGATCAATTTGTTGACTATTTCTTTCGAGGATGGATGAGACCTGATAAATTGCCTCGGTCCCCCATGTTTCCTTTGAGGGAAGATTGGTGGAGTTTTTTCAAGGCCATCACAAATAGTGGTAAATATGGAGATTTTAAAATTTCCGGTGGATTATATAAGTCGTATTTTTTCTTGGAGAACTATCAGACAATTTGTATACAACAAGGACGAGGCACAAACTGAAAGTTTATGCTACAAGGGAGGATTTTTCATAGCGTGTGTATCTTCAATCACCGGAGGGTGCTTAAGCGTGTTCAACAGAGTGCTGAACGTATCTAATAATCGCGTAGCATCCTCATTAGAGAACATCTCTAAAAGTGTTTCGGTATCAACACAAATTTGTTCAGAAAGTTCGGAAACCCCGCCTTGTGATTCTACGAAAGTCCGAAGGCTCTTTAAAAAGAAAGGCAGATCGCCATCAGCAAGGTATTCCTCCAATGTCAACTGAAGATAGTCAATCGCTGCCTCGCGGTCGGTGGCAAGGTATTCAGTAAAGTACTCGTTCCAGTTTCCCATTTCTCTCATTGGCGTGTCTCCTTATATTCTATCAAATATGATTTAGCAAGTTCAATGTCTCGCTGTTGTGAGGTTTTGTCCCCACCACAAAGTAGAAGGATGAGGGTATTTTCAATTTGACCAAAATAGATGCGGTGTCCTGGTCCAAAGTGGAGGCGCAATTCAAAGATACCTCCACCCACAGATTGGCAATCACCAAAATTGCCATCTTCAAGCCGTTTAAGTCGTTGGCCAATTCTGTTTTGCGTGTTTCTATCTCGGATGGATTCAAACCATTCCGTGAAAGGTTGCTTGCCGTTTGGATTCCGGTAGTATTGTATTTCTATTGGTTGTCTGTTCTTATTGACAATCGTTCTATACCCGCTATGAAATGAAAAATAACAACTCGTTGATTAGTAATTATACTTCATTTTTTATTCAAAACGCAAGGTATATTTGCAATTTCGGATTGCTCAGTGTTATTTTGCAGTTGACATATTCATAGTTTTGCTATAAAATATGCTTTATACAACTTGTAGAGGTATTTTGAGAACTGGAAATTGATTTGTAGAGGAGAGAAAAATATAAAATGGCTAATAATGTATTTCCACCGGTGGAAACGGCTTATCCGATTGATAACGCACACGTCGACAGTTTTGAAGCGTATCAGACGCAATACGCCGAATCGGTTCAAGACCCTGAAGCGTTTTGGGCACAAATCGCGGAACGGTTGACGTGGTATCAGAAATGGGATACGGTTCGCAATTATGACTTTGTTAAGGGCGATATTAAATGGTTTGAAGGCGGCACACTCAATGCTTGCTATAACTGTCTCGATCGGCACGTAGAGGCTGGACACGGCGATGCAACTGCTATTATTTGGGAAGGGAACGATCCATCCGAAGATAAGACGTTCAGTTACAGTGAACTCCTCGCCGAGGTCAAAAAGTTTGCCAATGTTCTGAAATCAGAAGGTATTGAAAAAGGCGATCGCGTCTGTATCTATCTACAGATGGTGCCGGAGTTGGCGATTGCGATGTTGGCGTGTGCGAGGATTGGTGCTATCCATTCCATCGTTTTCGGCGCATTCTCGGCGGAATCCCTCCGAGATCGGATTAATGACTCCGCATGTAAGATGCTCATAACGCAAGATACTGCACTTCGCGGTGCGCGTAGCGATATACCGATGAAGGCGAACGCGGATGCTGCTGTGGTAGAATGCCCATCTATTGAAAAAGTTGTTGTCGTGAAGCGGACAGGGGACAGTGTGGATGTCGATGCTTCGCGTGATATCTGGTGGCACGAAGCGATGGCAGAAGCAGACGCGGACTGTGAACCAGAGGTCATGGATGCCGAAGACCCGCTTTTTATTCTTTATACCTCCGGCTCAACAGGAAAACCGAAGGGGGTTCTACATACCACAGGGGGTTATCTCGTCTATACGTCTTACACGCATCAGCAGGTCTTTGACTACCACGAAGGTGATGTCTATTGGTGTACCGCCGATATAGGCTGGATTACGGGGCACTCTTATATTATTTATGGTCCGCTTGCAAACCGCTCTGTTAGTGTTATGTTTGAAGGTGTACCGAACTACCCGGACTTTGGACGTTTTTGGCAAGTCGTTGAGAAACACGGTATTAACATTTTTTATACCGCTCCGACAGCACTGCGTGCCTTGATGAAGGAAGGCAACACATGGGTCGAAAAGTATGATAGATCGACACTCAGGTTGCTCGGTACAGTCGGTGAACCGATTAAGGAACCGGAATGGTTGTGGTATTACGATGTCGTCGGTGAGAAACGGTGTCCGATTGTGGATACGTGGTGGCAGACGGAAACAGGTGGGATTCTGATGACCCCGCTGCCTGCTGCAACGACACTGAAACCGGGGTCGGCGACGTTCCCATTCTTCGCGATTGAACCGGTGATACTTGACGAAGAAGGGAACGAGGTCGAAGGGAACCCGGCGACGGGTTATCTGTGTATCAAAACGGCGTGGCCTGGCATCATGCGAACGGTCTATGGGGATCATGAAAGGTTTTTAGATACCTATTTTCGTCGGTTTCCCGGTTACTATATGACAGGTGATGGCGTTCTGCGCGATGAAGATGGCTACTACTGGATTACGGGGCGCGTGGACGATGTCTTGAATGTTTCAGGACACCGATTAGGGACAGCAGAGGTAGAAGGCGCGATCGGGCAGCATGCGGCGGTAGCAGAGGCAGCAGTCGTCGGTTACCCACACGATATTAAGGGGCAAGGCATTTATGCGTATGTTACCCTCATGACAGGTGAATCTGCGTCTGATGAAGTAGAAACCGGTATCAAGCAGGCGGTTCGACAACACATTGGACCGATTGCAACGCCTGATAAGGTTCAGTTTACGCCAGCGTTGCCAAAGACGCGATCGGGTAAGATCATGCGGCGTATCCTCCGCAAAATCGCGGAAGGCGACATCTCTGATCTCGGTGATACGTCAACGCTTGCCGATCCGACAGTTGTCGATGCCTTGGTTGAGGGACGGCAATAAATAGTTGTCAGTTGTCAGTTGTCAGTTATCAGTTAAAGACGGCTAAGATAGCTCTAAAGCCTCTTTCTGAAGACTGATAACTGAAGGTCTTAAAAGAAGTAGGTGTATACATTGGCATCAGCAGAAAAGATTGTAAACGAATTAAAAAGGCATCAAATCACGCACGCTATAGGGGTTCCAGATAACGGTAGTGCGCGGATTTATGAACTTTTACGGGGAGAACCAGAAATTGAAGTTATTACAGTAACCCGTGAAGGTGAGGCGTTCGCCGTTGCTTCAGGTTTGTATGTCGGTGGTAAAAAGCCGGTGATTATCATTCAGAACACAGGTTTTCTGGAATCTGGTGATGCGTTTCGAGGTACCGTTGTCAACATGCGGGTCCCGGTGGTCGTATTCATCGGGTATCGCGGATACCACAATCGAGATGCAGACGGGCAATGGGTGGATTCAGTAGCGAATTTTCTGGAGCCGACGCTCAAAGCGTGGAATCTACCTTATGAGATGTTAGAAACAGACAATGACATCCGATGTATCGGGGCAGCGTTTGAAAAGACGGCGGAGACTTCGTTGCCAGCAGCGGTTTTACTGATTGGGCATGCAACGTAGTTGCGTTGAAAATCTTTATTTTCTTGTGATTGTTTGAAGAATTGTGTTAAAATGTTTTATTATGTGGGTTTTTCTACGATTTTTCGCTTTTTTTTAAACATTTTGCTTGACAAATCGTTTTAACATAGTGTATCATTAAAGTTTGTATGATTTCTTTATTACATTCCGTAAAAGGAGAGGAGAACGATGGAAGCCGAATTTCTCGGTGAAACGACAAATATTGATAGTGTTGATTCTTATATGGATGCAGCATATTCGGAGGAAACAGAACCTCCAGAGAGTTACAGCGGGAGTGATCAGAGCGCATTAACGAGTTGGCTCCGGAGTGTGGCAGGTCACCGCCTGTTGACTCGTGAGGAAGAAGTTGAGTTAGCAAAACGAATTGAAGCTGGTAAGACGGAAGACGGTTATACAGCGGACGCAGAACTGGCAAGGGATCAACTTGTACAAGCGAATTTGCGACTCGTTATTTCGATTGCTGTGAGGTATCAAGGGCACAATGTGCCACTCGAAGATCTGATTCAAGAAGGAAATATCGGACTCATTAAAGCAGCGAGTAAATTTGATTATACGAAGGGCTTTAAATTCAGTACTTATGCGATTTGGTGGATTAAACAGGCGATTATGCGTACGCTTGACAATTTCTCCCGCTCAATTAGACTCCCTTCTTATGTAGTTGCGAAGATGAACAAGTTTGATGCTGTGTACGCGGCATTATGTCAAGAGCTACAGCGTGAACCGCGTCGCGAAGAAATAGCGGAGGCTTTGGAGCTCTCCGTAACGCAGGTTGAAGAAATTTTGACGTTCAACGCCGATGCCATTTCCATGGATTTGCAACTCAGTGATGAACGTTCCGCTGCGACATTAGGTGATTTGATTGAGGACCCCGCGACAAACGGTGAAGAAAGTCCTATCGCGGAAATGATTAACGAGGATCTGATCGCCCAATTTCTTAAAAGGTTACCAGAACGAGAACAGAAGGTGTTGAAGATGCGCTTCGGTCTCGAAGATGGTGAACGTAAAACGCTCCGCGAGATCGGTGTTGCGCTGAAAGTCACCCGCGAGCGGGTACGACAGCTCGAGATAGAGGCAATCAAGCGGCTCCGCGTTTTGTACGACGAAATGGGAGAATTTCAGTCAGATCAGTCTAGGGCAGGTAAAATTGCTGCCTAAATCTCACTCACGGAAGGCAACTATGAAGAATTTCTTGAAGAAGTTCACTGGCAACGAAGACCCTTTGCTGACAGTCACAGCGGCTGCAGAAGAGAAGATTCACGCGGTGATTGAAGCCGAGGAGGTTGAAGTCGAAGGGCTCCGTATTAGTATCCAAGGCAAGACGGCTACTGCGTTCCAGTACAGTCTCGGTTTAGCGACCGAAACACAAGCGGACGACATTGTTGTTGAATGTGAGAAATTTAAGGTCCTTGTTGATGCCGAAAGTGCCCCGGATCTCAAAGGTGCAGTTATTGATTATGTCGATGACCTGAATGCAAGTGGTTTTAACATTGAAAACCCGAACACACCGGCATGGGATAACCCGAAGGCGCAGAAGATTCAGGAACTTATTGATGAACGGATTAACCCAGCAGTCGCTGCACACGGTGGACAGATAGAATTGTTGAACGTTGATGATGATTCTATCTACATTCACATGGGGGGCGGGTGCCAAGGGTGTGGCATGGCGAATGTCACTCTTAAACACGGCATCGAAGCGATGATTCAGGAGGTTTTTCCTGAAATCAAACACGTGATTGATACGACTGATCACGCTTCGGGAACGAACCCGTATTATGCGCCGAGCAAAGGATAACGATAGTATGGAAAAAACGGGCGGGTGCTATCACCCGCCCGTTTTTGTTTTAACCCGACACGACACTTGCGCCAAAGTTGTTCGCATGTGTAATAAAACTGGTGCCTCCGTTTGGAAGCGTTTTTAGGAAGGCATCGGTCTCCTGCTTAAGCCGATCAACATCTTCTGTGATCACGCAGATCGCGGGGCCCCAGCTACTCACACCTGCCCCGAAAGCGCGACTGTCTTGCAGAAAATTGAGGGTCGCTTGAAGTTCCGCGCCTTGTGCGTCGATCTCTACTCGTTTCCATCCAAACGTCTGAATGTTATTCAATGCTTTGCCGAGGTTGTACATATCGCCCTCGACTAAGGCAGGCAGTATTTGTAGCAACAGGATGTGTGAAAGTTTCTGTGCGACCCATTCTGGTTGCGGGCACAATGTGCGGAAGAGTTCTATCTCCTTATCGCCGTATATTCTTGAACAATTCGGCATGACGATGAGCAACGGTAATTCAGGAAACGGATAGCGTAATAAAATCGGAGGCGGCAAAATATCGCCGACAGCCGAGGAGGGTAGGAATGACGCTTTCTCTTCTGGGAATCGGTGTCCGCCATCCACGATAAACCCACCCGTATCGAACGCCGCGATGCCAATACCTGAGGTACCGCCGCGTCCAACAGCTTGTGCAAGTTGTTGAACATTTAACCCGAATTCATATAATAGATTGACAGCCTGTGCGATACCGAGTGCAAGTTGTGTTCCAGACCCGAATCCGCTATGCGTTGGGATTTCAGATTCAAATGTTAATTTGATTCCGGGGAACGGGTAGGTCTGTTGGAATCGCTGGAGAACTGTGATGGCTCGTTCACGGTAGATAGAAGTCGAGACATCAATATCTGTCGATCTTTCAGCGATGATTTGAAAATTGGGATCAGCGATTGTAAGACCGAATCCGCCGTCAATCCGCCCTAATGCACCGTTCAGATCGAGTAAGGAAAAGTGTAACCGGGAGGGTGTTGTGATTTTGACGTGGTGCATGGTTGTGTTGGGCTGTGCCTATTTTTTATATTGCCGCGTACCCCTTTTTGCCCACACGATGTGTAGACCTGGGAAACGGTCATAGTAGACGCTAACAACCTCAAAATCGAACGCCTCAACGGTTGTTCCGGAGAATACGGTGTAACCTTTACCTTGCCTCCCCGGTTTTACCTCGGAGAGCGGCATAAATTTTGCTGCGTCCCACTTAATCTGTGCATGTGCATAACAGACAGTGAGGCAGAGAATGACAAAGCTAAACAGGAACGCTTTTTTCATTTCATTACTCGCCATTTTCCTGCTGTCCATTTTGCCTGACATCTCGTTCAATTAAACCGTCTCTAATGTGGAGTACGCGTTTTGCGTGTTCAGCGACTTCAGGTTCGTGTGTCACCATGATGATTGTATTGCCTTCTTCGTTCAAACGGTCAAAGATCGCCATAATTTCGGAGCCAGAACGTGTATCTAAATTTCCCGTCGGTTCATCAGCGAATATCATTGATGGGTTATTGACCAAAGCCCGCGCGATAGCGACACGCTGAATTTGTCCACCAGACAACTCTGTGGATTTGTGATCTACACGGTCTGCCAAACCGACGGCTTCCAACGCTTCAAATGCGCGTCGTTTGCGTTCCTTTCTGCCCATACCGGCGTAAATAAGGGGTAGTTCAACGTTGTTCAGCGCACTGGTCCGAGGTAGCAGGTTAAAGGATTGAAACACAAAGCCGATCTTCTTATTACGAATATCCGCGAGCCGATTGTCGGAAAGTTTGCCGACCTCTTGACCTTCGAGGTAGTATTCACCCGACGTTGGTGTTGCGAGACATCCGAGTATATCCATCATGGTCGATTTACCGGAACCGGACGGTCCCATAATAGCGATAAATTCGCCTTCTGTTATACTGAATGACACACCTCGAAGTGCGTGTACCTGGACATCGCCCATTTCGTAGACCTTCGTCAAATCTTTTACATCTATTAACACGGCATTGCCTCCTTAGATGAAACAGATGGAAAGACAGGCATTATCAGACCTCTTACTCGTCGTCTCCGTCTGTCCCTGTTTGTCCTTTCGTTAATTCTTGCATAGAGGGCACAAAAACGCGATCGCCTTCTTTCAAACCGCCTGTGATTTGGAAGTGTGTGTTATTGCGCTGCCCGATTGTAATATGGGTTTTAACACCCTTTTGTTCTTTATTTTTGCTGGATTCACCGGTATCTAACATGACGAAGTACTGTCGTTCACTACTCACTTCTGCCTCTATATCAGGAAGTATGTTTTGTTCGGAAATAACAATACTGATCTCTATGGGACCGGTGCGTAAGCCTTTTTGGTCACCTTCGAGCAAGATTTCGAGGTTTCCACGTGTCTTTTCTGGGTAAATTTGACCAACGCGTCCCTTAAAATTCTTCCCAATAAGGTTCCTAATTTTGAGTTCTTGCCCTTCCTGAAATTGTGTGAGGCTTGCTGAATTTATGTTGGCTTTAACAGTGAAAATCTGTGGACTTAGCACGGACGGGATCGGTAGCTGCAGGATATCCGATTCTTCAAATACGATAATATCAACATCTGCGGACATGCCGGGCAGCAATTCAGGTGGGGAACCGATGACCTCTACATCTACCTCAAAGGTAATGACGGAACTCTGATTTCCGGGGCCGCGTTGCGTTGCGCTCGGTGAAATCTCGCTCACCCGTCCCGGAAAAACACGCCCAGGGTAGCTATCAACGGTGATTTCGGCGCGCTGATCGACTTCTATCTTTCCAATCTCTACCTGATTGATTTGTGTCCTCACAATCATCTGGTCGAGGTCTGCAATCCGCATAATCGCTTCACCGCGTGAAAATGAAGAACGCCCTGAGGTTATAATTTCGCCTTCCTCCACAATAAGACGGGTAATCGTTCCTGCCATAGGTGCAGTGACGGTTGTCCATTCGTAGCGTTCTTGCTGAGAGTCGAGTTGGCTTTGCGCTTGGAGCAGACTCGCCTCTGCGCTCACCTTTGAATGTATTGTCAACTCCTTTTCTTCTTCTGTTGTCTCTTGTATCTGTTGGAGTCGGGTTTGTGAGTCTTCGAGTTCCGCTTCGTACTGTTTCTGCTGTGCTTTTAGGGACTCTTTAAGTGTTTCAACGTTCTTTTTATTCAGAGCAAGCGTCGATTCTCGGTTCTCTATGGCTTTATCCCGAGTGTTAAGGTTCTCTTCTTGGGATTTTATAGTCTCCTTTTGTGATTCTACCTCTTTAAGAGCCGTATCGTACTGTGACTTCGCAACGACAAGTTGTCTCTGAGAATCCTCCAACGCCTGTTTTGAAATGAGCTGCTTATCATAAAGTTCCTTGTTACGTTCATGCTCGGACACTGTCGTTTCATACGAGATTTTGGCGGATTCAACAGATGACTCCGCGCGTTCAAGGGTTAGCTTTGCTTGTCCTAATGCGATTTCTGCCTGTTTCAACGCGATATTATCCTGATCCAGTGAGTTCTTTGTTGTTGCGACTAATGTTTCAGCCTCTGTGATGCGTTGCTGTGTGTTTGCAACGAAGGAATCGAGGGTTGCTTGTGCTTTTAAAACGGAATTTCGCGCTTGGGCGAGACTACTTTCTTGTTGTTTTTCTGTGATTGTAATCCGCAGTTGTGCTCGCTCAAGTTCCGCCTTCCGTGCATTAAGATTCGCCTCTGCCTGCTTCTTTTGCTCCAGGATTTGCTTTTCATCGATGCGAAGGAGGGGTTGGCCGAGCTCAACCTTTTCCGCTTCATCAACGAGGATTTCAACGATCTCGCCTTCGACGTTTGAGCGGACATCTACCTCTATAAAGGAGCGTAGGTTACCAGACTCACGAACACGGACAAGGAATTCGCCGCGTCGGACGACTTCTTGTTTAACTTCGGACGCTTCCTTTTTCCCGCCGAAACTGATATTCATACGGGTAGCACCGATTGCGCCGAGGCTAATGACGACGATGGCAGCTACCCCGATGATTAGCCATCTCTTACGGTTTTTCATGTCTACTGTAGCACTCCCATTGCGTCTTGCAGACGGATTTGTGCGATTTTGTAGTCGTAGAAGGCATTGACTTCGTTTGTCAATGCTTGTGCGTAACTCGTTTGGGCATCGAGCAGTTCAAGCAGGATAGCCTTTCCGACATCAAAACGCCCTTGGATGACATCCAAACTGAGCTTAGCGTTGAGTACCTGTTTCTTGGAGATGTCAACGACGAGTTCACTCCGTTCAAGCGTCAGGTAGGCTTGCCGCACACCAAGTGCAACGCTTCGTTCTAAGTCACTGACATTTTCACGCGATTGTTCTAACTGCATCTGTATCTCTTTAACACGATTTCCCAAAACACCACCATCAAAGAGCGTGAAATTCAGGGATACACCGGCACTCCAAGACCGGAAATCGGAGAAGTTCTCCCGTTCGCGGAGGTAGTCGTCAAGGTTGACGTTGTAGTCAACATCTGCGTTTAAACGTGGCCAGCGTTGTAATCGCGCCAAGGTCAGGCTCCACTCTTGTGATCTGATTTGTGCTTGCCGCTCTTGGAACTCAGGACGGCTGTTAAGAGCGATTTGAATGGCTTCTTCAATCGGCATCTCTATTCGCTCAATAGTTCCTCGGTCTTGGTAGAGTTGATAGGATTCATCAACAGAGACCGTAAGTAACTGACCAGGGTCCAATCCGAGGAGACGTGGTAGCGTTGCCTGCGCGATTTGCGATGCGTTTACATTGTTAATAAGTGATAGTTGATCATTTGCTTCTCGGAGCTCAGCGGTAGCGACATCTGCAGGGATCAGGGTGCCTGCTTCCACGAAATCCCTTGTGCGTTGTGTGTTTTCTTGCGATCTTGCAAGAATTTGTTCGCTAACTTTGACGAGTTCCTGCCTTTTAAGAACATCGTAGTAAGCCACTGTAATGTCAAGGATTATGTCTTGTTTCGTCCTTTCGTTTCGGTTAACAGTAGCGGTTAGACTTTCTTTTGCTTGGGCGAAGCTGC
Organism: Candidatus Poribacteria bacterium; assembly: GCA_022823085.1. Taxonomy (GTDB): domain Bacteria; phylum Poribacteria; class WGA-4E; order WGA-4E; family WGA-3G; genus WGA-3G. The sequence goes on from JAJDXV010000100.1 coordinate 11,740, forward strand.
CTTCACGCTGCCCGTTATCCCAAAGTGTATAGACCCCACGGAGTCCTAAATTGTAGTTTTCAGGTTCAAAACCGAAGTCAAGACGGTCAGAAAAATCGTAGTTGCCGGTTGAAAAAATTTGCGGAAAATATCCAGAGCGCGCGTTTTTCACTCGGAGTTCTTGTATTGCAAGATTCAACCGTGCGTTCCGCATACTTGTTGATTTTTCTAAACCTATCTGGATACATTGTTCAAGCGTCAAGGGTTGGGATAAGTCGATTTCGTTTGCAGGTTCTTGTGCGCCGACAGAGAGAACCACAGCAAACTGAAGGATGATAATAGCTGGTAGGAGCGCGTTTTGGAAGTTGGCACGCCGCTCCCGTAAAAAAGTTGTGAGTTTCGATAAAACAGTAAGCTTAATTTTCCCGTGAATCATTAACGGCTCCTTGTCCATTCCGGTGCTGATAGATACGCTTTCTAAGCGAATACGTTGTGGTAGTTCAAAATTGTCTAACAGTCGTTGTAAATTTCACTACAACCGTATTGTTTTATAGATTATTGCGTCAATGCAGCCTCTAATTCTCTCTCGGTGTTAGCACTGACTTCTAAAAACGCCTAAATATGAGAAGGTCTTTTACACGCTTTATTAAGAGTTGTTTGAATTTTTAATGCAATACCAAAAGAACCTACCTATATACTTTGACGCAATACCTCTATAAAAGTTTAGACATTTTGACCCGCCAAGAGGTTCTTTATAATTGTAATTGTTGTGGATTTCTGCTAAACTATTATGGCAGAAATCGATCGGTATCTGGTTGTCAAAAACCATCGTTCTTGATAAGTAGCAACAAATGTTTACACAATCGTAGTCGTTAAAGAATTTTGAAGCCACACAATTCATGGATAGAATTATGCCAAAGGGAAATCAAGTTTTCAAATTTATTTTTATTTCTATTGTCGTTATTTTTTGCGTATCAACACCAGTGTTCTCGGTAGATTCGGGTACATACTGGCTGCTTGTTGACGCGACATTAGATTCACAGGCACGCAATGGAATTAATTCACTTACGGAACTCTTGACAACGCGGGGGAAAGTGCCGAGTGCCCAAATTTATCGTGTGGAAGGCGAGAACGCAACAGGCGCAGAGATCCAGGCGCAGCTCCAAGACATCGGAAGGCAAGCGGACGCTGAAGACACGCTGATCCTCTTGTATCACGGACTGGTTACGAAACCGAGAGGTACTGCTGCGATGCATCTGTTACCGCAAGGCGACATAGATGTCATTGAAGATTCGACATTCAACGCCTGGCTCAGGGAGACTGGCATAGAACAGACGGTTGTCATCGTTGATGGCTACACGGAGGATACGAATTTAAGTGCTTACTTCGGTAACCGCGAGATACTCGGTACTGCTGCGCTGAATGTGATTCAATCGGTAGCGACAGCGGCGCGTACAACACTGCTTAAGAAACTTAACGATGTGCTCGCTGTGGATACAACAGATTTAGACGACAATCGGCGGTTGAGTATCTCTGAAGTTTACGATCTGCTGCGAGAAGCACCGGAGTTTCTGGAGGGGATCCTCGCGCCGACAGGAAATGTTGAAGCGGTGCTCCTCAAATTGAGTCCCGCGCTTAAGGTGACAACACTTCCGGAAGGTGCAGAGGTCTCTATCAACGATGTAGAAGTTGGGAATACCCCGAAACTCATTACAGAGAATCTACAGCAAGGCACGACTAAAGTATCGGTCAAAAAAGCGGGGTACATCACGCCGCCGGCTAAACCTGCTGAATTGGCGTTAGTGCTCGGCGAGTCTGTCCACATCGGTTGGGTGCTTAAACCTATCGCTATTCACGGTACTATTAAAGGTGTTGATGGTGTGTCGCCTGCTGGTGCTGTCGTTTGGATTGATGGCACGACACATCACCGTACTGTCGCGCCAGATGGAATTTTCCGTTTTGATGCGTGGGAGGACACCGGCTTATTGACGCTCGGTGAAACTTACACGCTCTACGCGAAACATGGAAGTCTGAATTACGGTTCGGTAACTTTCACATTCGATGGCTATAGCGATATATCCCAATCGCTCCAACTTGTTAAGAAAAGTTGGTTTGAAGTATCCGAAATCGAATTCGAGCGGGACAACCATCAAGGGGCAGTCACTGCTTTTCAGAACGGGGTTGAGGAGACGACAGATTTCCCGCAAATGTCCACGGATCTGACGGTTCTGCTCCTTAGTTCCTTTGCTGATGCGTTAGAAAGACAAGACGTTCAGGATGTCAGTTATCTTGTCGTTACAGCGAAGCTCGCCGAACAACTCGATCAATCTGACCTCGCCAGGAAATATTGGCAGGAGGTGAAAACGAAAGCCGAGAAGGGGACACCTGCCGCCAAATTGGCGGGTCAACGGTTATGGCAGCTCAATCGGAGTCGCTATATTCTTAACATTGTTCTGATTGTGCTGTTAGTGGTTCTGCTTGTCTCTGGCGGATGGACGTTTTATAGGTATCGGAGAACTAAGGCACTCACACAAGAATATTAAGATCATTTAGGTGTCGGTAGGTCCGCCAAGAGTTCTTCCAAGACCACCGTTGCGTATCCACCCGCGGGGAGCGTGAAACTGAGACGTATTCCTGCGTGATTACCGACAGTGGATACGTCGTGCAGTTGGATCGGCATCCGTAGGGGTCTACGGGTTCCTGGTAATCGAATGCCAGCGACCTTCCGAAATTTTTCAAGACGAACGCCGTCATCTGCGAGAACCGATATTTCCAATTCACGTGCATCGCCACTCGGCATTCGCATTTTGTAGCCGAAGATGGGTCCTGATGGACTAATCTCAAATGCGTCAGCGCGCGGCTGTTCGATGGTCGGGTTTTCAACAAGAAAAGGTGCGCCGTTGCTATGTTTCACGGCAATATCTCCGTCGATGAGTTTGCCTAAATGGGGTGTCCGCTTCTCAAGGATACGGTTAAAAAGGTGCGCTTGGTATGCCGACAGGTACAACCGCCGCAACCGATGTGGAATCGCGTTGACCAGCGTTTCAATAGGTTTCCGATCGAATTTTTGTTGTGGAAGGTTGTCGTTTGCGAATATATAGCATTTCAACGTTTCCCAATCCTCTTTCACCAGTGCTTTGCCGATGCGGTGCGAATCGTTTTTGTTTCCGAACCGTTGCACGCCAAACCGATTCGGAACGCCTTCGGTTGTCAACCGATCTATGCTCGTCTTGATTTGCGTCAAGCGATCGTGGGGCATATCGCGTAAAGTGAGTTCAAAACGGTTACCTCGAAGATGGCCGACGCGCAATTTATGTGCGTGCCGTTCTGCCCATAAAACCTCAATATTCGGTTGTTTGATTCTCAACACCTGTTCCGGTGTGACCCCTTCGACAGATAAGACTTGTGTCGTGATGGCGTTTTTATCCTTCAAGCCTGCGTACCCGATATCTCGCGTATGGACCTGAAGTTCCCGTGCGATTCGATTGATAGCTTCCATCGTGCTGAGATTCCGTTTCCGAATCGCAAAATAGGTATGTGTCCCTGTCCGTGAGGGTTCATAGAGGGGTAGTTCTTCGACGATAAAATCTTCCGGTGCTTTAAACATCTAACTTTTCTTTATTGAGAAACTGCTTTTGGGGTATCTTATCGGGTCTGTGAAGTTTTCGGTTGTGTTTTCCGTGCCGTGCCATCCTAAACTGGTTAAAATAGTGTAGCAGATTGGTGGAAATGCGGCAAGTCAATTGCGAATATTTCCTTGCGATTGGCATCTAATTGTGGTATACTTAATAGTTAGATGCCAACAAAAGGGAGGGAAAGATGGCTTACGTAATTTGTGAACCGTGTGTTGATGTCAAGGACACGGCATGCGTTGATGTCTGTCCTGTAGACTGTATACACACCAGTGAAGGCGAGAATCAGCTTTACATTGATCCGGATGTATGTATCGACTGCGCGGCGTGTGAACCTGCGTGTCCGGTTGACGCGATCTCTATGCAAAGCGATGTTCCTGCGGAGTGGGAATCGTATATTGAAATCAACCGTAAATTCTTCGAGACTTTCGTTAAACCAGAAACATCAGACAGCGATGCCGACGACACCGGCAAACCTAAACAGGGAAAAACACAGGGAATCCCGGAAGAATTTGTGCAGCTGCCAGACGTGCCGGATACAAGGCTCCGCGCGCCGTTCAATGTGTTAGCGATGCTCGGTCAACCGATGCTCGGTGCGTTCTCAGCAAAGTTCAAAATGCAGCTTGAGGAGATGGCGGGAAATACGCGCGTCTTTAGTTCTGCGGTATCTACAGGTATTAACAGTCTTGTTAACCTGACGCTTTATCCATTGATCCTTTTCTTCATTGGGTTCCGCGGTCAGGAAGCCGACCTTTTCTCAAGTAGCGGGAACTTGATGATCTTCCTTGGTATCATCATCGCGGTCACTGAAGGGATTTACCGTTTTAAGGATGAGTTTGGTTCAACAGACGCGCAACCGCGTTATGGCGCGTCGTTCTACGGTTGGTTGATGTCCCTCGTTGCGACACCACTTCTTATCGGTGCTCGTTCCGCGTTGGTCAAAGAGTCGGCATCACAACGGACAACAGCACCCGGAGCGGTCTCCGTAGGTGGCGCAATTTACACCGATGATATAAAGGAACGATACCGACGTTACGGAATGATCAATCAGGTTTCAGAAAAGGCGGACTACTATCGCATCGAAATTGAGTTTCCACGATGGGTCCCGCACTCCTCGATGAAAGAAACGTACGGTCTGCCTGACAGGTTGCCAGATTATGACTACGAAGTTCACTTAAGTTCTCCATATTCGATAGAAGCTATACCGGTATCGGAAACGACAGTGACGGTTCAGACGCAACTTCCTGTGAACCCGAAGACAGGGCAGATGGAAGATCCTCGGTTTGAGAATGTCGTTGGACGTGCGAGTTCCTTCCCGAACGGTTTTACAAGCGTTTTTCCGATTCAAGCGCAACCGGTGGATTTCCATACGCACTATCGGAACAGGGTACTCGAAATCATCGTTCCGAAAACAGGGAGTTACGCTGACCTCGGCTTGGAACCGCCTGTCCACTACGCGAAACTTAAAGGATAGCGTAAGTTGGAAATAAATGACGAGAAAGCATTATGTTGGATAAAGAGACGCTTGTCGCTTATGACAAGCGTTATCTCTGGCATCCGTTCACGCAGATGCAAGATTGGATGACAGAGGATGTGATCGTCATCGAACGTGGTGAGGGGTGTTACCTTGTAGATATTTCTGGGAACCGGTATATTGATGGAATGGCATCTATGTGGACAAACGTCCACGGACACAATCACCCCGAAATAAATGCAGCACTCAAAACGCAGCTCGATAAAGTTGCACATACAACACTGCTCGGATATAGCAATATCCCTGCGATTCAACTTGCGCAAAAACTGGTAGAAATCACGCCTGCAGGACTCAACAAGGTATTTTATTCCGATAACGGTTCAACTGCTGTCGAAATTGCCTTGAAGATGGCGTATCAGTATTGGCAACACAAGGGAGAATCGCAACGGGAACTGTTTATCCATTTCGATAATGCGTATCACGGTGACACGGTAGGTGCGATGAGTGTCGGCGGTATCAGCAGTTTCCACAACACCTTTGATTCCCTCCTTTTCAGAGGTGTCCGTGTGTCTGCTCCTGAAACCTATCGTCCCGGTCGTGATAGAGATACGTCAGGGAATCGTCGTGGTGCTGCGCTGAAAATGCGCTGGCTTAATGCTGTGGAAGCTGCGCTCTCGGAAAATGCGGGGCGGATCGCTGGTATCATTTTGGAGCCGCTTATTCAAGGTGCTGGTGGGATGCTGATTGCGCCGAAAGGGTTTTTGAAGGCACTCTCCGTATTGGCGAAACGGTGGGAAGTGCTTCTCATTGTTGATGAAGTGATGACCGGTTTCGGACGCACCGGCAGAATGTGGGCATGTGAACACGAGAACGTTACACCTGACATCTTATGCACAGCAAAGGGTCTCGCTGCGGGGTACCTTCCGCTCGCTGCGACACTTACGACAGACGACATCTATAACGCCTTCCTCGGCGACTATAAAGACCTCAAAACCTTTTTCCACGGTCACACTTTTACAGGTAACCCTTTGGCATGTGCTGTAGCGTTAGAAAATATCGCTATTTTCGAGCGTGAGAACCTCCTACCCGAACTTCAGCCCAAAATTGAACACTTTAAAAATCGACTTCAGGATTTCTATGCACTGCCGCGCGTTGGGGATATACGAATGTGCGGACTTGCTGCCGGTGTAGAACTTATGAAGGACCGAGGGACAGGCACACCTTATCCATTTGAAGAGAAGGTAAGTATCCGAGTTTGCAAGGAGGCACTTAATCGTGGTGCGATGCTCCGACCACTTGTCAATACCATCGTTTTAATGCCGCCGTTGGGAATATCGATTGCCGAGCTGGATGCGCTGCTGGATATTGTTTACAGTTCTATTGAGGTAGGCACGAAAGAATAGGCGGGGTTGCAAACCCCGCCTGCATAAGTTTGGAATGCGTTTAGAAGCCAGCACGGCCGACTGCAGTATTTTTCGCTCTATCGGTCACCTGAATGGTAATGGCGTGTGCGCCATCTGGAAGTTCACCGGTTTCCAATAGGAGCTGCTCACTTTTGGAATCGAAGATACCGTCATCGGGGAAGATCGCCTTCCACTCCTGATCGCTGTCGATTTTATAGACGGCTTTCTCGATGGGTGTCCCCATATCTGTGACCCCACAGGTGATTTTGTAAGTGCCGTTCCCGTTCTTAGCGACTTGGATTTCGCCGATAGCGGGTTGGGTATTATCTACATCAAAGGGTTTGCTCACCTTCTCCGCGGATTTCGCCCAGCCGACAGGATTGCTCAGTTTGTCTGTTGCAACAACTTTGACCTGATAACGTCCATCTGCGACGGTCGTAATATCCCATTCGTATTCGGCTTTGGTGAGTTCTTTTTTTAGGAGTCGCCAGCTTCCTTCGGTGGCCGCTTTGTAGTAGAGCGTATATTGGAGCGTATCCTCATTCGCGTCTTCAACATTCCAAGTGACCTTCCAATTTTTCGAGGGGGCATCCCCGTTGCTGGATCCGCCGCTGCTACCGCTTCTTGAACCTGGCGGTGGTAAGTTGCCGCCGGAACGCCGTCTTTGGTCTTGGTTACCACTGCCGCTGCCGTCATCTATCGTAATACCAGTGAATCGTGGCTCAACATTCGTCTGTACGGAGGCGAGGGTAACTTTCTTCAAGACAGGTGTTTTTGCGGTGTCGGTCGTTGTGAACTTCGCGCGCCACTGAATGTACTGCGCGTCTCCATTCGTGACTTGGGACCCTTCGGCGGTTGCGAGTTCATCTGACCAATCACTCCATGTGTCATCCGGCTTTTTGGTATTACCGGTCCGGGTTGAGAAGGTAATCGTGGCACCTTCTTCTATGGCACCTTCCCAAGAGAGTTTGCCCCAACGGGAGAGGCTCTGTGCGTTGTGAACCTCTGACTCAAGCGTTCCTTCTTCCACGTAGTCGGTTGTAACAGTAAAGAGTTTGCCGGGATTACCGGTTGCTAAGAGTGTGGTGGGTTTTCCGTCAACCTCTCTTTGATGGATGGCGACGACTTGGTCTGCTGAGCATTTACCGATCTCCGTGTAGTCGCCTGTCATGGGATTAACGCGATAGATTTTTCCTTCGTTTCCTGTTCCGACAAGGATTTGGGAGTCGCTTTCCAAGACGATCGCCAGGATAAGCGGTTCTGGCGAATTCCAAACCGACACGGCTGTTCCGTCTGGGCGGATTTTGTAGAGATTAGACTTATTCTCTTGAGGGGGGCCACCGCCTGGAGGTGGCGGTCCAGTGGGAGTAGGCGGTCCTGCGCTGCTACCACTGCCGCGGCGATTTCTTGAAGGTTCAGCGGGTTGAGAGGTAACGGCTGCGGCGTAGAGATTCCCTTTGCTGTCCATTTCAAGAACACGAATTTCTTTTTGTGTTGCTTGATAGATAACCTTTGCAGTGCCGTCGTCCGTAATATGGTAAATAATGCCGTTGTCACCGCTTCCGGCGTAAAAGCCGTTTTCGTGGGCGAGAAGTGTCATGATATTTTGTTCTTCGGCATCAAATAGGACATCAGATTCACCGTCCGGTGTGATTTTGTAAATTTTCCCATCGGTTCCTGTTGCGGCGTAGAGATTGCCAGCGTCATCAAAGTGTAACGCCCAGACATACTTGTCCCCTTTATTAAGGAGAGTTGTCGGTGGTGTCGTCGCATCGGTGATTTTGTAAATCAAGCCGTCGGGGCCTGTTCCGGCGTAAAGTGCGCCATCGGGTCCGATTGCAAGGCTATAGATAGTGACTTCGGGCGAGTTATAATAAAGTTCAGCGGAGTCGCCTCCTGCACTAATCTTGTATATTTTCCCTTCGTTGCCAGTCCCAGCGTAGAGATTGCCTTCGGCATCTTCAACGATTGCCCAGACTTGGGTCTCTTTTAGTTTTGTAAAATCATCAATTTTCAGGGACAGCATCACGTCCCCGGTACTTGTGAGCGATAGATTTTTAGGCTTACCAGACTCGAAATCCGAATGGTTCTGCTGTTCCCACAACGAAGTTTTTACAGCGGATGCGACTCCGGCAAAAATAAAAATAGTTAGAATGATACTCCAAAAGGAGATGACACGGCGCATTGAAAATACCCTCCTATAGGGTTGTTTAAGCGAATCTTGATCGTAATGTGACAAGTCGCCAAATTTAAGTGTGTGTCCGTAGGTGCAGTTCCGAAACGTACCTACAAGCTGAAAACGTTAGTGGACGTAATACTATTCGGCGTTCCTGTCAACAACAAATCGGATGATACCACTGCCAGAAATCACGTAGTTTGTGGACACCTTATCAACGTGCAAGGCTGTGCCGGAGGTGTACCCACTATTGCCGACGACCTGTTTAGCCGTATTCATCACAGACATGACTGAAGGCGGTAGATTCGAGAATTCTTCACCTTGAACGGTGAGTCCCGGTTGCGGTACTGAGAGTTCCAAAATGATATTGGAATTGTTTTCCTCGCGTTTCAACAGTTCAACCAATTGGTTGATGTTTCGATATCGGAAGTTATAGGGTGCGCGGGAACGCTGCCACGACTCATAAAAATTCCCGTTAGAGGCGAGTAACATAACGAGTCCGTCAGGCGTATCTTTTGGAATTGTGATTGTTCCTGTCAGGACGATAGGCATCTCAAGATAGGGCTGCAAAGTTATTTCGACTGCGACAGTCTCACCGGGACGGTAGCGCAGCTTATCGACGCGTAGACTCTGGATGCCTGCTGTCCGACGTTTATCTTCTACCTTGATATCGAGATCGACTTTTTCTACGTGAACCTTTGTGTAGGTGTTGCTATCTAACATTGCCATTGGGAGCATGAGTGTTTGCATGACACCAAACGAAGGGGACCCGCTGGAAGAATAAATATTCTTATAGGTCAATTCACGGTTTTTGAGGTCAGGATGATCTTTCAAGGTGATGGTGGCGCCTAAGTTGACTGTATGGTCGTGGAAATAGAATTCCAATGCGTCCAAGAGGTAGGATGTTCCAATTGCGGTATAGAGGCCGGATATACCACGGTCCCTTATCACTTCATAGTATTTTTGGTGGCGTTTTCCGTCGGTTGTTTGTATGTTGACGTTGACGGGGATATAGCTCGGATGTTTACCGATGATACCGGCGATAGAAGTTTCTCGGTCTTGGACTAAGGTGCCGATGGGTTGTGTCGGTGCTGCGACTTTAGAAGATCGGGAGGTACTCGGAAGAATAAAATGGACATGTCCGCCTGAAAGGGGAAGATTGACGTTGCCTTCCGACGACGCGCCGTGTCCATAAGCGAGTAATTCCTTTCCGTCCACATGCGTGATAGTGCCGTAGCCAAAAAATGAGACATCGCCACGGACGAATTCCGTTCCGATAATCTGTCCTTCCTCAACGGGTGATTCTTTAATACGTCCACCACCACCTGCGGCTTGAACTGGCGTAAAGTTGAATTTGTTAAAAACGGGTTTAACGAATCGCATCAGTTCTGGATTCAGTGGTGGCATTGCAAGAGGTATTGATAGCTGGGCAGACCGGGCTCGGGCGGGGACATTAGAAACACTCTCAAACCACATATCTTCAAAAGTGCGGGGTGTATGTGTGATTTCACCGTTGCGAAGCAGGGAGGCACCCATATTTAAATCGGATGTTTGTACCCCTGCGGCATCACCGAGATCAAAGAGTTGCATGCCTTGGTAGCTCAAATTAGGTTCCATGCCGCGTTGTGCGACTTTAACCATCAATTCGATCGGCGTGACACCAAAGAGATTGGCATGTTCGCGCTGGTTGTAATGTCCAAGTGAAAGTGCGCCCATGAGTCGTCCGTCAAGATACATTGGACTCCCGCTCATTCCACCTGCGACACCGGTACGTTTAAAGTTCTCGCTGAGACCTTTACACCACACCACATGCCATCCGGGGTAACTGTCGTATTCGATACTCACAACTTCATATTCAAATTCTTCAACCGTTATTCCAGAAAATACCGTGTAGCCTTTCCCTTTCATGCCAGGTTTTACCTCGGTCAACGGCATAAACTTCTCAGCATCCCACTTAATCTGTGCGTGGCTATAATAGGTAGTCAAGCAGAACACTATCAGTGCAAAAACCCAAGCCTTTTTCACAGCATTACTCCTCCCTAAACTATTCAAAATCTGTTTTTTTTGTTCGTAACAAGGATCTCAATCAGACGTTGATTGAGCAGTAGAGCCGTCACGTAGTCTCACTTTTACAACCTAAGTGTCTGCAAAATATCGGTAGGTCTATTTTTCGTATAGAAACGATAATGGCTCTGCGTTATATAGTATTGTCCAAAACATTCAAGACTGATGATATATTATATCAAAATAGCGAATCCGATGTCAACTGAATTGGTTAAAAAGTTGTTATATTAAGTAGGACTTACGCATATCGCTCTTTTGTACCACAATCTGTTAGATTGTGACACCAGAACGCTGTGTTTTCAGAAGAATTTCATCTAACAGAACCACCTATAGCCAAAAGTGCGTAAGTCCTGTTAAGTATGACTGACTCTGATTTCCAATTGCTATTTTTTTTTTGACGTGTTATGCTTTTTTAACTAAAACTTTAGCATCCATCAGGAGATTTTTTTATCGTATGCCCAACACCGCTTGTATTCTCTCTATTGATCAAGGGACAACAGGTACAACGGTGCTTCTTGTTGACATGCGTGGCAACATCGTTGCGAAAGGGTACCGAGAATTCAGACAGTATTACCCACGTCCCGGTTGGGTAGAACACGATCCGGATGAAATCTGGGATGCCACTCTCCATGCCATAGACGCGCTTTTTGAAGATAAAACACCGAATATTGTCGCGCTTGGCATTGCGAATCAACGCGAAACGACGCTCATCTGGAACCGAGAGACCGGTAAACCGATCTATCCCGCCATCGTGTGGCAGTGTCGGCGTACTGCGGAGATGTGTGATACACTTGCGAAACAGGGGATTTCAGAAGTGCTAAAGCAGAAGACAGGTCTCGTGTTGGATGCCTATTTTTCTGCAACAAAGGTTGCGTGGATTCTGGATAACGTCAGCGGTGCGAGGGCGCAGGCGGAACGTGGGGAACTCGCTTTTGGTACCGTAGATACTTGGCTCTTGTGGAAATTAACCGACGGGGCTGTCCATAAAACCGATTATACAAACGCATCGCGTACACTTCTCTTTAATATTAATACACTTTCGTGGGACGAGACGCTTTTGGAAATCTTCAACGTCCCTAAAACGGTATTGCCCGAGGTTTTTCCGTCTGCGAACAACTTCGGCACGGCGAGTTTTTACCGCAATTTCTGGCTCGAAACCTTTGGTAAAAATATAGGTGTAGACGGTGTTCCAATTGCTGGAATCGCAGGCGATCAACAAGCAGCTCTTTTTGGACAATTATGTACGAGGCCCGGTATGACAAAAAACACATACGGTACGGGCTGTTTCCTCATGCTCAATACAGGTGATGAAAAGGTAGAAACAGATAGCGGACTGCTGACAACGCTCGCCTGTAGTTTAGATGGAAGGCCTGTCTACGCGCTTGAAGGGAGTGTTTTCGTTGCTGGTGCTGCGGTTCAGTGGCTACGAGACGGCATCCAGATTATTGGTAACGCTTCGGAAACGGAAGCGATCGCGTCCGGGATGCCTGATACGGGTGGTGTCTTTGTTGTCCCAGCCTTCACCGGTCTCGGTGCGCCTTATTGGGATGCTGAGGCACGCGGTGCTATCCTCGGTTTAACACGTGGGAGTACACGCACCCATATTATCCGCGCGACTTTGGAATCCATCGCGTATCAATCGGCAGATGTTGTCGCTGCAATGGTGGCAGATGCGGATATGACGATTGATCGGTTACGCGTTGATGGTGGTGCGACTGCTAATAATTTCCTGATGCAGTTCCAAGCAGATATTCTCGGAATAGATGTGGAACGTCCGGCACAAATTGAATCAACAGGATTGGGGGCTGCGTATCTCGCTGGCATTACGATCGGATTTTGGAGCGACGTTGAAGAACTTGAGGCACACCGTTCAGCACAAGCGACAGCCGCTGACGATGTTTCTACGACTTGTGTCTTTTCACCGCAGATTGACACGGATGAACGGAACCGAAAACTTGAACAGTGGAAACGAGCCGTAGAACGTGTGATGCGGTAAAAAATAGTGGTAAGTTATAAGTTATAAGTAGGGTGTTAAGGAGATTTACCTACGACCACTTAACTTATACCTTAAAGGTTGCGCAGCAACCGTACTGTTAACTGTTAACTGTTAACTTCTATGCGACTCCAATGGAAGTATTCCCTTGTTATCAATCTTTCTGTCATAGCAATCCTCGTGGCATTTTACTTCTTTGATAGTATCCGTGTCCGAAACGAGATGAATGCGCTCCACGCCTTGGGAGCAGAACGCGGGGCTGAACTGAGAAAAATTGCTGAAAACACGATTCTTGATGCTGTTGTCAGAGAAATCGAAACGACAAAGGCGTTTAAGGCACAACAATTGGATCAAGTGCTCAACGCGCTAAAGCGGGAACATCCCGACATGCGAGATGTCCTGAACATCCACATCTCCTTAGGCGATACCCGTATCCGTTCGAGCCTACTCGCTGGTGAAGATGCTGTCGTCATTAATCTGGATTCACCGGATCTTGAGCAAATCGAGACAAAAGGGGCGACGATACATGCCGTTGAGGGACGGAACGCAACAGCCATTGTAATTAAATACATCGCCCCTTTGACAGCACCGGAGCCAGTTGAGTTAGAACCGAGTGATTTCGCTTATGAACAGATACTTGATGAGGGAATGCTACCGTTGGATGATGTCTGGTATGATGCTTGGTGGCGGGTCTTTAGTGAAGATGTCTATATGCCAGAAGAACCCGTGATATCTGAAGAAAAAGGTAGGCGTTGGCAAGTTACTGATCAAGAAATAGGGAATCTCTACAACTTATGGAAGCAAGATGGAATTTTATGGATTCAGAGATCCTTGACCGGCTATATGCAGGTGCTTTTTGATGTGCCCTATATTGACCGGTCAATCCGAAACTCATTGCTGATGCACGCGATCCTGATTGTGATTGTCGGTGCGCTTCTCGTGATTCTGATTGATTTAACAACGAACCATCTGATTATGAGGCCGTTAGAACGGATGACAAGTATTATTCAGAGCGCGGAAAGTGGCGATTTACCTGTCACACAGGACTATTCCTCGGATGAGATCGGTCGGGCAACCTATAACCTTGTCCGAATGTTGTGGCAGTTGCGGGATTCACACTCGAAGCGGATTGCTGCGTTGGGACAGTTCGCCGCGGGTGTGGCACACGAAATTCGGAATCCGCTTAATTCGATCGGGATGACTGCGCAGCACCTGAAATCTGTTTTCTCGCAACAAAGGGTGAGTAAAGATGATATCGAAGAGGCGAAAGAGCTTTTAGAGATTGTTGACAACAAAATTCAGGAGCTGAAGCAGACTTCGGAGCAGTTCCTTACCTTGAATCGACCGAGAAAATTGAACATAGAATTGGTGAACCTCAATACGCTTGTGGAGCAGGTACTATCAGAATTCGCGCTTGTCGCTGAAGAAGCTAAGGTTCAGTTGATTAGAAATTATGAAGCCAGTTTGCCGAATGTTCCGCTTGATGCGACCTTGATGCGGCAGACGCTCTTTAATTTCGTGCAAAACAGTATCCAAGCGATGCCCAAGGGGGGGAGTATCTACATGAGCACTTCGGACGAGAAAACGGATAAGGATACGGCACACGCAGTGATCGAAATTCGGGATACCGGTATCGGCATCGCTGAAGAAATTCAGGAACAGATTTACGATGCCTATTTTACAACGAAGGACGCGACGGGTGGTATCGGACTTGGTCTGGCTATTTCACATCAGATTATTATTGCCCATGGTGGTAAGGTCGAAGTCCGAAGCAAAATGGGAATGGGAACGGCTTTTAAAATCAGTCTTCCGCTTTAGAGGAGAACCGAACGATGGCATCCATACTGATTGTAGACGATGACCAAGCACAATTGACAATTTTACAGCGCATTTTGAAACGCGAAGGGTACGCGGTTGAGACTGTCGAGGGCAGTGAAGCGGCACTTGAGGTCTTAGCGGATCGAATGTTTGACCTCGTTATTAGCGACATGTGGATGTCGGCACGGTTTGAGGGTCGCGATCTGTTGCAGGAGATAAAACGGACGGACCCCGATCTGCCGGTGCTTATTATGACAGCTTATGCGGAGCTCAACGACGCTGTCAACCTTGTGGCACATGAGGGTGCGTTCTACTATCTTGAGAAACCGATCCAGATTGATGTTCTTAAACGCGAGGTGAAGCACGCCCTACAGATGCGCGGGGCGCTTTCGGACCCGGAAGAGGAGAGCGACGCATCCGTTCCGGAAATTCAGATTGATGACATTGTCGGTGAAAGTGTGCAGATGCAGGAACTTTTCAAAAAGATGGCTCGAATCCTGCACCGTGGTGTCACGCAGGTTCTCATTACAGGCGAGACGGGTTCCGGAAAGAGTCTCATCGCACGGGCCCTGCACAAACACGGACTTAGAAAGGATAAACCTTTCATCGCTGTCAACTGTGGTGCGATCCCTGACACGTTGATTGAAAGTGAACTCTTTGGACACGAAAAAGGGGCATTTACGGATGCTTCGCATCAGAAGAAAGGGCTTTTTGAGGTGGCAAATGAGGGGATACTCTTCCTTGATGAAATCGGGGATCTTCCGATCCAGACGCAGAGTAAACTCCTCCACGTTCTTGAGGAGCGCGAGATACGCCGCGTTGGTGGGACACAGAGCATTAAAGTAGATGTATGCGTGGTTGCTGCGACAAATAAGAATCTAATTCAGGCGGTCCGAGACAGTGCATTCCGTGAAGACCTCTATTTCCGTTTGAATGTGATTCCGCTTCACGTTCCACCGTTACGGGAGCATCCGGAGGACATCCCGATGCTCGTGAATTTTCTTATCCAGAAATTCAGCAACGAATACGTGGAGGCGACTCCAAAGGAGGTTACGCCGCAAGCGATGTCCGCGCTCCGACGCTATGAATGGCCCGGTAATATTCGGCAATTAGAAAATTATCTCCGTCGGATCTTTGTGCTTTCGGAGAATGAGGTGATTGACAAAGACGAATTGCCGCCTGAAATCTTAGATACCTCGCTGCCGACAACAGATGTTGAATTCGATATTCCAGAAGAGGGTGTTTCACTTGATGAAATTATCAAGGAATATGTGTGCAGTGCGTTGACGAAAAGCAACGGTACACAGATCCAAGCGGCAAAACTGCTCGGTATATCGCGTCGTAAACTTCAGCATCGGATGCAAAAATACGGATTACAAAGTCAGGATTTCAAGTAGTTAGCAGTTAACAGTTAACAGTTAACAGTACGCAGTTAAGAGATAACCTGTGGCAGTTACAGGAAATGTCCCTGACACAATGTCTTAAAGGACATCCTAATACTGGGGGAGCTGCGTGTCGATTTCTTGTGCCCATTGGTCTATGCCGCCGACCAAGCTCTTCACCGATTTAAAACCGAGTTGTTGTAAAAGAAACGCAGCGTCGAGGCTCCGCATCCCCCAGTGGCAATATACTACGATCTCAACGGCAGGTGTAATCTCTCGACACCGTCTCGGTAACTCTCCTAACGGAATCAATATAGCCCCTGGGATGTGAACCATCTCATATTCCCACTGCTCACGGACATCCAACAAAATGAACCGTTTGTTTTCGTCTACCATCTCTTTGAGTTGGTGCGGTGTGATAGTGTACGTGTCGGCATCGAGTGGAAGGATCGCTTCCGCTACACTGGGTGCAGCCTTCGGCAAGTTTCGTCTTTCCCGGTTTCTCAAATACTGACGCTGTATCTTTTTGAGTGCTTGTTTAATATATCTGAACATTACTGAGAACTATTAACTTCCTTAGAAACGGATTGTCACGCCTAAGGTCGGAAGGATTGGTAATTGGGGTTCTCCATCAACAACACAGTCGATAATGGCGTTCGTCTCTTCATCGCGGATTTCGCTAAAAGCATATTGATCCAGGTTTCTCTGGTTGTATAGGTTCAAAATTTGGAAGTACCAAGACAGTTCCCATTTCCGATATGGGCTCCGTTTTGTAATGCGAAAATCGAGGCTATGATAAGCAGGCATCCGTTCTGAGTGGGTGGCACCGAACTGTCGGTCGCAAAGGATACCCCCGTTAGTTTGTAGAACTTCTGTGTGAATAAGCGGTGTCCTTGGTTCACCTGTATGGAAACGCCAACTGATATAGAGATGCCAAGTCGGTGCGAATTGGTAGCTGCTGCTGACAGCAAAAGCGTGCCGCCGGTCATATTGACGGAAGATCGTTTCATCGCCAGCGATTTCTTCGGCAATTCCGTAAGCATAACCGAGTGTCCACGATAAGCGGTTTGAAATAGCGTGTGTCATGAACACATCAAGACCTCTGGCATCTCCGGACTGCGGTGGGATGAAAATCTGGTTCTGCCGTCCGAACTCGCGTAACCGTCCGACAAGATTATTAAATGTATTGTAATAACCTTCGACACGGACTAAGAAATTATCGGTCGGCGTGTATTCAGCACCGATGACATAATGTACAGCATTTTCGGCACGTCCGACGGTTTCCATACCGTCCTCCACAGGGACTCCCATAAGACTAACCGGTTGATGATAAATTCCCCAAGCCCCGCGTAAGATAAGCTCGTTCGTCGGTTTTACTGCGAGTGCGACTCTCGGTCCAATTTCATACCGTTGGATACCTTCTTCTCGATACTGCTGATAAACGTAACGTCCTCCGATATTGAGCGCGAGTTTGGAGTGAAGTTGCCACTCATCTTGTAGAAACGCGTTGAATTCGCTGCCGCTATCATCAACATCCGCGAGAATCGGCTTGTAGACCGCTATTCCTGCTTGTCGTTCTTGGACGTTATATTGATACTGTGCTGTCAACCATCGCCAAGTGGCACCTGTACGAACGGTGTGATCATCAAAAAGGTTTGCTGTAAGTTCCGTTTTTGCGCCGAAAAACCTGAAATTTCGATTGTCAGTGTCCGCCTGTCCGCTCGTCCTATCCTGATTAGAAATACCTCCGAAAACGAACACATCTGTCCAGTGTGAATCCGCGAAGGTATGCCGCCATTTTGTCCAGACCGTTGAATTGTTATATAACGAATCTAAGTTGTTGTCTGCATCCTCCAGCCGTATGCGATTCTTGTCCCACCCGTATAGTCCATTAAGCGTGAGTGTATCTGAGGGTGTCAGTTGATATGTGAATTTCCCGTAGACATCGGCGTACTGGGGGTTATAGTCTTCATCGATGTCGATGAGAGCGAGGATGAGGTCAATATATCCGCGTCGGGCAGATAGCAGCCAATTGCCTTTCTCAGTCAGTGGTCCCTCGAGGGTGGCTGTCGCGTTAATCAGGTCTATCCCAAAATTTGCCGAGAATTGCTCAGGGTTTGGTGTCCTCGTCGTGATGTCAAAAACGCCGGACATTTTCTCTCCGTATTCGGCAGGGAACCCACCCATCAGGAGCTGCGTGTTCTGAACGAGGTCGAGCCCGATGAGTGAAACTGCGCCCCCGAAATCTTGAAGATGATACGGATTGTAGAGTTCCATTCCGTCTAACCTGACGGATATATCGCCTTTTTCTCCGCCTCGGACACTAAATCGCGCGCTGTAATCGCTTGACGTGACGCCGGGAAAAACGTGTCCGGCTCGCATGACATCGTTATCAACTAACGGGAAGCGTTCAATTTCTTGTTTGGATATGGCTATTCTTGTTGATGTCCCGTCGTAAATGGTGAAGCGGCCTGGGGTTACAACAATTTTCTCCAATTTTATTGGTGCCGCGTCATCTTCCGCAAAAACTGGACATAAATTTGCACCGCCCAAAAACGCGATACAAAAAGCAATAGATATAAGATTCCGAAAATTGGAGATGAACATTCACAAATACCTCAAGTAATCTAAATTGATTTAATTCTATATAGGAATTATAGCGTACTTTGGTGTTTCTGTCAATTGGTGCATTGAGATGTGCTAAAAACATTGACCGTCTTAATACTTGCATGCTAAACTATTTTCCAAAGTTTAAAGAGAGATAAATAATCAAGGGACCTTTTGGATTATCGGAATTCATTATGAACGAAGAAATTATATCTGCCCTAACGTGTGGCACTGCTTTTTTACTTACACAACAGCAGGAAGCCGGAAATTTCGAGGGACGACTCTCTTCGAGTACGTTCCCGACCTGTGCTTATGCTTGGGTCCAACTTGCGCGAGATGAGATGCCGGATTCCGATCTAATTGCGTGGTTCAAGACAAACCGACACGAAGATGGCGGCTGGGGCTTGGATACTGCGAACATATCAAACGCTGAAGCGACGCGATTTGCGCACTTAATCCTGTCGCACATTAATCAACGCGCCTTAGACCCCTCTGTTGAAAAAATACTGGCATCTACGGTGCAACCGCCGCCACATCTCGCCTTGGTTAAATTGGCGTATGCCGCTTTTGACGAATTTGATTGGAACGAACTTACCTTACCAGAAAACGCCTTACGCTTCATGAAATTCGCGCGGCAATTGACAAAAGTTCCACTGCTTGGAAAACGATTGAAACCGCCGAGGCATCGGCTGCCACCGGTTGCACTGTTCAATACCGAACTTTTCGATGCGTTGTTCATTGCCGAACAACATACACTTGTTCCTGTGTTCATTCTCATAGAATTAAACACCACAAGACGACCTGAAATGATTGCGGCACTCGTTGAATGGCTGAAAGGACACGTCCTCAGCGATGGCAGTTGGTTTCGGGTGAACTATATTACCGCGCTTTCGGTTTTGGCACTTATTGAGCTCGAAGAGAAATGGGAAACTGACGAAGGTACTACCGAATTTATAGCGCGTGGCATTGAGTGGCTGCGTCGTACCCGAAATCCTGATGGCGGATGTCGAGAAGCACTGAACCTGAATGTTTGGGATACAGCGTTGAGCGTCATCGCACTCACAGAGGTAGGTTCCACTAACGAAAAGAATGCACCTCTCAGTGTTGAGGAGATGGAAAGCGTGAATTCTGCTGCTCGGTGGCTCACTGAACACCAGAATTCAGATGGTGGATGGGCATTTTCTGGTTTAAGTGATAGTTCGCTTCCGAGTGACGCGGACGATACCGCACTCGGCACTCTTGCGTTGATACGCTCGCATGCTGCAGGGACAAGGTTACCTCGTCCCTATGATGACGCAATTCTCCGCGGGATTGCGTGGTTGAAGACGCAACAGGTGCGCGAGGGAAGTTGGAGTACATATCAACCCGGACAAGGAGATGTCGGATGCGTCAGTATCACGGCGCATGCGATTGAGGCGTTGCTGGCTTTTAATAAACTTGACCTCGCGGATAAACCGGATATGACGCGTGAGATGCAGCGGGGTATCAACTGGCTTCGTCGTCAAGTGCATCGAGACGGTTACTGGCGAGACCTCTGGTTGGCAAAAGATACGTACGGTACTGCGTGTGCTATAACCGCCCTCGTGAAAGTCGGACTGAGAGACGCAGCGGAAGTCCATCGGGGTGTTGCGTGGTTAGAACGCAGCCAAAATGTGGATGGCGGTTGGGGTGAAGATATGTTTGGGAATCCGATCGAAAGTACAATAGAACAGACGGCGTGGAGTACTTACGCGCTTTTACAAGTGGATCCTGAAAATCGAGCAGCACAAGACGGTATCGGGTTTCTGCTCAAACATCAGCGCGAAGACGGTTCGTGGCAAGAGCAGTGCGTCGGTATCTACTGGGAGATTATTGGTGGATACGCGGACCCAATCTATGCGTCCGTTTTTCCGATACTTGCCTTGAACCAGTCGTTGCAAACAGCCTCATAGTTTCATGACCCTGCAAAAAATATCAGTCATAATTCCTATCCTGAACGAAGCGAAGATATTGGAGAAGACGCTTTCGCAGCTCCAGTCTGCGTTAGGAGCACATGAACTCATCGTTGTAGACGGTGGGAGTACTGATGGTTCTGTTCATATCGCTGAGAAGTATGGGAAGGTGATTACGTCGGAACCGGGACGTGCGAAGCAGTTAAACGCAGGCGCGGTATCGGCAACAGGGGATATCCTTGTTTTCCTGCATGCTGATATTTGGCTTGAACCGGGAGCATTGGCATCGGTGGAAACGGCACTCGCTTCTGGGTTCGTCGGGGGCGGGTTTCGGCAGAAGATTGATGGTAGGCATTTCCTCTATCGTGTGATTGAAATAGCAGGGAACATGCGCGGAAAATACCTGAAGGTTTTTTACGGAGACAGCGGTATCTTTTTACGACGTGGCGATTTTGAGACGCTTGGGGGTTTTCCTGAAGTTCCGATTCTGGAAGAGATGGAATTTTCAAAAAAAATACGACGACTCGGCAAAACGACGTTGGTTACACCGTATATCCATATCTCCGCACGGCGCTGGGAAAGGAAGGGAATCGTCCGGACCACGCTAAATAACTGGCTAATCACACTCCTCTATTTTCTTAAATTTTCACCTGCCCGACTCGCTAAACTTTACCGGCATATTCGGTAGGATATATATTACACCTCCAATGCAAAGGAATGGTTTGTTGTCCTCTAAAGTGAGGAGGCGGGGTTACAAACCCTGAAGAAACACCCCAGCAAAAACCCTGCCGTATTTAGTAGTGTCTGATTAAAAAATGCTAAGCCCTAATTATTCGTCTGTTTTTTCGTCAGTGTCCTCTAATTTCATCTTCATTTCAGTACTCCCGTTATTCTGCCAGTTATCAGCTTGTTCCTTGAGTTTCTCAAGGTCTGCTTCGTTCTTAATATCGACGATGTGCGGCGTGATAATTATCACAATCTCGGTATCTTCGATAGCAGTTTCGGTGCTTTTGAAGAGCCGACCGAGCAAGGGAATGTCGCCTAAGATTGGGAGTTTGTTCTCGACTTGCTTCTGCTTTTGGCGGATGATGCCACCGACAACAATCTGTTGCCCATCTTCGACATCAATATAGACGCTGATGGCGTTGTCATCGGTGATGGGTGCATTGAAATCGGTAAACTCGATGAAATTGCTTGCACTGATGTTATTAATGTCCAAGCCGATGGTGCGCTTACCGTCCTCGCCTGCTTGTGATTTAGCGATGTACGGGGTGAGATCGATATTAATGCCGACAGGTGGATCAATAAAGTCATAGTTAAAGAGCGGCTGAGCAGTCGTTTCTCCTAAAATGCTGGTGGTATCAACACTTTGGAGATATGGGATACGGCGACCACTGCTCCACGTCGCCGCTCTGGAGTCTCGTGTCAATAGTACCGGTGTCGAGAGCGTTTGGACTTTGTTCTCCCGCATGAGTGTATGGAGGAGTGCCATATATTCCTTGGTTGCTAAACCGAGGTTAAACCCTGAGATTTCCTGATCGAGTCCGAGTTGAGCATCAAGTTCCCCGATGAGCGGGTTGCCTGGAACCGGAGATACGCCGAAGATTTTATTTTCTTGTGCTGTGAGTTCAATCCCGAGTTTGGTGGTTTCATCAAGCGTGACTTCAAGGATTTGGATATCTATCCAGACCTGTCCTCGAACAAAGTCTAATTTCTTAATGAGTGCTTCAACATCAGGGAGGTATCGCTGGCGTGTGGTAATGATGAGAGAATTGGTATCAGGGTCAGCGAAGACGGTGACCTTCCCTCTCAAGGAGTTAATATCTTGCTGTTGCTGCGCGCCGCCGGACTCGAAGAACCTTCTAAAGCTGAATCCACCGCCATCTCCGCCTTCACCTTCCCAGACTTGTTGCAGCACAGTTTCAAGTTGCGTGGCATCTGCGTATTCGAGTCGAATTGTCGTTGTAATCTCTTTTTGTCCTTCCGGTGTGGGTGTATCCAAAGATTCAATAAACTGTGTGATAAGCTCGAAGTTACGCTGTGTTGCCGTTGAGATGATAACAGCGTTGAGGGTGGGATACGCCTCCGCATAGACGTTTCCTGCCAACGACCCTTGCGTCTGATTCCGGTTGCTTCGTGGGAGGAAAGAGAAAAAGTCCTGATTGTTGGAGCTGCCCTGATAGGTGTTGTTGATGACAGCGGCTATATTTTCAGCATCGGCGTATTGGAGTCTATACATGCGGGTACCCCATTCTTGGTCCGGCATGTTGACATCAAGTTTAGCGATAAGAGCGTCAATTGTTTCAAAGTTTTGTGAGCTCGTTGAGATCATAATGGCGTTGAGGCGTAGGTCAGCGACGAGGTGGACTTCGCCTTGTACGCCGAATCCGCCGCCCCCTTCAGAGGGTTCGTCGCGCCTACGATCCCACCAAGGACGCTCTCTATCTCGACCGGCACTGCCCCCTTCAAAGAGATCTTGTAGATTAGGGACGAGGGTTTCCGCATTTGCGAACTTCAGAAAATAGAGTTTAATCTCCTCTTGTGTCTCCGCTTGGTCAAGTTCTTGGATGACTTTTTCGATGATAGAGAAGTTGCGCGGGTCCGAGGAGACGACGATAATATTAAGTCGGTCGTTGTGAGAGACGTTGATCTCTCCGACGATACCTTGTTCTTCGATACCTTGTCTACGCTGCCAGTCCCTTAATCTTGCGCGGTCCCAGGCATCCATTCTTCGGCGGCTGTCTCGATTTTCACCGGTAAGTACTTCTTGGAGCGTTTCTGCGACATCTTCAGCGGCTGCGTACTGGAGCCGAAAAGTTTTGATTTCAGTCTGTGAGGTGGGTGCGACATCAAGCTCCTTGATAATCTCCTGTAGGAATACCAGATTTGCTTCAGAGGCTTTGAGGATGAGTGAGTTGGAGTTGGTTTCAGCGATAATTTGTATGGTGCCGTCGAGGAGTTCGTAGCCGGTGCCTTCTGTCTTCATCTGTTCCGCGGCGGCTCTCGCCTCTTCTACAGTAATACGGGTCCCACCGTCTCCAGACTGGTTTTCGTTGCGATCGTCTTCTCGAAAAATGTTTGTGAGTGCTTGTGCCACGCGATTGGCATCCGCATAAGCGAGTGGCACAACGAGAATCTTTAACGGCGATCTTTCGCCCTCGTCAGCCACTTGTAGAATTGTAACGATTCGGTGTATATTGGAGGAGACATCTGTTATGACAAGTGAGTTTGTTGTGGAATCCGCAAAAATATTTGCTTGTCTATTAAGTAGCGGTTTGAGGCGATCTACCTGTTCTGAAGCAACGACATTGATCAATCGAATGATATAAGTTTGAATCTCATCGGTCATATCAACGAGATTAGGGTCGGGTGTAATGTTTTTGACGATGCCTTTTGTGACCATCGCGCGCGAGAAAGTTGTCACTAAAAGTGTGCTATCGGTTCGGATAAGGGTGAGTTCATATTGTGTGAGGATAGTTTTAAGGTGTTCGATAATCTCTTCAGTCGTCACATCTCTGAGATTAAGAAGTGCGAACCTTTTATCTTGGAGGTCTTCTTCACTTGCGATAATAGTGAGATCGGTTTCGCGCGAGAGCCACTCAAAGATCCCTTTAAGGTCTTCGCCTGTAGAGTCAAAGTTGAAACGGATTGCGCGACCTTCTTCGTCTCTCTGTGTAACGCGCATTGCAGGCTCTTGTTGCGCGTGTAACTCAGAAAGCCCGACGATGAACAATCCGAAGCAGATTAGAAAAATGGATAAAAATCTCTTTTTTTTCATGTTTTTAAATTTTCCTTGCGGTTCGTCAGCGTTACCATCGCTAATAATCCGTTCTCTGTTGTCCGTCGCGCCTTCGTTGCGACTACTGCCAATTAGAAATCATCGCGGAACGTAGTGGAGCGATGCACAAAAACTTAATAGTTAAAAATAGTTAAAATATTTGAGCGATAAGAAATAGGTCAACATTTAAGTTTGTTTCATTATTCCCACCTCGATTCCGACCGCGTTGTGCTCTGGCGTTCGATGCTTGCTTATCAGCAGAGATTCGCATATCCCGCACGGTTAGCCATTTAGCGTTTGTCTCAATAAGGTGGTTCAAGTTAACGAGTTTCTCAAGATCTGTTTTGAATTTCATTTCAACGGTATAAAGTTGCGTTTCGTAGGTTGGCGGTGCCAAAGCGAGTTGGTCCAAAAAGGATGCTCGCTGTTCCTGAATTTTCTCAATGTATTCGACGAGTGCCGATTGAAGTTCAGCCGCTGCGGGTTGATCTTCAGTGTATTCGTCCGGTGTTTGCATAAGGATTTCCAAAAGCGGGCTATTCTTACGTAATTGCACTTCAACGGTAGCCGGTCTCGCACCGATGCCGAAAATACCGGGAGAGGCGGCGGTCTCGATTTTGTGAACTTGCGCCGCGAAGAAGCCTTGTCTGAAATCTGTTGCCCCACGAAGTTGTTGTGTTACCATGCTTCTGATATACGAAGCGAGTTTGACACGAAGCGAAAGCGGTATATCTTCGGGCAGTGCAGCGAATTCTGATGGCGCTGTCTGTGTTTCTGGCGCCGCTGATTGTGTCTTCCTTTCTGGGTCCACATCTTCTGCGGATTCTGTGTCAGACGACGCTTCATCTGCTTCACCAGTTTTTTCATCTGTTTCGGACTCTGTTGTGCCCGATAACCATGCATCCATCATCATGTTGAACGAATTATCCTCTGCCTCTTGTGCCGCGATTTCCGTAAGTTCTGCCGCCTCTGTCTCAATATGCTTGAGATAGAGATAAAGGATGAGACGTTCCCGGTTTTGCATTGTCAACTTTAGGCTCTGCTTCCCCGCAGCAGGTTTCGTTAGGAGTTGATAATTCTGTTCGATACCGGCGCGTCTGACCAATCCATCAACGCGCGCGCGAATAACAGTCTCCGGATGTTGGGTATCAAAAAGTGATACTGCCTTTTGATCACCATTTTGCTGATCTTCTGTGTCTGCCAATCCGGTAGCCTTATAAATTTCGGCTTCAACGGGTTTAAGCACCTCTGCAGCACGTACAAGGTTTTCAGTTTTTAACAACTGCTCTTGTTTGGCTTTAGCTTCCTGACTGGCAAACAGGCGATAGAAAGCAGGGACAACCTGTATTGCCACCAAGACAAGCAGTACGGCACCCAAAATACCGAGCAGAATTCGGCTTCGTGGCGTTAATTGGAGATCCAGTTCCATCAATTTATCCTCTACAGTAGTTAACAGTTGTCAGTACGATTTTTCTGCGAAAAATCTTTCAGTTGTCAGTAGTTATCGGTACGGTTTTCTACGAAAACCTTTCAGTCATCAGTACTCAGTTAATACCTTGTGACAGTCAACGATTTGGTGACCGCCACAAATAACCTCTTTCACCGACAACTAAAAGCGCAGCGTACTGACAACTGTTAGCTGATATATATTTTATCTGTCGTCTTCATTTTCTTCGTTTTTTTCATTTTCAAGTTCGACGTTTTCATCTTCAGGTTCATCGGTTTTCGACGCAGGTGGTTCAATATCTAATTCGTCGTCGGTTTCTACCGGTTCATTTTGATCCACCGGAGTTTCGGGCATCGGATACCGTTTTTTAGCGAATGTTTTGACAGCAGAAGCGGTTAAGTTACACCGTACCTGCACTTGGAAAATTTGTTTTCTATCTTGTGTGATTGTTGTGACCTCGCCGGATCCAACATTGGTAAAGACACCGGATCGACGGAGGACCCCTAAAAGAGAATTAATGGCATTATGGGAGGAACCCTCCAAGTTGAAAGTAATGCGTGCCGTTTCAGGTACATTGAGATTGGTAATATTAAAATTTGCCCATGCGACCTGTGTTCTATCGCGAAACATCTCACTAAGTGCGTGCAAAATATCGAGTGGCGAGATATTATGCGTCAACATCTCTGTGAGTGCTAATTCGCGTCCGAGTTGTGTTTGTGCGGCTGCCATTGGCTGGGCGTAGTTTGCGAGTCGCTGGTCTACGAGTTCGGCTCTGTGCTTCTGTGTGCGTTGGAGCGTATAACCGCCAAAAAGGGCACCACCGATGATCAAGATTCCTAACCCTGCGGTCGCGAAAATCTGACGTTGCCGTGCTGTTTGCGTGAGCGTCTCGGCTGTCTCCTTCGGTAACAGAGAGACATCGACGGCTGGATTCAGCGCACTGAGCCCGACACCTAATGGAACTGCCAACGTATCAGCGTATTCGTCGAGTCGAGCTCTGACTTCCGCTTGATTCGGTTCGATTTTTATATCTGAATACTGTTCGATCGCCTGAAGCGGATTCCATAGCATTGTCGGGATATTGAGTTCTGTTTCCAAAACAGCGGCGAGATCGGGGACACGTGCCCCGCCGCCAGATAACCAGATTTCGGGTTCAATTGTAGAGAGCGTTGGGTTTTCAGCCTCAGCAGTGTCGTTCTCTGTATCACTGGCATCCTGTTGGCGCTGTAAGTTCGCAGCGGCAATGGAGCGCTGGAGTTCAGAAATCAACTGTGCTGTCCACGCAGATGTCGGTGCCGCATCCGCGGAGATATGTCGTTTTTCTTCCGCTGCGGCATCGGTATCAATATTCAAAGCACTGCTGATATGTTCGGACAGGCTGTTGCCCCCGAGTCGGAAACTTCGTGAAAATCGGAGGCTGCCGTTCTCAATGAAACAGAAATCTGTATGCATCGCGCCAATGTCAACAATGAAAGTAGGTTTGGTGCATCCGCTGTTTGCTGCCACCTCAGTGATCGCTATCATCGAAGGCGTAACGCCGGAGACGACAACACCGTTTTCTTCGAGAAGATCGAGATAATCGGTGACCGATGCCCGTCGGGTAGATATCAACTCTACCGAAGTCGCATCAGATGTTCGGCGTACATCGTGATAAGTAAAGATCGCTTCGTTAACCTGAAACGGGAGTTCCGCTTCTGCAGCAATCTCGACGATACTCGCGAGTTGATCATCAGTTGCAGCAGGTAAATTGGCTATACGCTTTGTGCTAACCAGAGATCTCGGAAGCGCGAGAACGACTTCCGACGTATCTCGGTTGAACAGTGCGCGTAAATTCCCTTGCTTTGGCGGTTTCCCTAAGGGTTCCCAAAGGTGATCCAACGCTTGAGCAACCTGATACCGGTCATCTGCATCTTGGTATGTAACAAAATTTGCGTTGATGAGACGCACCCCTGTAGATGACTGTTCAAGTTGAACTATTTTCGCTGTGTGCGTGCCGATATCAATCGCCACAACCTGTTTTTTTGCCATTTTTAATTTTCCTTGCGGTTCAATCAGGGTTCTCGCGTATTTTAAACTTTCCTGAGACCGAAAATATCGTGCTTTTGTCAAATAACATTATTGTCGATATTTTCGGTCTCGGTTAGTCAGCGTTCTCGTTGGTAATAATCCGTTTTATCTTGTCCGTCGCGCCTTCGTTGCGACTGCTCGTTATTGGCGTATCAGTAACCAGTAACCAGTAACCAGTAACCCGTTAAGAGGTGTGCGGATAACACAATATCTCTTTTCTGGGAACTGTTAACTGGGAACTGTTAACTTCTCCGCACAAAAACTTAATAGCTAAAAAACCTCTAATCCTGTCTCCAATATTGGACGACGACTTCGCTACCTGTACGATCAATGACACCGATACATGTTGAGATGGTTTTACCTGCAGCATCAATTCCGTTTGCGTCAATGCGGTACCCGTGCGAACGATAGGTTACCCAGTCGGCAAGTTCGCGAAACGTATTGAAGTCGATCTCCTCCATCTCCGAAAGTTGTGAGATATTCATGAACGGATTTCCTGTTATTTCTTCTTGCGTAAAACTGAGGACGGGAGAATCGTCGGGCGGGTCTTGTTCTCGACGTGTGATGATCGCCTGCGCCTTCTCTGGGTCCATCCCCGGTAGGAGTGCTAAGACTTCAACCGGAGCCGTATTAACATTGATGAGACCCGTGCGTGTTTCTCCATCTTTCAAGGTTATTTTATCGATGATACCGATGAACTCTTGTTGTGTTAACATTCTGACATCTTTAATAGCGTCAATGTTCTGGAAAGCACCTTGTGCGTCGCGATGATCGATGATCCGTTCGGCGATGCCTACGTCAATATCGTCCAAAGATTCCAAGGTTTCAACATCGGCGGTATTGATATTGATTTGCTCACTTTCTTCGTTTTCTCCATCATCTTCTCGGTTTTCGCTGGTGTCCTCAGTGGTGATTCGGCTCTGGATGCTGTTAAAAATCTCATCAGAGACCGCGCGTATATCCATGAGTTCGGCAAATCTGCTGAAATCACGCTGTTGTGTCAGCGATTGCGCTTCTGCCTGTGAAAAGACCTGTTGTCCACCACCTTGACCGGTTTGCGTCTCAAGTTGTGTCAACTGCCCTTCGTCCGCTGTATTGAGGTTAACGAGTGGTTCTCCATCAGGGTCGGTGCTTGCGTCAATTGAGTAAATGGTTGCCAAATCCACCAATCCGGGTCGTGCTTCTGTCTCGGTTGCTTGAGGTACACCGGTTTCCGTTACGCTGCTCGTGGTACCGGTTTGTGTGTTAGCGACTGGTTGTGTCCCGTAAAGGAGTTGAGAGGTCATCCCTTCGACACGTGCGAGGTCCCGAACGGTTCTATACGGTTGTCCTTCTACAATAGCGTTGGCGAGTTCCTGCGTTAGCGGGTCGTCCTGTGGTGCCCCGGCTTGCATAAGCAAATTCGTGATGAGTCCGACGTCGGCACTATTAATATTAATTTTTGAGGCTTCATCGGTAACTGTTACCTGATAGTTCAAGAGGTTTCCTGTCTGTACGCCGTCATCTATCTGTCCTTGAATGGGTTCAGCCCAATTTTCACCGAGTGAATCGAAAGGTGTCTGATCCGTTCGCATAACAGCGAGTGTCCACTCGAAGCCTGCCTTCGCTGCGTAGTGAAATTTTGCTCTGTCGAGAAAGTTCCGTTGCGTGCGCTGTTCTATATGGATTGAATAGAGGAGCTGCGCCGCCAAAACAGAGAGGATCGTGAGTATCCAGAGCGTTGACACGAGTGATAGCCCGCGTTGTTCTTTAGAGGCTTTGTAGAATGTATCAGAAAACCGTTTTGTGAGTGCTATCATTAGGGTACTCCTTAAGGCGCGCCTGCTGTGCTGGCACCAGCAGTGCCGCTCGCTCGGATATGTACCATCGTTGATTGTGTCATACTGTTTGACGGTAGTACCGGTTGGTTTTGCGTCGGAAACTGCGTCGTGGTATTTGTGCTTACGGAGCCCTCTATCTCACTTTGCACGGATATGAGAATTTGTATGGCATTCGGTACACTTTCTGGATCTTCCCAGGAAGTGTTCCATATCTCTGTCTCTGCGTCAAAATACTGTAAATCAAAATTAGTCAAGCCGGTAATAAGGGTTGCGATGTCAACGTAAATCGGATCGCCGTTTTCGTCTGTTTCCGGTATCGTTCCGGTTTCTAAGATGGGACTGATAACGGTTTCTGGGTCAAGCGTTGTGGTTGTGATGCGGAAGAGCGCGGATGTGCGGCCCTCTTCCTCAGTTGCGTCTTCGGTAAAATCGTCTTGAAAGTTTCCTGAACCGGGAGCGGATTGCCCCGGCATCGGTTCGGCGGCGACAAAATACGCGACACGTTGAACGTCACTTAAGAGGGGCTGGGGGACTTGTGAGATGTTCGGGGATTGGAAGCTTGAAAGCTGCGCTGCAAACGGGTCTGGGTCGGTTCTCGCGAGTGTAACGAAGCTGATCATGTCTCTATCACCGGACTGACTGGGCCCGTCTTGTGCGTACAATGCGAGTTCAAGTTCCTGAGTCGAGACTTGTATGTTTCCGAGATCGGTTACAATTCGATCCATAGCGAACCGGCATCTCTGTGCGGCCAATACGCGTGCCTGGGTCTGATGATAGGCATCAACGGCTGTTTTGAAAGCGAAATACGCCGATCCGCCGATAATAACGAGGATGCTAACTGCCATGAGCATTTCAATGAGGGTCAGTCCACTCTCACCAATTGTGTGGGTGTGTATCTTTTGCGTTTTCATGTTTACGGTGCCCCGTTGCAAGATTGAAAAGATGGCTATCGTCCACCACCTTGTTGCTGCGCCTGCTGCGTTTGTGTTTGTGACTTTTGTCTATCCGCGACGAAAGTCGTCATAGCCATTGAACGCTCTCTGCTTTTATGTATCCACGTGACAGTTACTTGTACGCGTCGGACATTCTCAATCTCTTCGGATTCTATGTCCTCGACGACGGAATCCCAATGGTAGCGTGAGTTCTCACCGAATTCGCCCGATGCTTCACCGACATCTGGAAAGCCTTCCATCTCAATCTGTGCCATCTGAAACTTCAGGAGATAGAGTGCAGTGGTACTGTTATCTGAAAGTGCTTGGTTGCGCGCAGCGGAAGCGAAAGCGTTCAGAAGTGCGGGCAGCACAGCCGCCAAAATCGCTAATGTTACGAGTATCTCAACGAGCGTAAACCCGTCTTCTTTTGTTGGCGCTGAGTGTTTAATTGGCAGTCTCATGAGTTTCATAGGAACTTTTTAGCTATTAAGTTTTTGTGCATCGCTCCACTACGTTCCGCGATGATTTCTATTTAGAATCGAGTCGTCGAAACGAAGTGGAGACGGACAAGACAGAACGATGTGTTAGCCTCAGGAACCCAGATTTACCGCAAGGAAAATTAAAAAAACTCAATTTCTTCAGCCGCGAGTTGTTGGACAGTAACGCGTCCACTCGCTGCTTCAACGGCGATAGACATTATTTGATTTCGTGAGTTCTGGAGGTAGATGAGTGACTCTTGGGAGGTAGCGGTCGGTGAAAAATAGATATACCCGGTTCCCGAATCCGCTTGAACCGTACGATCGTTTTGGTTGGTCATCATAGCCGCTAATCCAACATCCTTCTCCATTGCGTAAGGGACCCCTAAGATTCCGCCAGCGCGCGCGAACGTTCCGGTCTGTTGTGCAGAATTTGCGGTTGCCAATGGATTCACGTTTGCGTTTGTCGTGGAAGTGTTGCCAACGGTAGAATTCTGTGCCGTGAGTGCCGACGCGAGCGGACTGCTCGGATTAAACGTTTCACTGGAGGCGAGCCAGCACCGATTGTTATCGAGATCAAAAACCACCAAGTATGCGGTTCGGTCAGTGATCGCCATATCGCGTGCGAACGTGAGTAGGCTGCGGACCGTATACGCCGATGCCTTCAATCGCCGCGTTACGGCGAACCCTTTGAGTGTCGGCATAGAGATAGCTGACAGGATACCCATGAGCGTCAAAACGATCAGTAATTCTGTGATCGTAAAGCCGCGTTGAGATTGAGAAGTAGGCGAGTTCCGAAGTACTCGCCTATCCATTATTTGTCGTATCATTTTAATAGGCGGCGGTTGTTTCCTCAATCCAATTGGTGATGTCCGCGTCTAACTCGGTACCTCCGACTTTGCCATCTTTACCCATTGAATAGAGGTCATAATCATAGCCGTAATGTGTACTCGGTTGACGATAGACATAGGAGTTACCCCAAGGGTCTGCAAAATTTGGGCTATCAATGTAGGGACCGTCCCAATTCGGTGGTGCCGGGCTCGGGGCGCGCCACAAGGCGTTTAACCCTTGTTCAGTTGTCGGGTATTCGCCAATTGCTATAGCGTATTGTTCCAAAGCCGTTTTGAGGCCACTAATTTCTGTTTGTGCCTTTGAGACTTTCGCTTGCTGCGGTGCATTGATGACCCGCGGCGCGATAAAGGCTGCCAAGATCCCTAAGATAACAATAACGATCGTCAATTCGATTAGCGTTAATCCGGACTCATCGGATTTCAGTTGCGTGAACATTGTAATTTTTCTCCTAAATGGTTATTAGTTTTCAGTACGATTTTTCTGCGAAAAATCTTTCAGTTATCAGAAAGAGACGACTGAAAACTGTGTACTGACAACTGTTAACTTCTATTCTTATTTTGTTAGGTACCTTTTGACACCTAAAGCGCGTGTTAACCGCTTAGTAATTGGTTCGCCTCGAAGATCGGAAGAATCATCGCGACAGCGATAAACCCGATAATGACACCCATCAGTAGAATAACCAAAGGGCCGATAGAACTCGTTAAGCGTTCGAGGCTCTTTTTTATTTCTATATCGTAGTATTCAGAGAGTTTACTGAGCATGTGAACAGGTTCACCGGACTCCTCACCGACAGCCACCATGTGCGTGACGAATTCAGGAAAATCCTTGCTTTTACCGAGTTCACGAGAGAGTGTAGATCCCTGCTCGACTTCTACTTCCGCTTCGGCGACGACGTTGCTATAGACCTTGTTTCCGATTGTATCCTTGACCACGGCAAGTGCAGGCAACATACGCACACCGTTTTCCAAAAGTGTTGCCATCGTTCGCGTAAAACGGACAATAGCAAACGTGCTAATTATGGGGCCGATGAGTGGTACTTTGAGTTTGAGTCGGTCAAACCAGACTTGACCGGCTTCGAGTTTTAGGTACTGCCTTACTCCGGCGACAGTTACGATGATGATGACGAGTGCGACCCACCAATATGTCTGAAAAATATCTGTTGTGCCGATGAGAATGCGTGTGGGCAGCGGCAATTCGACACCGAGGTCGTTGAACATCGCCGTGAATTTTGGTATGACGAGAATCATGAGGACAGTAACAGCGGATATGCTGAGCGTTAGTAAGATAATTGGATAGAAAAGTGCTGAGATAACATCGTTTTTCAGGAGTCTCTGGCGTTCGGCGAATCCGGCGAGCCGTTCGAGGACGATACCGAGTACGCCGCCACTTTCTCCGGCTTTTACCATGTTAATATAGAGGTCAGAAAAAACCTTCGGGTGCTGCGACAGGGCGTCGTTAAATGTCGCGCCGTGTTCGACATCGTATTTGACTTGTGAAACGATACGATGGAGTGCGGGGTTCTGGATCTGCCCGAGCGTTACTTCTAAAGCGCGAGGGAGCGGAACGTGTGCGTTAACAAGCGTCGCCAACTGATAGGTAAAGAACTCAACGTCCGCTGGCTTGACCCCTCCCTGTCCGATTTTCAACCATCTGCGGATGTCAGTCGGTGTTTCTTCTTCTGTCTCCTCAACGACAGTTGTGGGCCAATACCCCATCTGTCGCAATCGGGAGATAAGTTCGGCTTTAGAGTCGGCTTCGAGCGTATTCTTTACGTTACCACCGCCGTGTGTGATCGCTTCATATCGGAATAACGGCATCTTTCGCCTCCACAATTGATCTTACAGGACTCAGCAGATTCGATACAACAGAGCGTTTATACAATTTCTCCTAAGTCAAATTCCTCTTCCTGTGTCAGTCGGAGTACTTCGTCAACAGTTGTCATTCCGGCAGCGACTTTGCGCCAACCATCTTCACGTAAGCCTTTCATGCCCAATTGGACAGCGAGGCGTCGAATCTCACTTGTTGATGCGTGCTTGAGTGCCATTGATCGGATTTCATCGTTCATGAATAGAACTTCAAAGATGCCGATTCTTCCCTTGTAGCCTCTGCCTCGACACTCTTTGCATCCGACAGGTTTTGGAATCTTTAGATCAGACGGGATAGCAGGTCCGCTACCATTGCTCCCGATAAGTGCTTCTAATTCGTGTATTTCAGGTGGATGCATCTCACAACAGGCTTTGCAAACACGACGTGCTAAGCGTTGCGCGATGATGCCTTCCACTGTAGAGGCGACGAGATACGGTTCGATGTTCATATCAATGAGTCGCGTAATCGCCCCGGGTGCGTCGTTTGTGTGAAGTGTGCTAAAGACGAGGTGCCCGGTGAGCGATGTATGAACCGCCATTTCTGCGGTTTCAAAGTCGCGAATCTCACCGACCAATACTTTATCTGGGTCCTGACGCAGGATGTGTCGGAGTCCCGCGGCGAAGGTAAAATCGATGTCCGGATTGACCTGGATCTGGTTGATACCTTCAAGTTCATATTCGACGGGGTCTTCAAGCGTGATGATCTTGACATCCGGGGAGTTAATCTCTTTCAGGCATGCATAGAGCGAAGTTGTCTTTCCGCTACCCGTAGGGCCGGTGGCGAGAATGATACCATGTGGTTTGCGAATCATGCGTTGAAAGAGTTCGAGATTGTCTTCGGTCAATCCGAGTTCTTGAAGCCCGAAGTCGATAGACTGCCGGTCAAGTATTCGGAGAACAACACTTTCACCGTGAAGAGTTGCGACAGTCGGGACAGTTGAAACGCGAAGGTCTATCTGTCTGTTGCCGACACTTGCGATTTGCCTACTAATTTTTCCGTCTTGTGGTCGTCTCCGTTCAGCGACATCCATACCTGCCATGATCTTGATACGCGAGGTAATTGCGGATTGCAAATAGGCAGGGGGTTGGGGTTGATCTTCGAGCACACCGTCAACGCGGAATCGTATCTTCAGTTGGGTCGGATAAGGTTCAATGTGGATATCACTTGCGCCCATACGAACGGCATCAATGATCATCTGGTCAACGGCGTGTATGACGGTCGGATCTTGACTGAGGTCTTTCTCATCAATACCGAAGTCTTCAATGGTCTCGCGTTCGAGGGTTGTAGCTGCCCCGACGGGTCCCTTAATACCAGCACTCAGCAAGCTCTCTGCAGTTCGTCCATAGAGGCGAACAATTGCCTCCTCAATGTCTGCTGTATTGGCGAGTACAGGTATTACACGGCAATTTGTGATAAGCTCAATTTCGTCGATGAGGACAACATTAAGGACATCCACCATTGCGATGGTAAGTTCATCGTCTTTTAATTCGATTGGAACAATTTTGTTGCGGTAGGCGAACCCAGGTGAGACTTTTTCGAGTGTATCGCTGTCAGGTGTAACGCCTTCCAATTGGACAATCGGTGCCCCATATTCGACGCTCTTTGTAGCGAGGTCAAGGACATCAGATGGCACCCCATGTTTGGAAAGTACAGCGGCTTCGGAGGCACCGGTCTCTTCTATTTCTGTAACAATGTTTGTATAGTCTTGCTCAGAAATGAGAGACGCTTGTCGCATCGCCTCAACGATCGAAACCGTATTTTGTGTTTGTTGCATAGCGTAAACGCTCTACTATCGGCAGGGATTTTGCCCCGCGCGAGCGGTAGCCTTCGTATTATTTTTTTAGGTCAATTGATATTATTATGTCGGTTTATTGGTAATTAAGACGCAATAGTTACAAATAAGTTTAAGAAACTATCAACAATTACGGTTTCATAGCCCTTCAGGTAAGACGTTTAGGGTTTAGGATTTTTTCCATAATACCTCCGTCTGAAGCAGTGCTGGCGAGATTTTACTTCGCCAGCAGAGCGGTTTGCCTAAGTTCTAAGATTATCTGTTTTTTTCGATTCGTTGAATCGCCTTCTGTGCGGCATTACGAACGTTTTTAGAACTATCCTTAAGGGCAAGGTTCAATGCCGTTATTACATCGGGTGATTTCGCAGGCATCTCACCCAATTCATCGGCGGCGTTGCGTCGGACATTCGCGTCGGTATCCTGCAATGCTACAAGGAGCGGTTTTACAACCATCTCATCGGATGCCCCCTTCTTCACGAGTGCCTCACCGATTGCCCCAAGCACATCAACAATGTGCCAACGTGTCGTGGCTGATTGATTGTTCAGCAGCGCATCCACCAACATCGGTGTGATACTCGCAGCACGGTTTTTACCGAATTTAATCAACACACTTTCAGCACGTGAGCGCACGGACTTAGCATCATCTGACAATGCCTGTATCAATGCTGCGAACGTCTCAGGGGAAGCCGCTTGTATATCAGACAACTCACTTATCGCATTGGTTCGGACTTTTGTTGAATTATCATTGAGACCAGCGATTAAAGCATCTCGAATTGTGTCGGTGGACTGTCCATTTTCTGAGAGATCTTCGCCGATCTGTCCTAATACATCGAGTACATCGTCGCGTGCACTTGATGAACCTTTCGTTTGTGCAGTGATGAGTGCTGGCACGACAAAGGCGAGCGATTCCGGAGATGTCGGACGAACGTCCCCCAATTCCGCAACTGCCTCACGGAAAACATCATCAGAAGCGTCTGTAAGTGCTCCCGCTAAGCCGATAGCGGCGGCATCATAATTCCTGCCTGCCTTCCTTTCGTGTTCACCGATTTCACCTAATGCTTCAACGGCTTCTTCGCGGACCCGTTTAGACGGATCTTGGAGCATAGCAACGAGCGCAGCGGTCCCCGAATTCCCGATTTCTTCAAGGAAATCCACATATTGACGTTTCACGCTATTCGGTTGGTCTGCTAAAGTTGGTACGATCTGGACGAGTAGTTCGGTTCGCCATTTCGCTTGAATCTTTTTATAATCGGTTTTAAGCGCATCAAGCTCATCAGCGAGTTGAGGAAGATCAGCGTTTTGTGCTTCTGCTGTCGCGCCGCGAAACTGTACCAACTGTCCAATTCCCAAACCGAGGAATAGACTTGTGATAATTGTTAACATCCAAAACCACTGTTTAGTGCCTGCATTGGGTACCAATCTTTCTTTCGGCATTGTTGTTTCCTCCGTATAGTTAGGGACAAACCGGTGCGTAATTCTAAAATTGATTTGACCTTATTAATTCTGCAGAGCCCAGATGTAAAATGGGACATGTGTCGCGAGGGTTTCAAGTGGTATCTGTTCCGAGGATAGCACGATTTCAAACGAAGCGTCGCTATCTTCGATTGAAATCCACGCGAGTACCGGTGTGATTTCTTTAGCACTGACAAGTACTTGGTCAGAAGGGGGTGCGCCTTTTTGGATTTCCAAAGCCCGCGCGACATTCACTTGTGCGAATGCGACAGGGGTTTTCGGTATCTGCTTAAAATAAGACGGTTGTGTATCTTTTTTAACGGAATCAACGAGCTTAAAGACTTCTTCCTCTGAGAATCCGAGCAGAAACAGATCATTGACTTCGCTGTAATAGATGCTTGAATCAACACTTGACACGGTCGTACCATTATAATCCGTTTGAGAAATAGAGATGTTTTGTAGATTAGACAGACTGTTACCAATCCGATTCCATTTCATCCGATGGGTTGGGTTAAAAATAATGGCACTACCCGTTTCAACATTGCCGACATCGAAATAAAAATTGCCATCAAATTGCATATTAATGTTTTCCAACGCTTGGGGATCGAATTTTGTGAAATCGGGCACGGATAGCGCGATCTCACCTGTCAAACCAGCCATAACGTCTTCTTCAAGGTTCAGGTTCAGTAATCCTTCAAAAAAGGCTATCGCTGCGTAAGTTTCATTGTTCGCGTTTTTATGTATTTCGGTTCGGAGAAGTTCCCAGACGCTTTCCAAAATGCTCGGTGCTGTCGCGACAAAGAGATCGTCGCCAGCAGACATTGCGTTCGGCGTTTTGAGTGGTTCCCCTTTTTTCAGAAACATGCCGATTTCATTGTCCGGGAGATTCGGGTTAAACTGGACATCTACTTGAAGGAGTGGGCCTCTTTCAAGCAGATTGATCCGGGCAGAAAGCGACTCAAAAATAGCGAAACGTTTCCGGTTGACATCATCTAAATCGTTTATTAGCGGCAAGGCGTGAGAGATGTTTGCAAATGCGCTGATGACACCGGAACCCAATTTCTTTGAAGTCTCTGTGAAGACCCGGTTCTCGTGGATAGATGGAACATCTTTCCGATAGGTGTCCACCAATTTTTCAAACGCAGTTTCGCCTGCACCCAGCACGAGAAATTCTTCTACGAATCCGTACTTGACCACATTCCCGTTCATTTCCATCATGTTGTACGGTGTCCGCTTATACTCACCTGCATTCGGGTGCCAGGTACTTTCGCCAGACATGCCTACCAATCCTTCAACAATTTTGGTAAAACGTTGGAGTTCGCTGAGATTGCCACCGGAATGTATTACGAGTCCAATCTGAGGCGCGTTCGTCTGATCTAACCATACGGATAGTGCTGTCCGGTAGCCGACCGTCTCAAGTACACTCAACGGGTCAGTGCTCAAGATTCCTTGTGCCATCGTGATACCTTGCTGTAGATCTTGCCAATTTGGAACAGCGTTTGGTGCCATCGCGAAGATTTTTTCCCAATTGTCTGATGCCTCAATTTCATTGTAGACTTCATCTATATCTCGGAGCTGCAGGTAGAGGACGCTCTCTTTCGGCATGAAGTCTGCGACCTTTGCTGCATGCGCCAACGATGCTGTTAAGAGTAATAGAACAACACCGCAAAGTTTGAGATGTCCGCGCATGTCGCACCAAAAATGTGTTGCTTTTGATTGGGTAGACGATTGACTATTTTCTTGTAGAAATTTTGTTTTCACTTTAAAAACCTCCATATTTTAAGGGAGGCGAATGTCTTCAACAAGTGCCTGTACTTCATCCGGTGGCGGCGGTGTCAAAGCTGCCACACCGATCGAGACAATGAAATTTAGGAGCATGCCGAGAGTTCCGATCCCTTCAGGTGAGATGCCCCACCACCAGTGCTCTGATGTGTTCATCTCAGGATTGATAAATTTGAAATAGATAATATATGCTGCAGTAAAGGTGATACCGACAATCATACCAGTGACGGCACCGGCTTTGTTCATCCGTTTAGAGAAGATGCCCATGACGATAGCGGGGAAGAAGGAACTCGCTGCGAGCCCGAAGGCGAATGCCACGACTTGTGCCACGAATCCGGGTGGATGAATCCCGAAATATCCGGCAATGCATACAGCGAACCCTGCAGCGATTCGTGCTGCCATTAACTCGTGTTTCTCCGATAACCCGCGTGCAATGCTCCCTTTAAGCAGATCGTGAGCGACGGCTGTAGAGATCACCAATAACAAACCTGCAGCCGTAGACAGTGCCGCAGCCAATCCACCCGCGGCAACTAACCCCACAACCCAATTCGGGAGTTTCGCGATTTCAGGATTCGCTAACACCATGATGTCTCGGTCAATCGTAAGTTCATTTTCAATATCAGATTTCTCGCCACGGTACTGGACGCGCCCGTCGCCGTTCAAATCGTTGAATTGGATCAATCCTGTTGCTTCCCAATTCTTGAACCACTCCGGGACATCCTCATATCTGACATCTGTTAGTTCGCCGTTCTGTTCATATCTGACGGTTTGGAGGAGGTTGGTTCGGGCAAACACGGCAACTGCTGGTGCAGTGGTATAGAGAATCGCGATGAACAGCAGTGCCCAGCCTGCAGATATCCGTGCTTCAGAGACTTTTCGGACGGTATAGAATCGGATAATCACATGCGGCAATCCGGCTGTTCCGAGCATTAACGCCGATGTAATAAAAAAGACATCGATAGTGGATTTACTTCCACTGGTGTATAGGTTGAATCCGAGTTCTGCGTGCAAACCGTTGAGCCGATCCAGAAGATATACGCCTGATCCGTCTGCCACTTTTCCGACCAATCCGAGTTGTGGAATAGCGTTCCCGGTAATTAGGATAGAGATAAAAATGGCGGGTACGAGATACGCGAAGATGAGGACACAATACTGTGCGACTTGTGTATAGGTAATGCCCTTCATTCCGCCGAGTACGGCGTAAAAGAACACGATTCCCATACCGATGAGTACCCCGGTTTCAACGTTGACGCTCAGGAACCGCGAAAAGACGATCCCGACCCCGCGCATCTGTCCTGCTACGTAGGTAAAGGAGACAAAAATTGCACACACCACCGCGACAATCCGGGCCAATTGTGAATAATACCGATCGCCGACGAAATCGGGAACTGTATACTTCCCAAATTTTCGGAGATAGGGTGCCAATAAGAGTGCAAGTAGCACGTATCCGCCTGTCCATCCGAGCAGGTAGACAGAGCCGTCGCGTCCCATAAAGGAGATCATCCCTGCCATTGCGATGAAAGAGGCGGCACTCATCCAATCTGCTGCTGTCGCCATTCCGTTGACAACTGGATGTACGTTGCTTCCCGCGACATAGAAATCACCTGTAGAGCGTGCCTTCGACCAGAGTGCGACACCGATATACAATGCGAAGGAGAGTGCCACCATTGCAAATGTCCATGCTTGTACGTTCATGATTGCGCCTCGTCCTCCTCATTTTTTTGCTGTGTATATTTCTTCTCCAAACGGTTCATCAGCCATGCATAGACGAAAATAAGTTCAACGAAAATCCAGATGGATGCCTGTTGCGCAAAATAGAAACCGAGTCGGTATCCGCCGAATTGGATCTTGTCGAGTTGTTCTACGAATACAATTGAACAGAGATACGAAGTAACGAACCATATCCCCAATAAAATAGCGAGATATTGCAGATTTTTCCGCCAGTACGCCTTATTTCTTTGCGATGATTCCATAAGTTATCCTCCTTTATTGTGCTGAAGGTTGTTCTTGCACGACAGGGATCACGTAACTCCGAAGCCTTATACCTTCTATCGTTTCTGTCTCTACCCGCGGTTCTGGAGTCTTCCGATGATCGAAAACGACGTAGTAACCTTGTGTCTCACCCTCCAATTTGAGGTAAGCGGTGAGCTGCTTTTTGCCCATCTGATAACGGGTGTCGCCGCGCCAAATCTTTGTTTCTACGATATATTTTTGGCCCCCGCGTGTAATGAGGAGATCCATTCTACCGCGTCCTGTTTCGACTTCAAAAGACAAAACGCCACCTACACTCCGCGCGAACAGATCGAGATAGGTGAGGAGGAGATGTCGTCCCACG
Organism: Candidatus Poribacteria bacterium; assembly: GCA_022823085.1. Classification (GTDB taxonomy): domain Bacteria; phylum Poribacteria; class WGA-4E; order WGA-4E; family WGA-3G; genus WGA-3G. The sequence continues at coordinate 52,798 of JAJDXV010000100.1, forward strand.
GATTCTTGTGGTGTATCTGGTACTTGCAGGATTTTAAAGCCAGCGCGTGCGATGAAGTCCCGGAAGTTATCCAGCAGTTGTTCCATGTCTATGTGTCCCGTGGTGGTAAGATAGGCATGAAAGCCTTCAATATTATCTTCGTTAAAGTATTCTCGTTCAAGTCCGTTCATCGTCGGTTTGAACGCTTGCAGGATGCAATAGAGATAGATTGGGTTAGCAATTTGACACATTCCGTCGCTGTCTTGGGCGATAACCCCGTAAGTCGCGAGTTCATCAATCAAGGGATCACGGAGGTTGAAGAGGACACCTTCCTCGTAAGACATAATGTCTATTAATATTCTTTGGAAACGCTGGTTCCTACTGATATTGGTTGTGAGGTGCTGGATATTGGTATTTCGTTCGCGCAGCAGCTGCCTATGTGCTTGTAGAAAGTGGTCGGGAGTAATCGTCTCAGTTTTCGGGATGTCCAATTCTTCAGTGAGTATTTGCGCGAAGCGATTAACGAGCACCGGCTGACCGGCTGTCTGTTTATGAATGGATTCAACGACTTCGGGTGCGAAGGCTTGTCCAACTTCGACTGTATACTGCTGCAACAGTCCCTGTATCTGTTCAAGCGTGAAATTCGGCAAACGAAATTCGTCCTGGATATTGAACGGCGAGACGGACCGGTCATAGTCGAGCTGCGCAATGCTCTTGACTCCAACGATGCCGACGCTGTGCGGACATTGCAGTTCATCAGAAAGGTAAATACGGCGGAGTGCATACAGGAAATCACTCACGACGGTTTGTGGAATACCATCAAATTCATCGATGACGAGGACAACCTTCGTGGCAGCGAGCGTTTGCTTGCGAAAATCGTTGTCCAGAAAACTTTTCAGGTTTTCAAAGAACGCTTCCATCGAAAAATGATCGGTTAGCGTTGTGTTCTCTAAAAATTGTATCAATGCTTCAGAAAGCACCTCGCCTCGTTTTTGGAACACGCTCTTAATTTGCCTGTTAATCTGGTAATAGAGTTGTTGATAAAAAGTGACAGGTGCGGCGTTGCGCATTGTTTGGAAATCCAATTGGATCGGAAAATAGGTTGGGTCTTCCGTGCCAAGTGCTTCAAGTGCCAATCGGAAGAAGGTGGTTTTCCCGGTCTGGCGCGGTGCGAAGAGGACGATGTACTTGCCGTTTTCGACGCGGCTGATGAAATCGGCAATCTCCTCGGTGCGTGGCACAATATAGTGCTGCTCTGGTCGCACGCGACCTGTTGTACCAAAATTTCTCATGGTTTCCTCCCCGATTATCTATTTTATCATATCATTCCGTGAAAGTCCATCGTTAATTTTTCAAGGTTATCCTGCGCGCTGTCGATAATTCTCTGGAAACATCGAGCGTTCGACGTTTTCAATCAGGATGTGCAACACTTTGATATGGATTTCTTGGATACGGTCAGCCGTGTTGCCGGGTGCAATCAGGCAGATATCGCAGTATTGTTTAAGACTGCCGCCATCACCACCGAGCAGCCCAAAGACTTGCATCTCACGCGATTTTGCGACTTCTGCTGCACGGACAATATTTTCCGAGTTTCCGCTGGTCGAGATCGCGACGAGTAGGTCCCCCGGATGTCCGAGTGCCGATAGTGGACGTGCGAAGACCTCTGCGAATCCGAAATCGTTTGCGGTACAGGTGATATGTCCGGCATCGCTGAGTGCGATTGCTGGGAGCGGAGTCCGCACATCTCGAAACTTTCCGGTGCATTCCTCGGCGAAATGGACGGCATCGCATAAACTGCCGCCATTCCCACATGTGAAGATTCTGCCTTGACGTGCAAACACGTCTTGCATCATCTCTGCTGTCTGCGCGATGGTTGCGATATTCTCAGGATTTTGGACGAACCGGTTGAGTACGTCTTGTGCTTCTAACAACGCATCGCGAATGCTATGCAAAATATCCATTGTATTTTCTCTTTCCAAGTCTCAGAGTTCTTAATCGTTTTCTGAAGTCAAACGGGCGTAATCTACCGTCACTGTTTTTCGAGTGGTAATAGAAAAAAAACAGGGCAATCGCCAATGCCCTGCATACATTACTATATCTTTCCTACCACTAAAATACGAATAATAAGGGGTCCAGGACAAGTGCGTAAACACATATTAGTCTTGTTTGTGGCGTTTTGGCGGTAAGGATACATATTTCCAACCTTCCGCTTTATTCTTAATATTTTCCGCTTTCAAATAATCGACAAGTTCCTGCATGGTTTTGAACCGAGCGTTGAATTCTGCCTTCATCCGGTAACACTCTTCAAGGACAGGATCCATAGGTGGATGCGGTTTTTCTTTCATTGTCATTTCCTCAATTAATTCTGCAGGGGTGCAGAGGATCGTAGGTTGATATCCAGCGGCTTGACAAACCTGATCTATGTGCTGCCGCTTACTTTCGTTCATGATATGTTTATTTCTTCATATTTTAGCATAAAATCACTTTGCTTTCAAAGTCTTCTGTTGTTGCGGGTGTGTAAAGTTTTTGGCAGCATATTGATTTTTTTTTAATGGACAGGTTTGTGGACATAGCACTCCGCTGGAGTGCGAGAAGGGAGCTCTCCTTTCTATAGACATATTGCTCCGCTGGAGCAAAGAGGCGTTTGGAAAGGTTAGGCTCTTCTCACGCCAGAGGCGTGATATGTCTATAGTGGCCGATGTCAGCGATAAATGCACTCCAGCGGAGTGCTATGTCTTAGATCGCTCCGCCATGGTAACGCTGCCAGAATATTTACACAGCCTGTTGTTGCCAGATAATTTACGCTTGTTTATTATTCAGGACTTACGCACTTTTGACTGCAGTCTGTTTTCTATTCGCTGAGATTTCTCGGAAAACAGAGCGTTTTAGTGTCACAAACTGGGAAGTTTGTGCTACAAAAGAGCCGCGTGCGTAAGTCCTGTCATTGCTAAATTCGGAAAATTTCGCCTAACTTTCCGCCGAGTACACGTCCTGCGCCCAAGAGACACGCAATCAGGATTAACATCCCTACCACACCCAACGCGCTTGCCGTATACGGACCGTGGTCGGGACGTTGCGAGAGTGCCCAGATCGCTTTTGTGATCGGATAGTACTTATCCTGCATTGCTAAGATGAGACTGTCACTGACCTCTAACATAGAGAACGAAAAAACAAGGATCGCACCGGCGAGGATATTCGCGATAACCAAAGGTAACGTAATCTTATATAGTGTCCGAAGCGGTGTCGCTCCCATGTTTTGTGATGCTTCTTCGTAAGACACACTTGTCTGCTGGAGCCCAGCATAGATGGAACGTAGCATATACGGCAATCGTCGTACGGCGTAACTGATAATTAGCAGAAACGTCGGGTTCTTCCGCGGGTCTATGACAGCAACCAATCCGTCAGGGAAATATCGCAGTAAAAGCGTTGTATCGGCGAAGCTACCCATATATCCGAACGCGATTGCAACCCCCGGCAACGCTAACGGCAACATCGCGATAGCATCCAACAAATTTTGGAACGGGAGACGTTTACGGGTTAATAGATAAGATACCACAACGCCGATTAAGAGTGCTAATAAGGTGCTGAAAATACTATATTTAAGACTGTTGAGGATACTCGGTAATGTGTCGTCGTGTGTGAAGGTCTCGATATAGTGTGCGAAAGTCCACGATTTGGGTAAAACGCTCAACTGCCACTGGCTCGCATCTGGTGTTAAAGAGACGAGGATGACGCTAATATGTGGTAAGAGTGCCATAAACGTCAACCCGCCGATGAAGAGATAGATAATGCTACGCATGCCCCATCTTGCGTCCGTTTCGCGTGAAGTCACGTGTCCTCTACCGAGCATCTCATAGTGTTTACTCCCTGTCCAGCGTTTGGAAACATAGAAGGCGAGTGCTGTCAGGACAATGATCAAGACAACGAGCGCGTACCCCATCGGGTTGGTGTTCGCCTCAGTCACTTGTCGGAAGATTCGTACCGCGACAACGTCATTGTAATTGAACATCAAAGGTGTACCGAGATCGGTAAACGCCCAGATAAAAACGAGGATCGCACCCGCGAAGTACCCCGGCATCATTAACGGGAGTGTTATCTGACGGAAGACTTGGAAACGCGATGCGCCCATATTTTCCGCGGCTTCCTCTAAACTCGGATCAACGTTTGCGAGTGCTGCGACGATGTTGAGATACATGATCGGATACAGGTGCAGCGTTGAAAGCATTACCACGCCCCAGAAACCACCAGCGAACCAGTCAATCGTTCCGGTCATATCAATGAGTCCGAGTTTTACGAGAAACATGTTGATGCTTCCGTATAATCCGAACAACTTCTGCATGCCGATCGCACCCACAAAAGGCGGCATAATCATTGGGATTAGGATGACAGAGCGTAACATATTGCGCCCCGGGTATCGGAAGCGCGTCAGAAAATAGGCGAGCGGAAGGCTGATGATGCTCGTTACGATCGTGACCATTATACCGATATTGAAACTGTTGATAACCAGTTCGCGGATATTCGGATCGGTCACCATCAGCTTGAAGTAGGCGAGCGTGAATTTACTTTCTATCCAGAACGCTTCTTTGAAAACATAGAGGAGGGGATATATGAGAAATACGAGAAAGAAAAGCACTGTCAATCCGAGGATAAGGGTGACTGACGGTGTTAAATCGTATCTTCTTTTAATTTTTTCCATAAAAGACAGGTTTGTGTAGGGGTTCACTTCTGTCTTCGACTGATTCAGCATCGCTTTCTCCGACCTTCTATATGCACGGAACGTTTTAGATTCTACATCTGTAGGGTATTTCTTAATAATTATACCCTATACACTGCCGAATTGCATATATTTTTTCCTTCAGCAAAAAAAGAGGCGTGATGGCATTCGGCAATAAACCGACTTACCATCACACCTCGTGTTTTATTTTTCGCTAACCTTCATAGAGATGAACACAGGTCCCAAGCCTTGGACTCTTTAACGGTGCACGCTTGATATAACTCGTCTACCTCAGAGGCATACCTACTCTGGCGACCTCAATGGGCGTGCGCCTTCCCTGTCACTTCTACAATCACAGGGAATCCTTCATAAATTGCCTGATTTTTAAGTGCTTGCACTATAGGGAAATCTGGACCTTCCACATAAACCTGTAAAGTATCGGAATCTTCACAACGACCGATACCTACCCCGACAAAACCTTCTTCGGACAAGTAACGGGCTGTGAAGTCTTTTTTCGCTTCCAAAATCGTTTTCATTTGTCAACTCCTTATGGACCAACAATAACCGTAGTATGCAAGGACTGGTCTATAGGGTTCGCGTAAGTCCCCTTTGGGTCTCCGTTGTTGCTGCCTCCAAAAAGCAGAACTATAGGTTCAGGAAACTCACGGAAAACGTTACCGTTTCAGCCAGTGATGAAACACGACTTCTTTATCGGCAGGTTCAACCACGCGCAACACAACTTTACCATTTTCCAGAAAATCTATGACCATGAAGCCGGTATGTTCATGGGCAAATAGCGTATTGTCCCCATCCCCCACGCGCGATAGTTTTGAACCAGCACCACTGACCAGGAGATAATCGGTAGTACGTCCCTTCAAAACCTGCAGAGAATGATCATGTCCGGCAGCATAGATTAACAGAGGTGTCTTGCCTGTTCCCAATATCGAAAACGCGTCGTTGAGATGATTTATCATGGACTTGTAGTGCTTTCCATTGAGATCCTGGCGATTAAACACAGGCCTCTTCGACTGACCGTGTTTCCCATACGATTCTATTGGATGGTGTCCGACGACAACAGCCGGCAGTTCGGTCATTAATAGCTTTTTGAGGTCCGCTATGATTGTCTCGGGATCTTTGCGTGGTTTTTGATATTTATGAAGCCACCACTGCGTATCCAAGACAATCAGTCGAACGGCGGGCGCGGTTGTGGGAAGTTCCAGCATTCTAGGCCCTGGCTTACCACACTCGGGTAGAAAAACGGGGTGCTCACGTTGAGGCCTTGTCTCAAGGCGTTTCTTGATGAATTCCTCTTGCGCCATAAGTGTAATATGTCCACCTTTGCGTCCCTTTTCCCAGTCGTGGTTGCCGGGGATGAACAGGCCGTGTGCTTGACTTGCTTCGACGACAGCTAACTGTGGACCCAGTTTGGCATCCGCCTCGTGACGCTTCTTTTGCGTTAAGCCTTGATCATACATATTATCGCCTAAAAAAACGATACTGGTTTTTTCAGCGTACTTTTTCGCCCATTCGCCGAGTGTTTTAAGAACCGGTTCGCCATTTTTCGGTTCCCCTGCATCTCCGATTAGGATAATCCGATATTTGATTGGCGTATTAATCTCAACATCTGATTCCTGAGTTTTAGACAGATCAGGTGCATAATATGGTTTTATGTGGCTGCTGGGACCACCACATCCTATAAGTGCCAAAAGGCAAGAAAACAAGACGGCAATAACGAAGAGGTTCCTGAAGTGTTGATGAACTTTTAGCATTTCTTTTTTAATCTCCTATTGATATACTAACGCCAACTCGGTTAGGATGGACGTAAGCTGAGGTTCTTCATTTATTGATAAATTGGCAGAAAGAACGACACCGACATGCGACACTTCCTGACTGCCCGTAATTAACCTTAGCATTTGAAAAAAAGAGGTGTGATGGCATTCGGCAGAAAGCCTACTCACCATCACGCCTCGGATTGTATCTTCGGCTCATCTCAGAGAGATGAACTCAGGTCCCAAGCCTTGGACTCTTCAAAGGTGCACGCTTGATATGACTCGCCTACCTCGGAGGCATACCAACTCTGGCAATCCGAAAATGCTTTTTCGACAAGAGTCTTCGCACAACGGAATCCGATGTTGTTGTTCGTATTCGTTGGCGTATTGTTGTTGCGGTTGGCGACGCGCACGTTATTTGCATTATTGTTCCAGGCACCGCCGCGCAGCACGCGGGAACCTCGGCTTGAAACCTCGTGGGCTTCCAACGTGAGAACGCCGGAAAGCGGCACGCTTTAGATTGATCTGTCTACAATCGAAAATCTATCGGGCGAGGGAACCTCGCCCCTACACATGTATCAGGAACGCCGAAAAATGGTCTGCGAAAAGATTGCCCGGCGGAGCCCATAAGTATCCGCATGCTTGACATGTCCGAGCCAACTTTGGACCGCGTGATTCACATCGTCCCACGAAATTTTGCCATGCTCGTAATCTTCTCGCAGCCGCCGTAATCGCCGTCTGGCACGCCGCACAGAAGATGGACGAAGCCTACGATGCGTCGGAAAAACCTGATACCCCAGAAAATCTGTGCCATCTTTGATAGGAAAAACTTGGCACTTGTGGGCGTGTAACCTTAGACGCAACCGTGCCAAGTAGGCATCCATCTCCGCTTTCACTTGGTGTAGACGTGCTTTATCCCTCTCAAGCACGACAAAATCATCCATATAGCGGATGTAGGACCGGCATCTTAGGTCTTCTTTAACGAAATGATCAAACCCGTTAAGGTAGATATTCGCAAAGAACTGGCTCGTCAGATTACCGATGGGAATACCGCGCCGACGGTTGAGCGGCGTTAGCAGATCATCGCCTTCAAAAAATTCATGGACATATTCTTGTGGATTGCTGCTATCAACGATGAGATCGATCAACCACAACACTTGTGTATCCCGAATCTTTCGGCGAAACTGCGTCTTAAGGATCTCATGGTCAATAGAAGGAAAATACTTTTTGATGTCACACTTCAGAACGTAGGTATTCTTGCGGCTGAATTCGGTGAACCGGTCCACCGCTTTGTGGGTCCCCTTGCCTTTTCGACAGGCGTAAGTATCAAAGATGAACGTCGGATCGAAAATCGGCTCAATGACATTGCAGAGGGCGTGATGTACGACTCTGTCCCGGTAGGGTGCCGCGCTAATCTTCCGTAACTTCGGTTCATAGACGTGAAACTCATAATAGGGTCCCGGGCGATATATCTGCGTTTGCAACTCCTCTTGTAAACGATACAATTCTTTTTCCAGATGGAAGTTGAACTGCGCGACTGCTGCCTGAAACCGCTTTCCGCGCTGCGCCTTCCGGGCGGCACTGAGGAGGTTCTCAAACGAACAAATTTTTTGAAAAAAACGGTTGTGCGTTTTCATGATGCGTTTGATTGGCTCCGTATCCATCCACCGACCAATTTGCCGACTTCGTTGATCTCACCGGAGATGTAGGCATACTGCTTTGGTGAAAGCAACTTGAAGTCGTGGCAGATCCGAATCAAGTAACGAAGTTTCTCCAATTGCACGTTAGTTTTCCGTAGCAAAGGCAGTCGATCCCGGGTATAAGTGGCTTCAATGAGCAGTTCAAGCGTATCCAATGCGAGGTTCACAGTTCTGTCTCCGAGGGTGAACTTCTGGGAACGCGGAAATTTCTCCACACGTCCCAGAAGCCATATAATCACATCGTAGAGTTTAGGAACAGCTTGAACGGTTGATGCTGCCATTTTTTAGCATAAAGTTTTGTAATTGTCAGTTAAGTAGTCCCCAATTTTGGGGCAGCCCCACCTGCTACGCAGGTGGGGAATAAGGTGTAAAGTAATTAAGAGTTAAGTAGTTACTGAACAGCCCTCGCACAACGGAA